>MGVA01000017.1 GCA_001800245.1 Elusimicrobia bacterium RIFOXYA12_FULL_51_18 | reverse complement strand
GCGCCGAAACCACGATCCTGGCCGGAATGGGATATGAAATGACCGGGGTGGATCTTTCGCCGGTCATGATAGATATCGCCAAAAGAATTTCAACTAAGAAGGCTGCTACGATTGAATGGCGAGTCGGAGACATTCGCCGGCTCGATGAACAAGAGAAATATGATCTGGTAATGGTCCGGGACGTAATTTTCGGCATCTTCGATCATCAAACCAACCTGGATGTCCTTGGAAAATTATTCAATGCCGCAAAGAAAGACGGCCATCTTTTGCTTGAAATTTACAATAAAAAGGCGGCTCTTGAGAACAATAAACTTGAAGGGTTCCTCACTTACAATCCCCTAAACAATCGTTTTGAAGGCTCATTCGAAAGAAAGACCTTTAAAAAAAAGCTTGCTGCTGATTTCGCCAGCATTGAACTTTTTACGACCCAAGAATGGCAAACAATGCTCTCCGATTTGGGTTTTAAGAATATTCACTTTTATCCCTCCGCGTCCGCCAAAATGCGCGGCCTGGATTATAACCAGAGTCTAGTGATAGATGTGGTAGGGGAAAAAATATCAGGTTGTTTTTAAGATAAGGATATTTGTTTACCACTGGGCGGGTAAATAGGATGTATCTAAATTAAGGGTGGGTAAAGTTATATAAAAACAAGAAGCGCCGCGGCTGAAAGCGTTAGGAACGTATTACGCGTAAGTTTTACGGAGGGGCGGCGGGTATCGTTGGAGGGGTGACGGGTGTCAGTCTTTTTTGACCCCGCAGGCGGCCGAGGGAACGCAAAAAAGACTGACCCCGGCAGGACCCCGAACTGGCAGCCGCCGACGCCCCGACTGGGCATCTCGCGGCTTTTAACCCAAAGTTCACCAGCCCGGCGTTACATTATAAAGGAGAAAAACTTTATGGCTGACAATAAACCTGCTTTCAGATACCAAGAGATGTTTGAGCTCGCAAAATCTAAGACTAAATACCGCAATCTGACCAAAGACCATGTTAAAGTCGTCAAGGCCGGCGACAGAGAAATACTGGAAGTGGAACCGGAAGCGCTTACGCGCCTGGCCCGCGAAGCAGTCCACAACGTATCTTTTCTCCTGCGCCCCGCCCACCAGGAGCAGGTCGCTAGTATATTTACCGATCCCGAAGCCTCCGAAAACGATAAATTTATCGCTTACTGCATGCTGGAGAACGCCGCCATCTCCGCGCGATTCGAACTGCCTTTCTGCCAGGACACAGGCACAGCCACCGTGGTGGCAAAAAAAGGCGAGCAGGTGTGGACCCGCTCCGACGACATGGAACTGATCTCCAAAGGCGTCTGGGAAACCTACACCACCGATAATCTCCGCTATTCCCAAACCATCCCCCTGGACATGTATAAGGAAAAGAATTCAGGAAACAACCTCCCCGCGCAAATAGACCTCTACTCCGTCCCAGGCATGAAGTATGAATTCCTCTTCGTAACCAAGGGCGGCGGCTCGGCCAATAAAACTATGCTTTACCAGGAAACCAAAGCCACGCTTACCCCTGAAAAGCTGAAACCTTTCCTTATCGAAAAAATGAGATCGCTCGGCACCGCGGCCTGCCCCCCTTACCACATAGCCTTCGTCATCGGCGGCACTTCCGCGGAGATGTGCCTTAAGACCGTAAAACTCGCCTCCTCCGGCTACCTGGACGGCCTGCCGGAGACCGGCAGCGAAGGGGGCCGCGCGTTCCGCGACGCGGCCCTTGAACAGGAACTCCTGGAAGCCTCATACAAACTCGGCTACGGCGCGCAATTCGGCGGCAAGTACTTCGCCCATGACTTCCGGGTTATCCGCCTGCCCCGTCACGGCGCCTCAGCCCCCATAGGCATGGGTTTGTCATGCTCGGCAGACCGCAATATCCTGGCCAGGATAGATAAGGACGGGCTCTGGTTGGAGAAAATGGAAACGGATCCGGGTCGCCTCATCCCCGAAGAAATACGCTCAAAATTCTCATCTTGCTCAGGCTGCATCAGCATCGACCTGAACAAGCCCATGAAAGATATCACGACCGAACTTTCAAAATATCCGGTCGGCACCCGGCTTTCGCTGAACGGCAAAATAGTGGTGGCGCGCGATATTGCCCACTCCAAATTCAAGGAGCTTCTTGACAAGGGAAAGCCCCTGCCGGAATATCTGAAAAACCACCCTATCTACTACGCCGGACCCGCCAAACAGCCTAAAAACAAACCTTCCGGCTCTTTCGGCCCCACCACGGCGGGACGCATGGATTCTTATGTGGACCTACTGCAGACCAACGGCGCGTCTTTGGTTATGATCGCCAAGGGCAACCGTTCCAATGCCGTAACCGACGCCTGTAAAAGGCACGGCGGCTTCTATCTTGGCTCTCCGGGCGGACCGGCCGCTCTGCTCGCGGAGCGTAACATAAAGAAAGTGGAAACACTCGATTATCCGGAGTTAGGCATGGAAGCCGTTTGGGCGATAGAAGTTGAAGACTTCCCCGCCTTTATTCTGGTAGACGACAAAGGTGGAGATTTTTTCCTATCCGCCGCGAAATGAGAATATCAACAGGCCCTGATTTTTCACAAGCTACGGGCGGAGATTCTGTTTTCCACTCACGCCGAAAGACCGGTTTTCAACCCGGAGCCGCGGACAACCTCTACAGGCTGGCTGAAATATGCCGGGATGCCGGCAGGACGGACCGCATGCTGGAGCTTCTCAACGCCTACCTGCGCGCGGCCCCGTGGCGCCCGGAGATGGCCGCGGCCCTGGCTCTGACGGGCAAATACCGGGAGGCGCTGAAAAAAACCGTGGAATTATTTTCCTCCGGAGGCCTGAGCCCGGAGGAAACTTTCCTTTTAGGTAATCCCTGGCTGAATATACACGACTCCAAATTCATAAAAAAGGCTCTACGGAAAGTTTTAGCCGAAAAGGCCGCCGGTTCGGCGGCCAAGATACAAGCCCTGCATCTTTTTATATTACACGGCCGCATCGGAGAACCGGCTGGACTCCCGCCGCTCTTCACGGGACGCCTTTCCATAATTAACACTCATTGCGCGCAGCCCCTGCTGGAAACCGGACGCCCGCGCAAAGCCGTGAAACTGCTTCAAGAAACCCTGAAATATTTTCCCCGCGACGAATACTGCTGCGGCAAACTGGCCGAAGCGTTACTCTGCTCCGGCCGCAGTAAAGATGCTTTTGCCCTGATGGAGCGGAAAGAAAAAGTTCTGCGCTCTCCCGGCTTTTCCGCCTGGCACGGCCAGTTGTTGCTGCTTTGCCGGAAATACGGAAAGGCGGCTGATAAACTGGGGAAACCGCCGGCGGCGGCCAGTCCGATGAGCCTGTGCTGGCTTGGAGCGGCCCTGTTGAAGCTCCGGGGGCCGGCCGCCGC
This sequence comes from Elusimicrobia bacterium RIFOXYA12_FULL_51_18, assembly GCA_001800245.1. Taxonomy (GTDB): domain Bacteria; phylum Elusimicrobiota; class Elusimicrobia; order Elusimicrobiales; family UBA9959; genus YA12-FULL-51-18. The sequence goes on along the minus strand of MGVA01000017.1, from coordinate 16,921 downwards.
TGAAAAACTTTTGCGCCGCGCCTCCGGGAACCCACGAGACCTGGAGGCCACGGCCTGGCTGGCCGAGGCGTTGCGCCTTTCCGGCAAGAACCGGGAGGCGCTTAAGACTTCGGAGCGGGCGCTGGCCGCGGACCCGGCCCATCCCTGGGTGCTGCTGAACGCAGCGCTGCTGAACTGGGAAAGCGGGAACCGGACAGTGGCGAGGCGGTTGTTTAGAAAATTTTCCCGCGGGGCCGGGCGTTTTCTGGAACCGCCTCCGGAATTCACTCCCGCCTGGGCATTAGCCGCGCTAGAGCGTGCCGGCGGCTGTCGAAGACATGAGCGTCATTTTCTTTCTCTGGCCGCAAGCGGCTGCAGGGCCGAGGTTCCTGAATCCGGCCGGGATTAACCCGAATCCTGCAATTCAAGCCGGTTTACATTGGCAAACCGGCGGCACAAAAAAATGCAGGATTCCCCGCAGTAGCGGGTCGAAAACCAAGCGCAATGCGCGCCAGGTTTTCGAGGGCATATGCCGCGCGAAGCGCACCTGAGCTCCGCGAAGGGAAAAATTCAACTGAATTTTTCAGGTTAATGATATTTTCTTCTTATGAAAACGGCAAAAACTTCTTCAAACACATGCCAATATCGTAACAATTGCCTATAACCGATATACGCATAATACTTGGGCGGGCGCCGTATAAAAGACCTTGGGACGCCAAACCACCGCCGGATATAATATCGTGCCTAAAACAAACCTTATAAACGAATTCCTGAAAAGCCATGCCGGAGACAGCGTATTCTTTGTCAGCGGCCTAAAAAAGAAAAACCCGGTTTTGGCGGATCTCATTTACCGGAGAGCGGAATTAGCCGCCCAAAACGGCGACTACGCCGGGATGCGGGCGGCTTTTTCGATTTATATCAGACAAACCGGACAAAACCCGGAAAATTATTTTCAGTTCTTCAACGCCTGCTGCGCCTTGGGAGAATTTAAAAAAGCGTTCCGAACCCTGAGTTTAATAGGCAAATTCGCCTTGCCAACTTCGCAAATGATAGAGATTGCCAACCCATGGTACAATATCTACAATCCAGCCTTACTTACGAAGCTATCTAACAAATTAGAGTTTTACTCCGCCGGCCGCAATACGGACGTACGCGTGATGGGATACCTGCTGGTTCTCAAAAGCGCTGCCGGTCAAAAAGACGCGCTCCTGTTGCGGTCGATCTTTAAAACCTTCAGACATGCCTCAGACAGGGCCTTTAAAAAAGATATCTGGCTTTACTTCAAGATAGCCGAAACTGCTCTTAACCTGTGTTTTTTTAGGGAGGCCTGCGAAATTTTAAAGAGGATTATTGACTTCGAACCGTTTAATGAACAGGCCCACGGCCGGCTGGCCGAGGCGCTGCTCTGCCGGGGACAGGAACGGGCGGCGATGCGCCGCTTCGAGAAAGCGGCGGACACACTTAAAACGGCGTCCATGCCCGTTTGGCATGGCGAAACGCTTTTATGGCTCGGCCGATACAGAGAAGCTTTGGGGAAACTGAACTCCGCAATATGCGCCGCTTATCCGTTGGCTTGGTGCTGGCGCGGCGCGGCCCTTCTAAAACTTGGACGCCCTGATGAGGCGCTTAAAAACTTAAACACCGCCCTGGCCTTAAAGCCATCCGATCTTGAGGCCAGGATCTGGCGCGCTGAAACGTTCATGGCGCTGAAAAGAAACTTAAAAGCCATGGAAGATCTGGATTTTGTGGTCGCAGTAAATCCGACTTACCTTTGGGCGTATGTCAATATGACGCTTTTAAATCTTGAAGGGGGAAATTTTAAAAAAGCGCTTGAAACCTTAAAACTTCCGCCCGATCTTACCACGGCTTTAGCATTAAAATGCCGCATCAGGCCTGAAGCGAACTATACCCTGCCGGAATTGCACAAGCTCCTTGAAAAAGCTAAAGCGCTGGCTAAAGGTAACAGGCGTAACGAAGAATATCTCTTAAAACTCTGGCTGAAATAAACCGCTGAAATATAATGCTTTAAGTCATAAATTATTGTAGGATGAATTATGACGCCTCACTTTAAGAAGATAGCGTCGGCATTTAAAATCCCAGCGGTAAGCCGCGTACTGGCGGCGGTCATATTCCCATTGCTGGCCCTCGCGGCATGCGGTCCTGCGTTTGAAACCTCCCCCGCGGAAAAGATGTATAAAGCTATCAAGAATAATTCCGTTTCCTCCGTCGAAAGCCTGCTGGCGCAAGGAGTACCGGTAGATATCAGGAACGAAGCGGGCTGGACGCCTTTAATGCTGGCTGCGGCCAGGGATAATATAGACATTATCAAAGTGCTTTTAAAGAACAAAGCTGATATCAATCTCAGGGAAAAAAAGAGGCAGACTGCACTGCATCTGGCCGTCAAGTGGAGCAGGGTCGAGACCGTTAAATATCTTCTGGTCGAGGGGGCCGAACGGGACCCGCGTGACTATCTCAGCTGGACGCCTCTAATGTGGAGCGCTATCCAGGGCAGGACGGAAATAGTGGGAACGCTGATCAAAGACGGCGCCTCCGTAAATATAGCCGACGCCACCGGCAACACTTCGTTGATACTTGCCGCCGGGCGCGGACATTCCGCCACCACGGACCTTTTACTGGCCCATGGCGCAAATCTTAACTGGACCAACAAAACCGGCCAGGATGCGGCCGCCGCGGCCGAAAAGAACGGCTACACGGACCTTGCGAAGAGCCTGCGGGCTAAAGGTCCGTAACGTTCACGCTTCCGCGCGACGCCTTCATGCGCAGAACGATTATCCCAACCCCTCCACGAAACTACGGATTTTATATAATCATAACGTAGGCGTCGGCATGAAAAACTATCACTTCTTCCCCGTTTTCCTAACGCTCCTGGGCTCCTACATAGCCCTCCACTTCTATTCAGCCTCCTGGCTGGCGCGCAATTTCGCCTTAGAAGAAGGTTCGGCGCGGGCCGTAAGAATATTGTTCCTGCTGCTGGCCTTTTTAGCCCCGTTCGCCATGTTCCTGCGCCACAACTATGCCGGTTCGGCTCTGGACCAGGTCTGCATCGCGGGTTACTCCTGGATGGGCGTCATATTCATTGCGGGTTTTATATTCCTTTTTTCCGATCTGCTAGCTTTAGGCTTGCAACTCCTGCTTCCCCCCCCAAGTATGCACTACTTGCGCATGGGAACCACCGTCTTCCTTGTGATTATCGTATCTTACGCTTTCTACAACGGCCTCAAAGCTCCGGCTCTGAAACAAATGCGCCTCTCCGTTCCGGGCCTGCCGTCGGCCATGGAAGGCCTTAAAATTGCCCAGATCTCAGACCTGCACATAGATTCGCCCTACAAGCTGAAACTGTTTTCAAAGACGGTTGATCTGGTGAACGCGCAGAACCCGGACCTGGTACTCATAACCGGGGACCTGCTGGATCCGGGTCTTACCTCTCCGCCAGGGCAGGCGGCTGACGACTCCCCTCCTCAAAACCCGCCTTCGGCGGGCGCCAAAGCGGCGGATCTTACCTGCAACGCGCGGCTTGTAGAACTGGTCCGTAAACTCAAACCACGGTTGGGCCTTTACGGAGTATTAGGAAACCACGAGTATTATTTCGGCTACGAAAGATCCTTGGCCTGCTATAAACAATTCGGAATAAAGCTCTTAAGGAACGAAAGCGCAGATATATCCGGTTTCAGGATAATAGGCCTGAGCGACATCATGACCGAGAAAATGAGCGAAAAGGACGTCAGGGATATTCTTAAAAAAAACCGGAAAGAAGAAATCTCAATTTTGATGTCACACCAGCCAATTATGCAGGAATTAATAGCTAAAACCGGGAACTTCATCGGGTTCTCCGGCCATACCCACCGGGGCCAGATCTTCCCTTTCCACATCTTCACCCGCATGGTCTATAAACACTTCTACGGGCTTTACCGGTTAAAGAACTCTTTCTTCTACGTTACTTCAGGCGCCGGTACCTGGGGCCCCCCCATGCGTTTATTCGCCCCCCCTGAAATCCCGCTCGTCACCCTGAGCGGAAATTAGAGGTATTTTACGGATTCAGGACCGCAGTTCAGCAGAAGGTCCAGGGCGGACATATTCGGTTCGAAGCCCTCGTAGACCTGCGGATACGGTATGGCCTTGAAAGTCTGCCAGGAAAGCCGTATTGCGCTTTCAGCGAAGAGTTTTTCGTCCAGATACTCCCTGGCGCCGGAACCTGAATAATATTCTTCGGCGCCGGCGGCTTCACAAAGATCCACCAGTCTTCGGGTGGCGCTGGAGACCACCTTAAATTCCGAAGAAAGACGTATTGGGGTTTTTATCCCGAGAGCGTCCTTAAGGAAAATAATGGTCGCCAACGCCAGTTCACCAAGCAAAACATATTTCTTAGAATAAACAGCTTCCAAAGCCGGCAGATATTCCTTAAAGTACCTGGCGTGAACATAATTTATTTTTATAGCCCGGAAATGCTCTTCCCGCCACTCACGGGTAGAATTTATTTCCACGGCGCTGATGATCTGAGAGAACCTGCCCTTAACCATCACTGGAACGGTAAGATACTGCCAACCATCCTTGGTCCGTATTTTATTTCTGTTCTGAAACTCCCGCTTTTCATACTGCACATCATCCAGGCAGATAAAAACATCCGCAGCGCGCATTTTAGCGAAAAAGCGCAGACCGGGCCAGTATTGGAGTTGGTGTATAGCGGCTTTCATTTCATAACGGCGGCCATCGGAGAAGAACCGGACGAACCTTCCAGAAGGCGACAAAGCCAAGCGCCCGCGCAGGAATATAGTATAAAACTTTAAGGCCAGTAAATCCCGTTTCACACGAAAAGATCAATTCCGGGGCTTGTGGAACACGTATATCCAGAAGTCGCCTTTTTTTATCACGCTGAACTTCCTGCCGACCTTATCTGCGGTGAATCCCAGAAAATCTCCGACCTGCCGCACCGTATTAGACGCCGGGCCAAAGACAAAGAAATCAGTTCTCCTATCACGCAGTATCCCCAGCACGCAACTTTCGTTCATCTGGCAAAAATCGCTTACATTAAGAAACCGCACGCCGGCCTCTCTGAATTCCCAGCCAAATTCATTAGGCCCGAATACCACCCCCTTGCCGATGTTGCGCTTAATGTAAGCCACCGCTGCGGCCTTGCCGGTAGTTCCGTAGCCATAAGTGGTAAAATAATCACCCCTCGCCTGGCAATATCCGACCGCGGTCTGCCAGACAAGCCCGGCCGCCAACAGGGAAAATATCGCGGCGGTCTGACTGTCAAAAAACCGCCTGACCGCATAGAACAAAAGCAGAATCGCAACCGGCACGCTGAGCAGTTCAACAACAAGCCGCAAAGCGGTTTCCGCCATCCCGCTTCCATTTATAATAGCCATCTTGAAACCGTAATTGAAAGAATAGAAAGGATCGCCCGCAAAAAAGATCAGGAACCAGACGACCGCAACAGCGGCGGCCGCACGAGGAAGCAGCCGCCCCCATTGAAGCCCGGCCAGCGTCTTTGCGGCATAAGCGCCGCCAAGCGCGCAAAGCAGCGGCAGCACCGCTGAATGGTACTTAGGAAAGCCGTTGGAAACGCCTTTGCTTACTACGGCTGCCGCCAGGAAGATCAGTATAAAATAATTAAAATATCTTTCCGGATGAGGACCTAAACCACGCTTTAAAATACTGATCCCCCAAAGCAACAGAGGAGGCCAGATCCAGAGCATTACCCTGAAACCATTGTGCAGCCTTGAAGCAAACACCTTACCTAAATCTACGGCCAAATCCTGACGCTGGTAATTGAAAAGCATTTCTTTAACCAGATATTCCATGGGTTTCCAGTGGTCGCCGGCCTTAAGCGAAGTAAAAGCATAAATCATCCACGTCGCCAGGAAAAAAAATATCCCGGCGCCTATCAGCCTGAGATGTCTTCCGGATCTAGCGTCTTTTCCATTAACCAGAGCGTCGGCCAAAGCCGCGATCACAAAGAAAAAAGAATGTATAAGTTTTGCCCAGAGATTAAGCGCGAAAGCGGAAGTCAAAAGTACGCCGCTAAGTATGCCGGAGCCCCCGCGGGCCAGCAGATAGGCATAGGCCGTTGCGGCCAACGGAACCACGCTTGTATCCCCCAAGTCGATGAGCAAAGCCCCCTGGACCGCAAGCGGCGAGGTGAAATACAAGGCCGCGCCCAGCAGCCCGGCCGTAAGCTTACCTCCTTCAGGCACAACCCGCATGGACAGGCCGAACACCAGCCAGCCGGTAATCAGATAACAGGCGAAACCAAAAATCCTGGCGCCTTCAATAAAACCTCCGTGAAACAGCTGCTGAAAAAAAGAAAGCAGGTAAAGATAAAGCGGCGTGTGTACAAGGTATGGGGTTTGCGCGAACGTACCGCCCCGTATAGCCAGAGCTGCGTCCAGCGCCCAGCCGTCCCACTGCGCGGTGGGATAATGCAGTTTGGCCGCGTTCAGCAAAACCAGCAGGGCCGGCAAGAACACCAGCACCGCGGCCGCTATGAAGCCATGGAATTTTTCAAACCGGCGTTTATTCTCAGAATCGTTCATTTAAGCAGTTCTTCCGTGGCGGCAAGAACTTCCTCCGGACTTATAATATCAAGGCATTCCGGGTTACGGCATTTAAATTTATAACAAGGGATACAGCAGCCGGGAATATCCTTCCTGACCACCCGGCGCCTGGCCTCCGGCACCGAAGGGGAGAATCGTCTGTGGTCGCCGGGACCGAAAATGCATACCGTTTTCGTTCCCGCAGCCGCCGCTATATGCATGGGCCCTGTGTCATTAGTGATAAAAACGTCCATCAGACCATAAAGCGCTGCGTTCTCCCTCACGGAATAAAGGCCGGCCGCCGGAAAAACCCTGTCCGAAATTTTAAGGTCCGCCGCCAGGCCTTTCTCCTGCGCGGAACCGGTCACTATTATAACGGCTCCCGGATATTTTTTCAGCGTAAGTTCCGCGAGGCCTTTCCATTTTTCAAGCGGCCACCGGCGCGAGGGCCTGAAAGCGCCGGGGTTGAACCCTATGACCGGCCTGCCGGAAACCCCGAACTCCGCCAGGCCCGCCGCGACCTTCTTTTTTTCTTCGAAGCCGGGCGCATAACTTATTTCCAGGTCGCGCGGAGCAAGCCCCAGCGGGGCCAACAACCTGGAGATCAGAGCTACCTCGCTTTTCTCTTCAATAAATTCCTCGAAAACAGTGAAGTCCCCAGCTGCACCCAACCCCTTAAGCACCCGGCAGCACGCCAAGGCCGGCCCGGTTATCATGTTAATCATCCTGGCCTTAAGCAACCCCGCCAAAGAGGAAACAAGACTGAAATTCACAAGCGCGTCAAAACGCTCCCGGCGCAGCGCCAGCAACGTCCTTATAAAAACGTAAATTTCCAAGGGGCCCGCAAGACGGAAATTAATGGGCACGGAATGTATTCTGTCTATGCCGGGAATACCCTCGGCCAGCTCTTTAGAACGGTCTATGGTCAGCAACTCCACGCGCGTATCGGGGTAGGCGGCCCTTATGGCGCGCAAAGCGGGAGTCATCATTATAATGTCTCCAAGCCCGGCCAGGTTCACCAGCAGTATCTTCCGGCGGCCGCGGACGTTCCAGAGCCCGCTTATGGTTGCGGGCGGGTTACGGCGGCTGTGTTCCAGCCAAAGATGAAAGACCGAAGCCGCGTGGATGCGGTCATAGAGATTTCGCCTGCCTGAGGCGTGTTCGGAGATCATGCGTTCAACGCCTTCGGGAGAAAGAATTCCGGCGCTCTTAACGTTACGGGCGCTTAAAACTTCGGAAGTAAAGGCTTTCAACTCTTTCTCCTGCCAACGCGCCAACGGCACCTGAAAACCGCGCTTAGGACCTTTCAGTACTTCGCTCGGCAGCTTCCCCGCCATGGTTTTCTTGAGCAGATATTTAAGTCTGAAGCCCCGGGTTTTGACCGCTAACGGAACCCGGGCCATGAATTCCACCAGCCGCACGTCGGTAAACGGCACGCGCAGCTCCAGCGAATTGGCCATGGAGGCCCGATCGGCCAGGCAGAGCAGATCGTCGGGCAGATAATGGGCAAGTTCAAAGCCAAAAATATCCTCCGGGTTTTGCGGCAGGTCCTCAAATCCGGAACCGGCGGCTGAAACAGCCGCCAGCAGTTCCCCGGAATAAAAGTTCTTTTTTTCTTCCCCATCAAGGTAAGACATCCATGAATCGTAAGCCGTCCCGAAATCGGAAGTTCCGCCGCGCATAAATCTTTTAAAGCGGCCTGCCGGGTTAAAAGCGGAACGGCTCTCCGGCAGCAAGCCTGCCGCGCCCGAAGCCAGGCGCCGCAGAGCGGCGGGAGTCTTAAGGTAGGCCGGCATAAATCTCGCGCCCAAATGGCGCGGGTAGCCCCCGAACAATTCATCGCCCCCTATACCGGCCAGCGCCACGGTCACGCTTCGGCGGGCCTCTTTTGTGACAAGATAATTGGCAATGGCCGAAGAATCGGCAAAAGGTTCGTCAAAATGGCCGGCCAATTCTTTTATCACCGCGCCGATATCCGCTCTCACCGGTATCTCGAAATGCTCGGCCCCGAAATGTTTCGCCGCGGCGCGGGCGGATGCCGTCTCATCGAAACCGGCGGCCTCCCCGGCGAAGCCGGCGGTGAAAGCCTTGACTCCGGCTCCGGTGTCCTCGGCCATAAAGGCCAGCAGCGAAACCGAATCCATCCCGCCGGAAAGCAACAGTCCCAACGGCACATCGCTTACAAGCTGTTCCTTCACGCTTTTGGAGAGCAGCTCGCGTATGCCTTCGATATAAAACTCTTCCGGTCTTTCGCTCTTTACGCCTGTTTCAAGCCGCCAGTATTTCTCCACCCGCGCGGCGCCGTTCCTGAAAACCAGCAGCGAAGCCGGCTCCAACTTGCTCACACCCTTATAGACCGTAAGCGGGGCGGGGATATAGAGGCGTGTGAAATAATGGTCCAGGGCCGCGGAATCCAGCTCTTCGCACAGGCCCGCCGCCAGCCGCAAGGCTTTTAGTTCGGAGGCGAAATAAAGTTTCCCTCCGGACAACGCGTAGTAAAGCGGTTTGATGCCGAACTGGTCCCTCCCCAGCAGCAGTTTGCGTTCTTTCGCGTCCCAAAGCGCGAAGGCGAACATGCCGCGCAGAAGTTTCGGGAATTCCTCTCCATGTTCCTCGTAAAGGTGGACCAAAACCTCGGTGTCGGAATTAGTCTTAAATCTATGCCCGGCTGTCTCCAGTTCCCGCCGCAGTTCCCGGAAATTATAAATTTCGCCGTTGAAGACAACGACGACCGCGCCATCCTCGCTGACAACAGGCTGCGAGCCGGTGGCTAGATCTATTATTTTAAGGCGGCGCATACCTAGCGAGACGCGGGCCTCTTCGGTAAAGAACCCGTCCTCGTCCGGCCCGCGGTGCGCGAGCGAGCCCGCCATCGCGCGCAACAGCGCGTCGTTTTTATAACCCGCAAATCCGCAAATCCCACACATCAGAGTATCTCCCGGCTATCTTCATTGGATATATAATTAAAAAATATATCTAAAAACAGGTATCCTCGGCCGGGCCCGCTTTCCAGCCGCAGGCATCCGGATTATGCGTTTTCTTTCTAAACAGATAAAAAGTAAAAGCGGACAAACCCGCGCACCGCCCTTCGAATAGCTTGATCAGCGGATAGGGCAGCGGGTACAGGTTAGCGGCTTCAACCGCCGCCAGCTCAAAATTAGGATTCTGCCTTAAAAATCCAAGAAAGGCGCTATGGGCAAAACTCCTGACATGCGGCCCGTCAATAGCGCTGGAAAGAGGCTGCCTGCCGAAAAGCAGTAGAATACGGTTATAAAGCCCGGCCAGATTGGGAACGCCTATTATGAGCCAGCCCCCGGTTTTAACAACACGGTCCATTTCCTTGAGCGGCCTGTAAATATTCTTCAGATGCTCCAGCACCTGATTGCAGATTACAAGGTCGAAACTTTCGTCCGGGAACGGGAAAGGCTCTTTCTCTATATCGAAGGTGCAGACTTTGAACTTATTAGCGGCTTCTCCGGCATAACAACTCTGCGCTTCTATCCCGCTAACACAATTCAGCGGCATACCAAGGGATTGCGCGTAAATCACAGCTTTAGCTCCCCTCGAGCAGCCGACGTCCAGCAGATTTGAAACCGGGCGCACCCGGTCCAGAAGGCGCAGCACGGCTTTGTGCGTGCGCAAGCCTTCTTCTTGCGATCGTATCATATGACGGGCCATACGCTTAAAAAAACCGGTCATAGTTACAGGAGCCTCCCATAAAGTTCCTCATGAGCCTTCACCATTTTAGCAACGCCGAACCTCTCCACGGCGACAGCCCGGCCGCGCCGCCCCAATTCGAACGCGCGTTCCCTGCACTTAAAAAGAGCGGTTATGGCCCCAGCCAACGCGGCTGCGTTCCCCGGAGGGACCAGCAGACCGCTCTGACCATCGGAAACGCTCTCGTTTATTCCGTCTATGTCGGAAGCGATCACTGGTTTCCCCATAGCCATGGCTTCAAGAACTCCCACCGGAAATCCCTCCCGAAACGACGGCAGAACAACGACATCGGCGGCGCTTAAAAGAGGTTTTACATCATCCAGAAAACCGGTAAAAATAAAACTGTTTTCCAGCCCCAAATTTTTAATCCTTGCTTTCAGATCTTTTTCCAGCGGGCCTTCGCCGGCTATGAGATATTTTATCCCTCCGGCCGGGACATCGCCGCCGGCGATTACTTTAGCCGCATCAATAAGGCTAAAAAGACCTTTTTCCCAACTGAGCCGGCAGAAAGCCGCCGCCAGAAAGCACTTCTCCCCGATATTGCGCGCCCTGCGCGCTTCACGGGCTTTTTCCGGTTCCATAACAAATTCTTCAACCGGAATACCGTTATAAATTCTCTGAACTTTTTCTGGCGGTATTCCCCGCGCCGCCAGTTTTTTTCCAATATGGCCGGCGACCGCAATAAATTTATCAACCCCGCCTTCACCGAATTTATTCAAAACTTTATATGCGGCTTTTCTTAACGCCCCGACATTATATTCCTCAACGGGAACGGCCACAGTAGATACTACCGCCACCCCTCCCGCCAGCCGCGCGGCCAGCCGCGCATAAAAATCGGCGCGCGGACCCTGACTATGCACCACATCAATCCCGTAGGCACGGACTATTTTCTTCAGCAGAAATATCTTAAACGGATTGATCCTTCGGCGTAGATCCAAAGGAATTACCCTGGCTTTAGCCCTGATCTTTTCCGTAAACACAACGGACGCCGGATTTAAAGAACCGGTAAGGCATGCCGCGTACACGTTAAACTTAGCTCCATCCAGACCATTTATCAAATGAGCGAACGCCTGCTCTCCCCCCCCGAAAAAATCATTCTCGATAACATATAGGATACCGCTCTTTCGCAGGCTCATAGACGCCCCCCCTTGGAGGAAGCCGCCCGGTAACCGCACGGACTCCTTTCCGCGCGATAAATTTCAGCCGGCAGTTCCCGTTTCTTTTCCGCCTTCCAGGCAAACTGCGGGAAGCGTCTTACGCGCGTCATAATTTTTCATGCTCCCGTATAATCTCAATATACAGTTTTTCAAAGTTCTTCGCCATTTTATCCACGTTAAACTCGTTGCGCACCATCCTCTCCGCGGCGGACGCCATTTTCCCGGCTTCCGACGGCCTGTCCAGCAGTCCGGCTATCCCCCTGGCCAGCGCGGCCGCGTCTTCCGCCGGAACAGCCACGCCAGTGAGCCCGTTCTTCAAAAGATCCGCGTGGCCCGGAATATCCGCGGCGACACAGGGCTTGCCGGCAAGCATGGCCTCGCCCAAAGCAATATTGAACGCCTCCCAACGCGAAGGGGCCGCATATATATCGCAGGCGGAAAGCACGCGGGAAACATCCGCGCGGCGCCCCAGAAACAGAATCTTTTCCTCAAGACCCGCATCGTGGGCCATTTTCTGAAGCGCCACTTTCCTTTCTCCGTCGCCCGCCAGCGCAATTTTAAACGACCTCTTTTCCTTCGCAAGGATCGCCGCGGCCTCGATTAAAACATCCTGCCCTTTTTGACGGACAAGGCGTCCCACGCAGCAGATGAGTTTCTCTTCCGCGCCTACCCCCATTTCTTTGCGCAACTCATCCCGGGCGTCGGTTGAAACGGGGCCAAGCTCCACGCCGTTCTGCATAACCCGGAGCCTGTGTTTATGCGATGGAGCCCTCCCGACAACCTCCCCGACTATTCCTTTGGAACTGAAGCCGATAACATCGCACATGCCGAATGTCATAATATTGAGGAACTGCCAATACCGCGGCTCACTATGAAGCGGGTTCCTGAATATATGAACGACCCTGGTGCGCGGTAAGAATATTGCGAGCAGCCTGGCCGGGAAACTAAGTTCGGACAAATTGGTCTGGATTATATCCGGCTTGGTCCGGAACAGGAAACATGCAAATCTTATCCAGGCTCCGGGATCCAGAAACCGCGCCGCACCCAAAAAAACCACCTCGGCGCCGCATTTCTGAAACTCCGGGGCCATCGTTCGTTCACCCCAGAAAGCACATACCGTCACCCGGAACCGCCGCTTGTTCAAATTCCTTACTATATAAAGAGTGGAATGCTGCGCTCCGAACGGAGCCAGATCATGGATAAAATAAAGCACATGTATCCGCTTTAGAACCGCCTCCGGCTCTTCTGAAAATTTGTTTTGGATCAACTCCAGATACAATTTTTGATACTCCGCCGCCATTTTTGCGACGCCGAAGCCGGACCTCAGCAATTCCAAAGCGGCGGAGGCCAATTTCCCCGCCTCATCAGGTTTGTCCAGCGCCTGGTCTATACCGGCGGCGAGCGCGGCCGCGTCCTCCGCCGGAACCGCCACGCCCGTGACCCCGTTTTCCAAAATATCCGCGTGGCCCGGGATATCCGTAGCCACACAGGGCTTGCCGGAAAGCATGGCTTCTCCAAGAGAAATATTAAGTCCCTCCCAACGCGAAGGGGCCGCATATATATCACAGGCGGAAAGCACGCGGGAAACATCCGCGCGGCGCCCCAAAAACAGGATCTTTTCCTCAAGACCCGCGCGGCGGGACATTTTCTGAAATTCTTCCTTCATTTCCCCGTCGCCGGCCAGCGCGATTTTAAACCGCCTCTTTTCCTTCGCAAGGATCGCCGCGGCCTCAATTAAAACATCCTGCCCTTTTTGACGGACAAGGCGTCCCACACAGCAGATGAGTTTCTCTTCCGCGCCTACCCCCATTTCTTTGCGCAACTCATCCCGGGCGGAGGCCGAAACAGCTTCAATTCCCACCCCGTTCTGCACCACAAAAGACCGTACAGCCGGGAAGCCCGAATCTAGCCCTGAAACTTCGCGCAAACTACGCGAACAGAATATTACCGCGCCGCAAAGAGGAAGCGTTATACGGTTGGCAAAACGCCAGTACCAGGGCTCGCTGTGAAAAGGGTTTTGAACCGTGTGAACAACCTTCAGACCCGACAGAAAAACCGCAAACAGCCTGACCGGAATAGAAAGCTCCGGCAAATTTGTCTGAACAATCGCCTGTCTGGAACGACAAAGAAGCCTAGCCAGGCCCCACCAGGCAGCCAGGTCGAAAAATCTGCGCGCCCGCAGAAACACGACTTCCGCTCCGCAAGCCGCTAATTCCGGCGCCAGGGTTTCATCACCCCAGAATGAGCAGACCGTGACGCAAAACCTGCTTTTATCCAGATACTTTACGATATTGAGCGCCACCCTCTGGGCGCCGAACGGCGCAAGATCGTGAATAAAAATGATCAGGTGCTCCTTTTCTCCGGGAAAGCCCGATAGTTTTCCGGCTTCAGTCATGATCCGGCCTTTCCCGCCCTAATCCCGCGTCATAAATTTTCCGGCCGCGGCGGCAATATGTGAAAAGCAGAGCGGACACCAACGCCGCGTTAAAAAGCAGAAAAAAAGTTATCAGCGCGTCGGCATGTCCGAATGCGCAAGCCAGGGCCAGCAGCAGATAATGCGTTTCTCTCACGCGCAGATTATGAACCAGGACCCGCGCCATGACTTCAGGCGGGGCTTTGCCGGCTATCGGAGTAGGCGCCGTACTTATTCCTTCGCGGCTAAGTAGTTTTTCCCAGTATTCGCGCAATACAAGGTCGAAAACGCTTTCAAGATAAGCCGCGTAAGACGCCAGGAAGGCGCAAAACGCCCCGGCGGCCAGCCAAACGCCGGCTGGAACTCCGAAAGAATCCCCTATAGAGCGCATTTCAGGCAGTCGCCAGACCGTAACTCCTATCACCATCCAGAAAAGCATGTCGGCCCAGCTCATGATGGAGTCAAGGAAGCGGCCGTAAGGATTGCGCGTCCTCATTGCCCGCGCTATCCCGCCGTCAAGGCAATCGAAGAAATTAAACGCCATCAGCAGCAGTATCCCGGGCCAGAGAAATCGCGGCCCGGGCCAAAGCAGGAAAATATATGCCGAAAGAGCGGCAGCTCCTGAGAACCACGAAGCGGTTTCGGAAGAAACGCCAAGCCTGACCAGAAGCCAGATAGCCGGAAAGGACGGCGGCCGGAATATGAAGCGGCCGGCGAACAGGTAGCGATCATATTCCACTTTAGGCGCATGCAGCGCATATATTTCTTTAAGCGATGGATATTGTTTTTCACTCATTTTTGCCTCTTAAAGGCCGAAATTCAGATATGTTCAGCTCAATACATTCCCCTAAAAAATACCCGCCGGTTATCGAACGAAGGCGCCCGGTCCGAAGCGCCGATAAGTGCCGGACATTTGCCCTACTGCAATCCGCCTGTCCGCAGCCAATCCGGGCCAGGCCCGGTGCTTCCGGTAAAATAAGCCGCCGCCCCCGCCAAATACGCGGCCGCTTTAACATATCTCCGCTCCGTTCCGGACTTCAGAACAAGCCAGGCGGCGTCGCGCATAAACCGGAACGCTAGCCCGGCCACCAAGCGCGGACAATGGCTGCATGCAAAGATCAAATGACTCCTGGTTTTATGATAGATCTTGAACGGAGAATCATTGCCTCCGGAGGAAGCCGAAACTTTGTGCCAGACCTTTGACGCGGGGACCAGCATGTTTTTAAAACCGGCGACTGAGGCGCGCAGCCCCCAGTCCGAATCCTCCCAGTATAGAAAAAAACGTTCGTCCAGCAGGCCCACTGTCTCTATAAGTTTTTTACTGACCAGCACGGCGCAGCCGGTTACATAATCCGTCTCCACCGGCTGAAAATGACCGTACTCGGCTTCGTTCTCACCGGTTCCAGGATATGTAAACACGCACTCCGCCATGTTGAACCTGGCGCCGGAAAACCAGATTTTATCACGCACGGAAAACGACATTATCCGGGGACCGGCCATGCCTATAGACAAATCTTTCCGCGCCTCTTCGACCAATAACCCCAAAAAATCCGGGGCGACAACCGTGTCATCGTTAAGGAGCAGCACATAGTCGGCGCCCCTTTGCAACGCGCGCCTTATACCGGCATTATTGCCGGCGGCAAAACCCGAATTAAACCCGGTAAAAAAGACTTCGGAAATTTTAGCCGAAGCGCGGCGGATTTCTTTTTCGAACTCATTGTTTCCCGGCCCATTATGAACGACAATGATCTCAAGATTCTCATACGAAGTCTTATCAAGCGAGCGCAGACATTCCACAAGCCCCGGCATATCAAAAATATTGAGTATGACCGCCGAAACTTTTGGAGAGACCGGATTCATTCGTTCCTCCACGCTGAACTCCAGCTGCGGCAGGGAACCCAGGGTTTGTATAACATAAAATGATAACTATCGTTTTTGCGCCTAAGCCGCATAAAATATCCGTCCGTGAATTGTTCGCGCCCGAAATAAGCCCCGCGCCCCGCCGAAGAGCCGCCGGGAATCACGTCCATAGGCCGGAAAGAACTTCACGCAACGGCGGCCGCATATCTCCGGCCATGGCGAGCATCCTGACCATGTCGGCGGCGGAAGGCGCGTAAAGTCCGCCTTTTTTCTTGAAACGTTCCCCGACCGAGTATTTTTTCAGACCGATCAGCTCCGCCAGATTTTCCGGAAGCCTGTCTTTGAAAGGGCTGCTTTTTTCCAGCCAGAACGGGGGCGGTTCTCCGTTTTTTGCGTAGGAAACGAGGTCCGCGTTGAAACTCCGCCCGGTAGCCTCATCATACCACGGGAAACCGCTCTCACCGCCGTGGATATCCGGAGTTTCCCAAATTTCCAGGCACCCCGCCCTCTTTCCGGCAAGATTTTCAAAAAAGATCCAGGCGTTATCGGCGGCCGGGAACTTTTCGAACAACGGAACCAGCGCCCTGGAGATCTTACCCTTTATTTCCACATTGATGGCGTCACCAATAACCTTTCCCGCCGCCTTCCTGAATATCAGAGCAAGATTATCCTTCCTGTACATTTCCTGCCAGTTCCAGCGGTACTGGCGCCGGACTATTTCCATGGCCCCGTATTTGCGCGCGTTGCCGCCAAGCTCAAGAAAGTATCTGGCGGCCAGTATGGTTACAGGGTGGAAAACCGTATCGGCCTGGACCTGGATAAGCCAATCGCCGCCGCATTTTTGGCGGGCTTCATCAAAAACAGCGCCGAGCGCCAGTCCCTTCCTGTCTTTGGGCGCTGAAATATAGGCGGGTGTTTTAGATTCTATCCGTATTTTAGGGTTCAGTTTTGCAAGCGCTTCAAGCACCTCCCTGGTGCCATCATCGCTGTTCCCTTCCAGTATGAAGAACTCATCCACAAAAGGGAGCACGTTTTCTATGGCTTCCATGAACGTATAGCCGCCCTTGATGCCGTTGCGGATAAACATATACGCCGAAAAATTCATTCCGTTCTCCTTTACGATGTCTTCTTGGGCCGGATAACGCTTTAACCTGAAAAATTCAGTTGAATTTTTCCCTTCGCGGAGCTCAGGTGCGCTTCGCGCGGCATACACCCTAGAAAACCTGGCGCGCATTGCGCTT
>MGVA01000016.1 GCA_001800245.1 Elusimicrobia bacterium RIFOXYA12_FULL_51_18 | reverse complement strand
GGCGCGACGAACGAGCATGCCGGCGGCCTGTGAGCGAGGAGCAACGAAGCAGCCGCTCAAAGGCAAGCCTCCCTTTCCCAGAGGGAAAGGGCCGGGCGCTTTTGGGCTGCAACTGCGTCACGCGTCGTTTACATAGCCCAGCTATGCTGCGCTCCGCGTTCCTTGTTTCGCTACAAAATCGGCCCGGCCAGCTGGGATATTACTTATGTGAGGCTCAATAAATAAATGAGTAAAAGAAATAAAATCCCCCGGTTGCCGGCGCGGCAGATGCCATCCCGGACTGCGACAGCTCCGGCGGGTGGGCAATCCCTCGTTCCTTTTTTGCAAACATGGAGGCCGTATCTTTGGCTCTCATTGGCGGTGTTCCTGGTTTATTGGCGGGTTATCCATTTCGGATTCACTTATCTGGACGACAATGTTCTTGTTCTGAATAATCAGAATTTCCTCACCAACTGGTCGAATCTTCCCGCGGCCTTCAAACAGAATGTTTTTCATTCCATCGTTGACGCATATTACAGGCCGATGCTCACGGTCTCTTTTATGATCGACGCTCAGTTGGGCGGGATAAATCCCCCGGTCTTCCATCTTTCAAACCTGCTTATTCACCTTGCCGCATCCTGTTTGTTCTTTGTGTTCCTGTGCGAATTCGGATACGGCCGGGCGCTTGCGTTCTTTGCCGCTCTGATCTTTTCCGTTCATCCGGTCCTTACGCAGGCGGTGGCTTGGATCCCCGGCAGGAACGATTCTCTGCTGGCGGTTTTTGTGCTGGCGGCGTTCATCTCGCTGATACGTTATGAAAAGGACGGAAAAATTCTTTTTCTGTACGTCCATGCCGGTTTTTTCGCTCTTGCCATGTTCACCAAAGAAAGCGCTATCGCCGTTGTCCCGATGGCCATCCTGTTCTTTTTGCTGGTGCGGAAAGAAAAAATAAAAGTCCTCATGCTTCCGTGTATCTTATGGGCCGTTGTCGCCGCGATATGGTTTCTTATGAGGCATGCCGCGTTCTCCAGACCTCTTGTCATTCCACCGGAAAAAATACTCGATTCCATATGGTCAAATTCGCCCGCCATCATGGTATATCTGGGTAAATTGCTCTTCCCCGTAAACCTCTCGGTTCTCCCAATACTGCGGGATTCAACGGTAATATACGGGTTGCTGGGGTCCGTTCTGGTGATTCTCGCGCTGTGGCTATCCAAGCGGAAACGATATCCGCTGGTCTTCCTGGGACTGGCGTGGTTCATATTGTTCCTGCTGCCGGCTTTTATCAGGCCAAACGCCGATGTAACCGCAGATTTTATAGAGCATCGCGTTTATGTCCCGTTGATCGGATTTTTTATAGTGATGCTGGAGATAGACTGGATCGGGAGTTTTACCGGTTCCCAAAGGCGGCGCCTGGCGGTTACCGCGCTCATTGCCCTGGTCTTTTCGATCGTCACTTTCTCACATTTGAAAAATTTCCGTGATAAATTCGCGTTTTGGCATAATGCCGCCGAACATTCCCCGCATTCGCCTCTCGCCCATAGGAATTTGGGCGCCATGTATTATCTTGAGAACAAGTTTGACGAAGCGACGGCGGAATATCTGAAAGCCATGGCGCTCAATCCCGAAGAGCAGATGGTTCATAATAATCTCGGTTTGATATATATGAATGCCGGCCGGTTTACGGAAGCTGAACGGGAATATCTTCAGGAAATAGCTCTTAACCCCATTTATGACGACGTTTATTTCAACTATGGCCTGCTTTGTTACCAGCTGCGGCGGTTTAAAGATGCGGAAGTATTCTGGAAAAAGACCCTGGAATTAAATCCCGGCCATCCGGGCGCTTATCATAACCTGGCGGCTTTGTATTACAGTCAGAAAAGATTTGAGGAGGCCCGTCCCTTTCTTCGGAATATTCAGGCGCCGGGAAGTGATACAGGCCGGTAATCAGAAAAACCCGCCGACCATGTCAGCGGGCGTTTTTTAGCCCGGCGGGCTGACTTTTCGGAAAGGCTCCTCAGAAAAAGAGACGCTATTGTTAATAAAAAAGGGGCTTTTTCGCGATTTTAAGGCCGTGCCGGATAAAACTGTTTGTCACAGCCCGGCAAAAATGATAATATAACGGTATAGGTGGCTGAAGTTCGGCCGCTTTTTTTTATAAGGGCCGGATTTTTTAATTAGAATCCCGCGCTTGAAGCCTGTTTTAGCCCGAATCCTGCAGTTCAACTTGGTTTCCATTGGAAAATCAGGTGACAAAAAAATGCAGGATTCCCCGCAGCAGCGGGTCGAAAACCAAGCGCAATGCGCGCCAGGTTTTCGAGGGTGTATGCCGCGCGAAGCGCACCTGCGCTCCGTGAAGGGAAAAATTCAACTGAATTTTTCAGGTTAGGCGTAAAATAGGCGTATGCGAAAACGCGGGGTTTCCCGCCGAAACTTTAGTGATAAGGATCAGGTATGGAAAAGGAACGTATTGAAAAAGAGATCGAGCCGTTATTGGCGGAAACCGGTTTTGAGCTTGTGGACCTTAAGGTGCTCCGGCACGGCGCTAAATTTCTGCTCCAGTTTTTTATAGATCGTGCCGAAGGCGGAGGAGTGACTCTGGAAGATTGCGGCAACATGAGCGACAAGCTGGGCGCCTACATAGACATGAATAATGTTCTTGAAGGCGGCTATATTCTTGAAGTCTCCTCCCCCGGCATGGATAGGGTCTTGCGGAAAGAAAAAGATTTTTTGAAGTTCAAGGGAAGCCGGGTCAAGATCAAGCTTAAAAAGCCGGTAGATAACGCCCGGGTGTACTACGGTGACCTGCTGGGTTTTGAGAAGGGAGAGGTTCAGCTGAGCGGCGGCCTTAAATTCATGCTCGACCATATCGAAGAAGCCAGGCTGCATCCGGGGGACGATGACATTCTGAAGCGGCATGATTCGTGACCGGCCGCGCCCCTATGTCCGATTTGCGGTTAACAAGCGGCCTAAACTAATGACAGAGGTATAAAAATATATGACCAAAGAAAATACTTTTAAAAATAAAACCGAACTTGTACTGGCGCTGGACCAGTTGGAACGGGAAAAGAACATCAAAAGGGACGATGTTTTCAAGACTATAACCGATTCCCTGGTTTCGGCCTTGCGCAAATATTTCGGCAAGACCACGCAGATCGCGGCCACGATCGACCCCGACACGGGCGAGATGTGCGGCTACCTGGTTAAAAAAGTGGTCACGGAGGTCTTTACTCCGGAGGTTGAGATCACGCTAGAAGATGCCGTGAAGTACGAACCTTCGGCAAAATTAGACGAGGAAGTTAATATCCCGGTGGATATCCAGGACTTTTCCCGCATAGCGGCCCAGACGGCCAAGCAGGTTCTGATCCAGAAGATCCGCGAAATAGAAAAAGTGACGCTTTTCGACGAGTATAAGCCCCGCGAGGGTGAGATCGTCACCGGCCTGGTGCATCATATAGCCGGCCGCGATATTTTTGTGGATCTGGGTAAGACCGAGGCCATACTTCCGTATTCCGAGCAGATAAGGCGCGAACATTACGCCATCAACCAGCGTGTACGGGCCATTATTCACCGTGTGGATAAGGAAAACAAAGGCCTCCAGATAATCCTGTCGCGCGCTTCAGTGAATTTCCTTAAGGGCCTTTTCGAGGCCGAAGTCCCGGAGATCGCGGAAAAAGTGGTGGAGATAACGGATGTCGTCCGTGACCCCGGCTTCAGGTCAAAGGTGGTGGTGAAAAGCAATTCTTCAAAGGTAGATCCCGTCGGCGCGTGCGTCGGCATCCGCGGTTCGCGCATCCGCGTCATCATGGCCGAGCTCTCCAACGAGAAGATAGATCTCATTCCTTACACCGAGGAGCCCCTGCATATGCTGGCCAAGTCGTTCTCCCCCGCCACGGTGCTGTCGGTCAGGGTGATAGACAAGGCATCCAAGAGAGCGCTTATTATCGTGCCCGACGACCAGCTGGCTATCGCCATAGGCCGCGAGGGACAAAATATAAAACTGGTGTCCAGGCTCACGGGCTGGGAACTTGAAGTTAAGTCGGAAGGACAAAAAGTGGAGGAAGCCAAAAAAAATAACGACATAGCCGTACAGGACCTGCTTAAGGTCGACGGCATCGGAGCCAAAGTGGCCGATACCCTGGTAAAGCTGGGGATGGCCGATATCCGCAAGATCGCGGGCTTTACGGTTGAAGATCTGTGCGTGCTGGAGGGTATAGGCGAGAAGACCGCTCAGAAAATAGTTTCCGGAGCTAAAAAATTCCTGGAAGAAAATCCGGGTTACGGCGACAAGGCGGTTCCCGCGGCGGCCCCAAAGGATTTGGAAACCAAAGAGGTGCAAAAAAATGAGTCTAAAGAAACAGAAAGCAAATGACGATTTAAATAACAAAACTTCCGCGAAAGAAGAATCCGATCCCTCCGCCAAGTCTAAGAAGAAAACAGCGGCCAAACCTGTTACTTCCGGAAATGCCGAAAAGAAGCCGGCAAAGAAGGCGGCCCCGCCAAAGGCGGCTAAAAAAGGCAAAACGGAAGCGCTCGCATCGCAAAGCGCAGGGACTCCGCTAAAAGAAAAAAAACCGCACACGGCGAAGGTCAAAAGTGTTAAATCCGTGGAGCCGGTTGAGGCGCCAAAGGAAGAAGTAAGACCGCCCCAGCCACCCAAACGCCTTATTATTTCCGTGTCAAGGCCCGAGGGCTATGTCCCCCCTGTCCAGCCTGCCAAACCTGAAGTTCCGGCCCCGGCCCCGGCCGCCGCTCCTCCCGCGCCGGAGAAGCCAAAGCCCGTTGTTCCGGCCGTTCCCGCGGTTCCACCACCGGCCGCCGCTCCGGCCCAACCGGCAAAATCCGATATTCCTCCGTCAGGGTCGGTTTACAGGCCCGACGCTTCCGCCCAGCCGCACAGATCGTCCCCGTCCCGGTCTTCCGCGCCGGTGCATACGGCCCAGCCGGCGAAGTCGTCCGCGCCGCAGGCGCCGGTTCAGCCCGCAAAACCGACTGTTGTTCGCCCGCCCGCCGCGGCCTCCGCCTCCGCGGGCGCCGCGTCTGCTGAGCCCAAGGAACTTCAGAAGCTTAAAGTTTCCACGCAGGTGGTGGTCCGCGAACTGGCGGAAAAGATGAATATTAAGCCCACCGACTATATAAAAAAGCTCATGAGCATGGGGGTTTTTGCCACTATAAACCAGCGTCTCGATCCGGATGTGGCCACGCTTGTCGCCGTGGATTACGGCTTTGACCTTGAGATCGTGCCCATTTTCGATGAAGAAGTTGCGGAAGAGGTGGAAGCGGAGAAACCGGAAAATCTCAAGCCCCGCTATCCCGTAGTGACTATTATGGGGCACGTGGACCACGGTAAAACCACTTTGCTGGACGCTTTCAGGGAGTCCAATGTAGTGGACTCCGAGGCCGGCCAGATAACCCAGCACATAGGCGCTTATATGGTGCAGACGCCCAGAGGGAAGATAACCATTCTGGACACGCCCGGTCATGAAGCGTTCACCGCTATGCGCGCCCACGGCGTCAAGATAACCGATATCGTCATTCTCGTGGTTTCGGCGGTGGACGGAGTGATGCCTCAGACGCTTGAGGCTATAAATCACGCCAAGGCCGCCGGCGTGCCCATAATCGTGGCCATAAATAAAATGGACCTGCCTACCGCTAATTCCCAGGACATAAAACAGCGGTTGGCCAATATCGGCCTTAACCCCGAAGACTGGGGCGGCGCCACTCCCATGCTGGAGATCTCCGCAAAAAAACGCACCAACCTGGATAAGCTCCTGGAGATAGTCAGTATACAGGCCGAGATGCTGGAATTAAAAGCCAACCCCGACAAACTGGGTTCCGGAATCGTCATCGAGTCCCGGCTGGACTCTAAAAAGGGCATAGTCGCCACCGTGATCGCAGAGAGCGGAATTATTAAAGTGGGGGCTCCTTTCGTGGTCGGCACCTCGCATGGAAAAGTGCGCGCTCTTGTTAACGACCGCGGCGAACGGCTTGCCCAGATCGGTCCCAGCGAACCGGCCGAACTGTTGGGCATAGGAGGAGAGTTGCCTCATGCCGGCGACATGATTAAGATATACGAAACCGAAAAAGAGGCCCGTCACGTCGCAGAAAAAAGAAAGCTTCATAAACGCGAAGAGTCGTTGATCCATCAGAAACATGTCAGTCTGCTATCTCTCAAGTCGCAGGTGGATATGCATCTGCTGAAGAACCTGAACGTCGTGCTTAAAACCGACGTTTTCGGTTCTCTCCAGGCCATAAAAGACTCCCTTGAAAAGCTTAGCAACCAGGAAGTCGCCATCCGCATTCTTCACTCCGGAGTCGGCAATATCACCGAATCGGACGTGCTCCTGGCCAAGGCGTCGGATGCTGTGATCTTCGGTTTTCACGTAGAGGCGGAAATCAAGGTGAAAGAGGAAGCAAAGGCCGCGGGCGTGGAAATACGGACGTACCAGATCATCTACGACCTTATCGAGGATGTGAAAGCCGCTATGAGCGGCCTCCTGGAGCCGGATATCGTAGAAACTGTCACCGGCCGGGCCGAGATCCAGCAGATCTTCGAACTGAGTTCCGGTAAAGTGGCCGGTTCCCTGATCAAGGAAGGCAAGCTGATCCGTAATCAGCCCATAAAGATATTGCGGGGCAAGGATGTGGCGGGCACCGGTAAGATCTCCGGCCTCAAGCGCTTCAAGGAAGATGTGAAAGAGGTGGAAAAGGGCCTTGAGTGCGGCATCCTGATAGAAGGGTTTAAGGATTACCGGGTAGGCGATATCGTAGAGGCCGTCACCAAGGAAGAAAAAGTAAGAAGGATAACCCATGTCTAGATTATGTCGGCGCCGTGTCGGAGCCTATGCCTGACGAACGGCCCAAACCCATTAGGACCGACCGGCTCAAGGAACTTTTTTTCCGCGAGGTCAGTCTGGCTCTGACCGATGTGCATGGCCTCAACACCCGTGGTATTCTCACGCTCACCGGCGTGGAACTGGTGGACGATGGAAAGATGTTGCATGTCTATTTTTCCGTGTTCGGAAGCGAGCAGGAAAAGACCTGGACCGAAGCTCTGCTGACCAGGTCCATTTACCTGATCCGGGCCGCGCTTAAAAAGCGTCTTAGGCTCAGGATCATACCGGCGATCATGTTTAAATATGATTCAACCCCTGAGGCGGCCGCCAGGATGGAGAACCTTTTCGAGAAGATAAGGGCCGAAAAGAAAGATGAAAACACCGGATCTTGAACAGGAATTTAAAAAACTTAAAAAGATAATAGTGACCGGCCGGAGTTTTTTTCTGGCCGGGCATTTGAATCCCGACGGGGATACTCTCGGCAGCATGCTGGCTATCTCTTCCGTGCTCAAGCGCCTCGGCAAGAAAGTATATCTCTTCTCTAACGACCCGGTGCCAGAAAACCTGAGTTTCCTGCCGCACGTCAAAAGCATCAAGATCGGACGCCTCCCCCCTAAAAAACGTTTTGACGCGGCAATACTGCTGGAATGTTCAACCCCCCAGCGCGGCGGGGATCTTTCGACTATCCTGAAACATGCCGGGAAAGTGGTTAATATAGACCATCATAAAACCTCGGAATTTTACGGTGATGTGAACATCGTAGAGCCTCATTCCTCCTCCACGGCAGAGATAGTCTACCGCCTGTTTTACAGCATGAAGGCGCATGTCACCAAGACCGAGGCAGCCTGCCTTTATGTGGGCATCGTGACCGATACCGGGCGGTTCCATTTCCCCGCGACCAGTCCGCGAACTCTTGAAGTGGCTTCCCGCCTGCTTGAAACCGGTTTCAGGTTCTCAAGGATCAATGACCTTCTTTACGCCACAAAATCCTGCCTGGCCCTTAAGGTCCTGGGGCGCGGTCTGGAAAGTCTGGAGCTGTTATGCGGCGGCCGGTTGGCCGTGATGTCGCTCAAAACTTCCGATTTCGCCTGTTTCGGCGCGTCGCCGGAGCACACGGAGAACGTAATCAATTACGGGATGATGGTGCCGGGGGTAAAAGTGACCGTTCTTTTTCGCGAGGCAGCGGACTGCCTGAGCGTCACTTTCCGTTCCCGGAGCCATGTGGACGTCAGCCTTATTGCTAAAACTTTCGGCGGCGGAGGCCATAAGAACGCCGCCGGCTGCAGAATGAAGGCCGGCATGCAGGAAGGCCGGAAAAAGATCCTGGCGGTAATACGAAAAATTTTAAATTGAGACGGAGAATCCGCCTTTTAGTTCAGCGGACGGGCGCCGGACCGGCGGGCGGTTTTTATGAATCTATCCCCCCAATTTTCAGGTTTGCTGCTCTTCGATAAACCTAAGGGCATTACTTCCCACGATGCCGTGGATATTCTGCGCCGCAGGCTCAATTTTAAGAAAATCGGGCATACCGGGACGCTGGACCCGATGGCTACCGGTCTGCTGGTAATGCTGCTTGGCCCCTCCACTAAATACCAGGCAAAACTTCAGAATTGCGCTAAAATTTACAGTGGCGCTATTACGCTTGGAGTTGAGACGGATACCTGGGATGCGGAAGGCAAGGTCATAAAAGAGACTCCCGTGGCCGGAATGACGCACGAGCGAATAAAAGGCATTATCGGTTTTTTCACCGGGAAAGTGGTTCAACAGATCCCCTCATTTTCCGCGGTGCGTTACAAGGGCAAACATCTCTATAAACTGGCCAGAAAAAACACGGCCGTCCCTCCTATGCGCCGCGAGGTCAACATCAAGTGGAAAAATTATTCATTCAAGCAGCCTTTGCTTAATTTTGAAGTTGAATGTTCCGGCGGCACCTATGTGCGTTCCATAGCCTATGAAATGGGCCGCATGCTGGGCACCGGCGGCCATCTAAGCGAGCTGCGCCGACTAAGCGTCAACCGCTGGAAGGTGGACGATGCGTTGAACAGGGAAACTCTCCAGAAGCTGTCTCTTGAGGCGCTAAAAGCCCGTCTGCTGGAGGTTCCGCCGGACCTTAAGAATCTCTAAACCCGAAAATAGCGGATGAAATAGCTTTTTATCTAAAAACCCATGCCTGAAAAGATCTAGCACAATTTCCGGAACGATGAACCCTGAAGCA
This sequence comes from Elusimicrobia bacterium RIFOXYA12_FULL_51_18, assembly GCA_001800245.1. Taxonomy (GTDB): domain Bacteria; phylum Elusimicrobiota; class Elusimicrobia; order Elusimicrobiales; family UBA9959; genus YA12-FULL-51-18. Next base: position 49,924 of record MGVA01000016.1, on the reverse strand, counting down.
TTAAGAGATGTGAGTGTTGCTCCGCGCCTTAGATTTTGTTCTTAACCCCTGCCTGGATTTTTGGATCGATATATTATGCCCAGCTATTTAACTATCGGCACTTACGACGGCGTGCACCTCGGCCACCAGAAGATCATAAGGACCCTTATCCGCGAAAGTTTCAAGCTGGGCCTGGATAGCTCCCTGGCGTATTTCCCGCTGCCTCCAAAGTTCTTTTTTTTAAATGAAACAAAAAACTGCCTTATCACCCTGCCTGCCGAGCGCGAAAAACTCATTCGGCGCCTGTGCGTTAAACATATAACCGAGATCCCGTTTGACACCGCGCTGGCGGAGATGCACGCGGAGGCGTTCTTCAACAGTGTTATATTGAAGACCCATGCCGCCGCCGGTCTGTGTGTAGGTCGTGATTTTGCCTTCGGCAGAGGCCGCGGTGGTAACGTGGAATTTTTGAAAAAGCGCTGCGCCGCGGCCGGCATTCGTTTCAAGGCCATGTCTTTTGTTAATTTCGGAGGGCATAAGATCTCGTCTTCTCTGATACGCACTTTTCTCAGGAACGGGCGCGTTGAAGACGCCAATAAATGCCTGGGGTGGAATTACTCCCTTTCGGGAAAAGTGGTCACAGGCGCCGGCTTGGGCCGTAGGATTGGATTTCCAACCGCGAATATAGACGTTCATCCGGCCAAGATCCTGCCCCCCGGCATCTTCGCGGCGAAGGTTAGGCTGGATAAAGAGATATTTTACGGAGTTGCGAACGTGGGCCGGCGTCCCACTGTTGACAGCCTTGGCGGCCGCCTGCTTCTAGAGGTCCATATACTTGATTTTGACCGGGATATTTACGGTCGGCTTCTTGAGGTGGAATTGCTCAGTTATTTGCGGCCTGAAAAAAAGTTCCGTTCCAAGGAAAATCTACAGCGTCAGATTCTTCAGGATATCGGGATCGCCAGAAAACTTTTTAATCCGAAAATAGCGATTTAACCCGAATCCTGCAGTTCAACTTGGTTTCCATTGGAAGATCCTGTGAACAAAAAAAGCAATACCTGCGTAGGTGCCGTATAAGGGCCTATGGCCAGCAGACGGCCGGGATTCCCCGCAGCAGCGGGTCGAAAACCAAGCGCAATGCGCGTCAGGTTTTAGAGGGTGTATGCCGCGCGAAGCGCACCTGAGCTCCGCGAAAGGGAAAATTCAACTGAATTTTTCAGGTTAACAGTCTGCTAAGGCAGGATTGATCTATTGCGGCGCAGAAATTGTCCGGCGGGTCTGTCCGGACGGGTCAGTTCTCCGTTTTCGGCTATTACTTCCCCCCGTAAAATAGTTAATTTCGCCCAGCCGGAAAGCTTCATGCCCTGGTAGGGAGAATAATCCGTATTGTGTTTCAATTTCCTGAAATCCACGGCTTTAATTATGGAAGGGTCTATGATGGCGAAGTCGGCATCCGACCCCGCATTTATAACTCCTTTCCGGGGATACACCCCCATTATTCTGGCGGGGTTGGAAGATAAGGCGCTCGCCATCTCCCCTATTTTTATCCGGCCCCGCTTGACCCCGAACGTGAACATAAGCGGCAGTAAAGTCTGGGTGCCGGGTATGCCCATGTGAAGGCGGCCCACGTCTCCATCCCATTGGTCTTTTTGGCTGCGGGTGAAGGTGCAGTTGTCCGTTGCTATTACTTTGATAGTGCCGGCGCGCAGCGCGGCCCAGAGGGCTTTTGAATCATCTTCCGTCCTTACGGGCGGGCACGTGGCGTAGAGGTGTCCGTTCCCGCGCTTTAAGACCGAGTCCTGTAATATAAGGTATTGAGGGCATGTTTCACCCAGGGCATGTATTCCTATGGCGCGCGCACGGGCGATGAGCTTGGCCGATAGGCCGCTGGAAAGATGTACGAAATAGATGCGGCCTCCGGTGCGCCCAGTCAGGAGAAGCGCGCGGCCCACGGCTTCCCACTCGGTGAAGTCGGGGCGCGAAAGGCGGAGCGCTTCGGCTCCGGGAAGCTTCTTACGCCTGAAGCGCTCCACAAGCAGATCGATTATGTTTCCGGACTCGGCATGGACACAGATCAGCGCTCCGCTCCGCCTGGAAACTTCCAGCGCTTCGAAAAGCTCAGCGTCGGAAGCCATGAGTCCCCTGGATTCGTACGCGGTGAAGAATTTGAAGCTGGTAACGCCGAGAGTCATCAATTCTTTTATCTGCGCGGCCGGGTTTAAAAGCGCCTTCCAGGACGGGATCACCGCGTGGAAACCGTAGTCCACGTGCATGAGGCCTTCCGCCTCCTCTATACGTTCTTTCAGGCCGGTCCTAAGGGGAACGCCGGGACCTTGGCCCGTATAATCCAGGACGGATGTCACGCCTCCGCAGGCCGCCGCGGCGGAACCGGAATAAAAATCGTCGGCCGTTATTTTACTGCCTCCAAGGTGCAGGCTGTAGTGGACGTGAGCGTCTATAATTCCGGGCAGCACTATAAGGCCGGAGGCGTCTATTACGCGGGCAGCGCTGTACGGCGTTTTTGATGGTTTTAGTACGCGCTTTATCACGCCATTTGAGATGAAAATATCGGCCCTTGCCGGGCCGTTTTCAAGCACGGCCAGGCCTCCCCGTATTATGAGGTCGTATCGCATTATTGTAAATGCAAGTCGTGGTGTTTGAGAGCCGGTTTGTGGTGATGGCCGAAAATTATGTTGTAAGCCAGCCAGGTGGCCGCTATGAAGGCGAAGCCGCACATTACGAGCCAGGCCCAGAGCAATTGAGGACTATTCTCGGTTTGAACGATGATATAAACAAGGAACCCGATAAAACCGGCGGAGGCCGCCCAAAAGATTCCGAAAACCGATTTTATAATGGCTGCCATATAGAGATTTTATAGATTTAAACCGGAGAGTGTCAATGATAATAGCGCGTATTTTTAGAGGCGCGACGACCGGAATGCCGGGATAGTATCGCGGGATCGTCGGAACCGCATCGCTCTCCGCAATGCCTCTTTACCGGTTTATGTTCCTACTTTTGAATAAAAATCTTATGCAGGGCTTTAAGAAGACGCTCGCCGTCGCGGAACGCGGTGGAAAGGCTGATCTTTTTCGGAGTGTAAGTCTCCTTCATCAGGAGACATCCGTTGGCCGCGGACGTTTCGCGTACCGTCTCTTTTATCCTGAGAGCGTCCAGTTTTGAACCTATAATGTGTATCCAGGCCGAATCCCCGAGCTTTTGGATGGAAAAACAGGTAACTTCGGGTTTTATGCCGGCGCTTTTGAAATCTCCAACCATGGTTCCTTCCGTATTCTCAAAAGAGGAGCGCAGGTGCAGGGGAATACGATGTTTTTTGGCGTAAGCGATGGCGCGAAGCTGTCTTACTTCAGTGCCTGAGCGGGCCAGCGCCATTAGCGCGGTATAAGAAATCCGTTTTATTTTTTTTGCCTGGGGCACAACGGCCGGGTTGGCTGTATAAATACCTTTAACGTCGGTGTAAAGTTCGCACATCCCCGCTCTGAGCGCGTGTGTAAGCGTCACCGCCGTGAGATCTGAGCCGCCCCTGCCCAAGGTCGCTATATCCTCCGCTTTATTTACCCCTTGAAATCCGGCGACTACTACTATTTTGTTTTTTTTAAGCTCCCGTAATATCCTGGCGGGGTTTATGGATATTATATCGGCATCGCCGTGGCGGAGAGTGGTTCTTATGCCCGTCTGGGCGCCGGAAAGCGAAACGGCTTTAACGTTTCTGCCGCGTATCGCCATCGCCATAAGCGAGGCGCTCAAGTTTTCGCCTGTGGAAAGCAGCGCGTCGTATTCACGCGGTTCCGGTTTCAAGGTTAGGAGTTTTGAAAGGGTTATCAGGTCGTCGGTGATGTCCGCCGGGGCGGAGACCGTCATTACCACGGCATACCCAGCGGCGCGTATTTTAACCGCCCGCTCCGCCATTACTTTTATTTTTTCGGGCTCGGCTAAGGAACTGCCGCCGAATTTCATGACAATTATGCGCATAACGTTAGGCTGAAGACTCAAGGCTGAAGTCTTACGCCTTCAGTCTTCGGCCTGCTTACACCATTGTTGCGGTGACCCTGATCACTTCGGACAGCGTGGTTGAGCCGTTGCGGGCTTTTCCGATGCCGTCCATCAGGAGGGTGCGCAGTTTGCCTGTCTGGATAGCGGTGCGCCGTATCATATCGGTGGGGCTATGGTCCAATACCTGTTTGCGGACTTCCTCGTTCATGAGCATCAACTCGAATATGCCGACACGTCCCACGTAACCGGTATTGCGGCAGGCGGGGCATCCTTTTTCCACTTTATAATCCGAGCCGGGTTTAAGAATAAGTTCTTTTACTATCTTGGCCTCTACTGGATCCATGTTCTTTATGAATTCGTTGACCACAGCTTCGGATGGGGGCGCCGCTTTCTGCGCGCACTGCTGGCAAACTTTTCTCACCAGCCGCTGGGACATGGCGCCCAGCATGGAGGAGGCGATGAGGAAAGGCGGGATGCCCATCTCAAAAAGCCGCTCTATGATGCTCGGCGCATTGATCGTATGAATGGTGGTGAACAGAAGATGTCCGGTCAAAGCCGAACGCAGGCTTATCTCGGCTGTTTCGTAGTCGCGTATCTCTCCGACCATTATGACGTCCGGGTCCTGTCTTAGTATGGTCCTGAGGCCTTCGGCCCAGGTAAAGCCGGTCTTGGCGTTTATCTGCGCCTGGTTCAGTCCGTCCAGCCGGTACTCCACGGGGTCTTCCAGCGAAATGACATTAATCATGGGCGTATTAATGTTCTTGAGCATGGCATATAGCGAGGTTGTTTTGCCCGAGCCGGTTGAGCCGGTGATAAAAAAGATGCCGTAAGGATTACGTATAAGTTTCTTTATGATAGCAAGGGACTCCTGGTCCATGCCCAATTGTTCCAGGTCCAGGCCCAGCTGCTGGCGGTCCAGCACCCTTAAAACAAGCTTTTCCCCGTTAACGGTGGGGAAGGAGGATACGCGTACCTGTATGGCGCGGCCCCCTATCATCTTCTGGAAACGGCCCTCCTCGTTCCTGAAGGATGTCGGGGGTTCAGGGTCGAAGCCGGCCAGCACGCGGATGCGCTGCGTCAAAGGTATGTCGGTGTTCTTGGGGGCGTTCAGCATATCCTGAAGAATGCCGTCCACGCGGAAGCGCACGCGCAGGTTGGCTCCCTGGTTTTCTATATGTACATCGCTGGCGCGTTCCGCCACTGCGTGTTCAAGGATCAGGTCGCTGAGTTTTATGGCAAGGTCTATGCCGGGCGCTCTGCCTTTGGCTTCTATAAGGTTGTGGTAAGATTCCTCTATGCTGGCGTTTGCGGCGCTGGCGCGTGCCGGGCTCGGTTGCTGCCCGCCCTGGGCCTGATCTTCCTGTTTGTTTCCCCAAAATGCCATAAAATGTCTCCTTTGAAGCGCCGCCGGGCGGTTTTTTACCCGCAATAAATCTGTTCAGGGCCCTGAACAGTCCTTCGCGACGATCCTATTATAACAAAATTATATTACTTGTACTCCACTTTAAGAATGCCCAGGATTTTTTCTCCGCCGGGGAGTTTGATGCGTACAGTCTCCCCCGCTTTGGCGCCCAGAAGGCCCTGGGCGAGTGGAGAACTGACGGAAATTCTGCCCTGGCCCGGGTCGGCTTCGTCGGTGCTTCCCAAAGTGTAGACTATACGGTTTTTTGATACCTCATCCATCATGGTAACCGTGGCGCCAAGGCGTATTTCATCTTTGTTGATCTGAAGGTCATCCACCAGCTTGGCATTCTGGAGCTTGATCTGCAGATCGTGTATGCGGCTGAAGATCATTCCCTGTCTTTCTTTGGCGGCGTGGTATCCGGCGTTTTCTTTCAGATCTCCCTGCGCGCGCGTTTCGTCCACCTCGCGGGCGATCTCAAGTTTCTCATGATTGAGTTTTTCAAGCTCTTCTTTGAGTTTCTCATATCCTTCTTTGGTTAAGTATACGTCGGACATCTTGGTTATTCCCCCCTAATATAGCTGCTTCTGAATTTGCGTTCTTCTGTGGTTAGAATTATTTTTCCGGACCGGATTTTGTAGGAGGAAGGGCGCGCACCACACCAGCGCCTGATACGGCCCCTACGCAGGTATCGGCACAATTTTTACGCAATAAAAATCAATGGCACCGAGTGGAATCGAACCACTGACCTAGCGCTTATGAAACGCCCGCTCTAACCCCTGAGCTACGGTGCCAAAATTGCTGGGCTCGGGCTGGTTTCCCCACCGGGAGGTTTTTGACCTTTCGGGTGGATTCTAACGCGTTAAGTCTCCGTATTCCGCCGGGAATCAGGCCGTCTGAGAAGCATGACGCCTGACACGTCACGGCTATAAGCTAGTATACTAAAAAAAATGTTGTCAAAACAAATTTTATTTCCTACACTGAAGGGTATCCAGTCGCCGGTAAAAACCCCCGGGTTTTATCTTAAACAAGAGGTCCAATATGTCAAAAAAAACCACTGCGCCGACCATAAAAGTCTCCAAAGAGGAATTATTGAAAAAGGCCAATAAACCGGCTGAGGACGCGATGTCCCTGCATCCTTTTTATAAAGGGAAAGTGGAAGTGGTTCCCAAGTGTTGTATCCGCGATATAAACGATTTTGCCATCTGGTATACGCCCGGCGTGGCCGCGGTCTGTAAAGATATCCAGAAGAACCCCGAAAAGGTCTATGAACACACCAATAAGGCCAATATGGTGGCCGTGGTGTCGGATGGAACCCGTGTGCTGGGGTTGGGCGATATCGGTCCCGAGGCCGGCTTGCCGGTCATGGAGGGTAAAGGCCTGCTCTTTAAGTACCTGGGTGGCGTGGACGCTTTTCCCATCTGCCTGGACACCAAGGATCCGGACGAGATCATAAAGACCGTGTTGTATCTTCAGCCCTCTTTCGGAGGCATCAATCTGGAAGACCTCGCCCAGCCCAAATGTTTTTATATACTTGAGGAACTCAAGAAAAAATGCCGCATCCCGGTCTGGCATGACGACCAGCAGGGCACGGCCACGGTCTGCCTGGCCGGTCTTATAAACGCGCTTAAAATAGTCGGCAAGAAGATCCAGGACGTAAAGATCGTACTGGTTGGCGCGGGCGCCGCCAATATCCGCATCGGCAGTCTTTATATGGCCTACGGCGCCAAGCCGGGCAATCTGATATATGTGGATTCCAAGGGGGCCCTGCACAAAGGCCGGACAGACCTGGCGGAGCACAAAGAAAAGTTGCATATGGCCCAGATAACCAATGCGGGACAGTTAAAAGGCGGCATAGCCGAAGCACTGGTGGGAGCCGACGTGTTGAGCTCGGCGTCCACTCCGGGCCCCGACACCATAAAGAAAGAGTGGGTCGCAAAGATGGCAAAGGACTCCATTGTGTTCGCCACCGCGAACCCCATTCCCGAGATCTGGCCGTGGGACGCCAAGGAAGCCGGCGCCAGAGTGGTGGCCACCGGACGCTCGGACTTCGAGAACCAGGTTAATAATTCGCTGGGTTTCCCCGGAATATTCAGGGGCGTGCTGGATGTGCGCGCGAGCACCATCACCGATGAGATGTGTATAGCGGCGGCTGAGGCTCTGGCCGGTTACGCCGCGAAGAAAGGTCTTAACGCGGATTATATTATGCCCAGGATGGACGAGCCGGAAGTGTTCATCGAAGAAGCCATAGCCGTGGGCCTGAAAGCTATAGAGCAGGGCGTGGCGAAGAATATACTGACCAAGGAAGAACTGCGCAAGAGCGCGGAATTCTTCATCCACCGGGCCATCAAGGACCGGGATGTCCGCCAGAAAGAGGGCATAGTCAAGATGCCTCCGAAGCAGTAGCCTTCAAAGGTCAAAAAAGCCCGGGCTTAAACCGCCCGGGTTTTTTTATACCCCGATCTTAATTTGCCTTAAGCTTTTTGATAAATTGCCCGGGCCTTTGGGTGTGTGGCGATGGCGAATTCCCTGTGCGCTCCGGGTCCGGGTTTTATGGAGACGAAGCCTGTGGTCTTCCGCCGGCTGCGGAACGCGCCCGAAAGGCAATGCTTTCGGGCTTGAACGGTCCTCGCCGTCCCTTGAGGGATACGCTCTATCCCCCGGTCTCCTTCCCCATAAAACCCGGACCCGGAGCGCGCAGGAAATCCGGCGACGTCCCAACTGTGCTGTCCTTAGGTGCCTGTGGAATTAGTGAGTTCCGGTGCGGAAAAACTTCGTGCCCGTTATTTCCCCTTTCGGTAGCGGCGTATGAGGGCGTTGGTGGAACTGTCGTGGTTTAGTTCGGGTTCGGTTTTATTTTCAAGTTCCGGGACTATGCGGCCCGCGAGGACTTTGCCGAGTTCCACCCCCCACTGGTCGAAAGAGTCTATCTGCCAGATAGCGCCTTGCGTGAAGACGCTGTGTTCGTACAGCGCTACCAGCTTGCCTAACGCGGCCGGGGTCAGCTCATCCATCAGGATCGTGGTGGAAGGGCGGTTCCCTTCGAAAGTCTTATGCGGGACCAGCCAGGCCGGAACGCCCTCGGCGCCGGCTTCCTGCGATGTTTTGCCGAAGGCCAGGGCCTCCGCCTGCGCGAAAACATTGGCCATGAGCAGATCGTGGTGCCGGCCTAAAGGATTGAGGGGCTTAACGAACGCTATGAAGTCGCAAGGGATCAGTTTGGTCCCCTGGTGTATGAGTTGGTAGAAGGAGTGCTGCCCGTTGGTACCCGGTTCCCCCCAATAGACCGGGCCGGTCTGATAATCCAGCACGGTCCCGTCCATCGTTACGCGCTTGCCGTTGCTCTCCATGGTCAGCTGCTGAAGGTAGGCCGGAAAGCGCTTAAGGTATTGTTCGTACGGCAGGACGGCTATTGTTTGCGCGTCGAAGAAGTTATTGTACCAGAGGCCAAGGAGTCCCATCAGGGCCGGTAAATTGCGCTCGAAAGGCGCCGTGCGGAAATGCTCATCCATCTGATGAAAACCGTCCAGCATGGCGATAAAATTATCGGGCCCGACGGCGATCATGGTGGATAGGCCGATAGCCGAGCACATGGAATATCGGCCGCCTACCCAGTCCCAGAAGCCGAACATATTGGCCGTGTCTATGCCGAACTTCCTGACTTCGGCGGCGTTGGTGGAAAGAGCTACGAAATGCATGGCCACGGCGCGACTGGACATAGTTTTAAGAGCCCAATCGCGGGCGGTATGCGCGTTGGTCATAGTTTCCAGCGTGGTAAATGTCTTAGACGCGATAATGAACAGTGTTTCTTCCGCGTCTAAGTCCCGTACGGCTTCGGCGAAATCCGTCCCATCTATATTGGAAACGAAGCGGAAGGTCAGGCCGCGGTGGGTGTAATGACGCAAAGCCTCGTAAGCCATCACCGGTCCCAGGTCGGAGCCGCCGATGCCGATATTTACCACGTTGCGGATCTGTTTGCCGGTGTGTCCTTTCCACTCTCCGGCCCGCACTTTGTCGGCAAAGCCGGCCATTTTATCCAGCACGGAGTGGATCTGGGGGATTACATCTTCTCCATCCACTAAAATCGACCGGTCTTTGGGCGCGCGCAGGGCCGTGTGAAGGACGGCCCGGTTCTCCGTCATGTTGATCTTTTCCCCCCTGAACATGGATTCGATCCGGGCCCGAAGGCCGGATTCTTCCGCCAGTTGCAGAAGGAGGGTGATAGTTTCATCGGTTACGCGGTGTTTTGAATAGTCGAAGTAAATACCCAGGGCCTCGGTTGTAAGCTGTTCTCCGCGCTTGGGGTTTCCGGCGAATAGTTCCCGGAGATGCAGTTCCCGGACCTTAAGGTAGTGGGTTTCAAGGGCCTGCCAGGCGGCTAATTTGGTGAGCGGCTTTATATCGGAGGCCATTTTTGTTTCCTTTTAAATATCCGTCCCGGTTTAGACCGGGGCGGATAAAATCCGGTTTCCCTTTTGGTTGGATTTTTTGGGCCGGCGTTTGTTTATTTATTCAGGAGGCGCTGGAATTCCTTGGTCAGGGCCGGGACCAGCTCAAAAATGTCGCCGACTATGCCGTAGGTGGCAATCTTGAATATGGGCGCGTCCGGATCTTTGTTGATAGCTACGATGACATCGGAGGACTGCATGCCGATAAGGTGCTGGATCTGGCCGGATATGCCGCAGGCGATGTAGAGCTTTGGGCACACCGTCTTGCCGGTCTGCCCGACCTGGTGAGAGTAGGGCATCCAGTCCGAGTCCACGGCCGCCCTTGACGCGCCCACGGCGGCGTTAAGGGCCCTGGCCAGCTCTTTTATCATGGCGAACCCTTCAGGCCCGCCCACGCCGCGGCCGCCGGATACTATGATGTCGGCTTCCGCCAGGTTCACCGTTTCCTCTATCTCTTCGATGACGTCAAGCAGCCTGGTACGCGACTTCATAACGTCTTCCGGATAGTTCTTTCTTATGACTTCGGCCTTGCGGGATTTGTCTATCTCCGCTTCTTTCATAACCTTGTGCCGGACCGTCGCCATCTGTGGCCTGTGATTCGGCGTTATGATGGTGGCCATGATATTGCCGCCGAACGCCGGGCGCGTCTGCAAGAGGAGCCGCTCTTTTTCGTCTATATCCAACCCGGTGCAGTCGGCCGTGAGGCCGGCGCCGATCTTTACGGCGACGCGTGATACAAGGCTTCTGCCGATAGTGGTGGCGCCACAAAGTATGATCTCCGGTTTGTATTCTTCCGCGAGCTTAACCAGTACTTCCGTGTAGGGGTCGTCCTGGTAGGACTTTAAAGCGGGGTGATCCACGATATAGATAATATCCGCGCCCCGTTCCGAGAGTTCCGCTATTTTTGAGTCCATACCGCTGCCGAGGATGACAGCGCAGAGTTTTACGCCCAGTTTCCCCGCCAGTTTCTTCCCTTCGCCCAGCAGTTCAAAAGATATGGATTGTATGACGCCTTTTTTCTGCTCGCAGAAAACCCAGACGTCCTTATATCCGGAAAGGTCCCGTTTCGCGCCAGCGTCTTTTTTAAGTTCTATCGCCTTAAATTTACACGCCTCCACGCACGCGCCGCAGAGCGTGCATTTGCCCATGTCGATAACGGCCTTCTTATTGGCCATGTGTATGGCGCCGAACGGACACGCTTTTACGCAGAGCGTGCAGCCTGTGCATTTTTCCAAAAAAATTATTATAGAAGCCGGCATATCAATGTATCGCGATATCTTTCAGCAACTCCACCAGTTCTTTGGAAACGTCCGTGGTGTCGCCTTCAAGCATTTCGCCGCCTTTTCTCGGCGCCGGCGTAAAGATTTTGACCACACGGGTGGGAGAGCCGTCAAGCCCCAGCGATCCGGGTTCGGCTCCGATATCCTCCGCGGTCCATTTGAGCGGCTTCGCGGACTTGGCCCTCATCATCCCTTTTAACGACGGCAGGCGCGGCGTGTTTATTTCTTTTACTACTGTGAACAGGCATGGGAGCGGGGTTTCCACTATGTCATAACCTTCCTCCGTCATCCGTTCCACCTTCGCCGCGGTCGCGGAGATCTCTACTATCTTTTTTACATAGGTTACCTGCGGGATGTCCAGGTGCGCGGATATCCCGGGCCCGACCTGCGCGGTATCTCCGTCGGAGGCTTGTTTCCCGCAGACTATCACGTCAAAAGCCCCGATCTTCTTTATCGCGGCCGAGAGCGTGTAGCTGGTGGCCCAGGTGTCGGAACCGGCGAATTTCCTATCGCTTACAAGAATAGCTTCGTCGCAGCCCAGCGAGAGCGCTTCTCTGAGCGCGGTCTCGGCTTGCGGCGGGCCCATGGTGAGGACGGTGACTTTGCCGCTGAAACGTTCTTTAATGCGGACGGCTTCCTCTATAGCGTAAGCATCGAACGGGTTTATGACGCTCTCCACGCCTTCCCGGATAAGCGTGTTGGTCACCGGGTCGATCCTTACATCGGTGGTGTTCGGCACCTGTTTTATGCAGACGATTATGTGCATAGTATTAGTCTTAAGGCTGAGGGTTGAAGGTTTATGGCCGATAGTCTAACCGCCATCAGCCTTTGGTCTATTTTTTCAGGCTCTCTTTGATCATGTTGGCCGCTATTACGTTGCGTTGTATCTGGCTGGTACCCTCGTAGATCTGCGTTATTTTGGCGTCGCGCATATATTTTTCCACGGGGTATTCCCGCATATAGCCGTAGCCGCCGAATATCTGTACCGCGTCGGTTGTGACCTTCATCGCTACGTCGCTGGCGAAAAGCTTCGCCATCGCGGATTCTTTCGCCACGGATTTGGCGCCCGAGTCCACCATGCGGGCGGTGGCGTAAACCAGCGCGCGTGCCGCCTCGACCTGGGTGCCCATATCTGCCAGCATATGCTGAATACCCTGGAAGTTGGAGATGGACTGGCCGAACTGAACCCGCGTCCTGGCGTATTCCACGGCGTGGTCGAGCGCGCCTTGCGCTATACCGACCGCTTGGGAGGCCACTCCCGGCCGGGAGTTGTCAAAAGTTTTCATGGCTATGATAAACCCCATTCCTTCTTTTGACAGGAGGTTCGCGGCGGGGATCCTGCAGTCGGTGAAGATCACCTCGCGCGTGGCCGACGCGCGTATCCCCATCTTTTTCTCTTTTTTGCCGAAATCCATGCCCTTTGTGCCCTTTTCCACTATGAACGCGCTTGCGCCACGGGTACCTTTAGTCTTGTCCGTGCTTGCGATAACCGTATAGACTTCGGCCTCTCCCGCGTTCGTTATCCATTGCTTGGTGCCGTTCAGGATGTAGTGGTCGCCTTCTTTTCTTGCGGTAGTTTTTATCGAGCCCGCATCCGATCCCGCTCCGGCCTCGGTTATGCAGAACGCGGCGAGCCGTTTGCCCTTGGCGATATCGGGCAGGAACCTTTTTTTCTGTTCCTCCGAGCCGTACAGAAGTATCGGGATCGTTCCCAGGCCCGTGCCGGCGTAGCCGAGCGCTATGCCGCCGCAGGCCCGGGATAATTCCTCGGTAACTACGCACATATCTACGATGCCCCCGCCCAGGCCGCCGTATTGCTCCGGAATATACACGCCGAAAAGATCGCTGTCGGCCAGGATCTTCATTATCGGCCACGCGAACTCCTCGGTTTCATCGTAATGAGCCGCGACAGGCTTAATTTTCTCATCCGCTATTTTTTTCGCTAGATCGCGCATCATTGTCTGTTGTTCGGTTAAAAAATAATCCATAAATCAACTCCTTAATACTGTCGGTAAAACGGCACAAGGCCCCGCCTACTGACTATGATACAAAAAAGTTGCCGGGTATTTGAACGGGCCGGGCGCGCAAATGTCCTGGGGGCGGCGGAACTTTACCACGCCTGTCACGCTGAAAAGTCCGGGAACTCGGGAATCACGGCGAGGGACGGGTACCGATATAGCTGAGTGTGATTGACCGGTTTAACGGCTGAGTTTACTGAAATTCTCCCGACTGCGGATCTAAGTTTAAAAAATTAAATTCGCGCGCCGCTCAGCCCGGTTATCCTTCTTTCCGGGCCGGTTAACTTCAGGATCCCTCCGCGGAACTGCACGCCTTCCCGAAAACAGGGAAGGAATTTCCGTAATTGGGCTTTCCAGGTTTGCCAGTCGTGCGGCCAGGTTTCATCCCAGACGTCGTACCAGCAGGTTATGGATTTGCTTCGGACGGCATCCGCCAATTCGCGGGCCTGATCGTTAAATTGTTCCCAGGCTCCGCGGCCGTGCGAGATGATAAGATAGCCGTCACGGAGTTTCTCAAGCGCGCGTTCATCATTCAGGCCGGGGAAGTAGCTTAAAGGTTCGCTGAAATATACGCCATCGTCCGAATAGCCGCCGAGTTCCGTTTTCATGCTGTAAACTCCGCTCAGACATACGGCGGAGTCGAAGCAGCCGGGGAATTTGAGAAAAAAATTTGCGGAGTGAAAAGCGCCGAAACTATTGCCGGTGGCCATGAATTTTTCCGAAACACCGTAAGTTTTAGTTATAAAAGGAATCGTTTCGTCCGTTATGCAGGCTTCGTATTGCGCATGCCTTAGTCCTATCCAATTATCTTTTACCGGTTTATACCAGCTTTCCCAGTCCCGGCCATCCACCGCGAAGACCCTGATATCCCCACGCTCTATGAAGTCCTGAACGGCTTCGATCATCCCCTTGTCTTCATAATCGTAGAACCGTCCGCTTGAAGTGGGGAAGACCATGACCGGCTTTCCCGCGGATCCGTAAGATTTTAATTCAAAATCCTGCCCCAGCCGCCGGCTGAAAAATTTGTGGTATTTTATTTCCATGGCGCAACATGCTCCTGTAAGTATCCCCGGCATTATTGGCCGCGGGTCTTCGCATATATTATAATATTGAGGACTCGCAACGAAATAATAGGACCATCTGGCTGAGTAGATCTCGGAGCGAGCTGAAGCGGCGTTAGGCGACGCGGACTATATGTATGTTAGCGGAACGCCGCGAAGGCGCAGCCCAAAAGCGGCCAGCCCCCGCACCAGGTGCGGGGAAGGCCCATCTTTGAACCGGTTGCGGCGTTGCTCCTCCTAAACGTAGGGGAAGCTGCGTCTTCGGCGTTGCGCCTTGCATCCGGATTAAATCTGGGCTTCCGGATGATCCTATTATTCCGTTGAGAGCTCTATATGAACTTTGTTTTTCTCTCGCCCGCGTTCCCTCCCAACTATTATCTTTTCTGCGCGAATCTCCGGAAAGAGGGCGTTAGCGCCCTCGGCATCGGGGAATCGCCGTTCGGCAGCCTGCGGCCCGAATTGCGGGAATCCCTGGCCTGGTATTACCAGGTGGAGAATATGCGCGATTACTCCCAGCTGCGGGAAGCTCTGCGCTTTTTTGTATTGCGTTTTGGAAGCATAGACAGGATAGACTCGCTGAACGAGTATTGGCTTGAAACCGAGGCGAAGCTGCGCAGCGAATTCGGCATCCCTGGCGTACAGGCGGCGGACGTCTCGCGCATACGCCGGAAATCCATGATGAAAAAAGTTTTTGCCAGTCTGGGCCTACCCCATGCCCGGGGCCGGTTGGTATGCGACGCCGGCCAGGCGCATGCTTCGGCCGCCGAATTTAAATTTCCGGTCATAGTGAAACCGGACGACGGCATGGGCGCGGAATTTACCTACAGGCTGGAATCCCCTTCGGACGTTGATCGGTTTTTTTTGAATAAACCCGACAGGGATTTCATTATGGAAGAATTTATTTCCGGCGATATCGTCACTTTCGACGGGTTGGCCGATCCGGACGGACGGATAGTTTTCCGCACTTCGCACGTTTATGGCCAGGGTGTGATGGAAGCCGTGTTGGCGGATATGCACATCTCCTATTATTCCCTGCGGGAGATCCCTGGGGATATTGAAGCCGCCGGTGAAAAACTCGTTAAGGGATTCGATGTGCGGGAGCGCTTCTTCCATTTTGAGTTTTTTCGCCGGAACGACGGTACATTGTGCGCGTTGGAAGTAAATATCAGGCCGCCGGGCGGCATGACTATGGATATGTTCAATTATGCGTGCGATATAGATATGTACTCAGTTTGGGCCAAAATGATGGCTCACGGAGCTATCCGGCTGGACTACGGCAGGAAGTATCATTGCGGCTACGCCGGCAGGAAAAACAGGCTGCGCTACGCGCATTCTCACGAAGAGATTCTGGAGCGTCTGGGGGCCTGGATAGTCCACCATGACGGACTCCCTCCCGTACTGGCCAGAGCCATGGGCGATACCGGTTACCTTATCCGCACCCGGGATGTCGCCGCCATGGAGCGCGCGGTGAATTTTATACAGGAATTGGACGGATAAGGCGTACGCCAAATCTGAAGTAATAGGCGGAAAGCGGATTGTTCACGTCTCTCCCAAAAAATCCTTTAAATGGGCAATAAAAATGTTTGCATTTTTGCCGCGAAACTTGTAGTATTTACTCAGGAAATATAAACGCCGAAGTGTGGACTTAGGCGAAAGGACATATAAACAAATGACGAAAGGAAAAGTGAAGTGGTTTAACGACAAAAAAGGTTACGGTTTTATCACCCCCGACGAAGGCGGGACGGAGCTTTTTGTGCACCATCAGGATATACAAGGGGATGGTTTCAAAACGCTTGCTGAAGGACAGGCTGTGGAGTTCGAAGTAGCGCAGGGCGAAAAGGGCCCCAAAGCCACCAAAGTCGTTAAACTGTAAAGCCCGGCTTTACAAATAAAAAACCCGCTTAACCGCGGGTTTTTTTATTGTGAATATAAAAGATGTTTCCCCCCTCGCAAAGGTTAGGGGCCGCTGTGCGCCGGATAACAGCGGGATCCGGATTAATATCTATACATGGCGGTGCCGTTATAATCCCTGTGGTTGCAGTCAAAAATCACGGTTCCCCATATTGGAGACGCCTTGTCTCCGACATAAAACCAGCCGCCGGAATCACCGACTTTCTGAAAAAGCTCTTCCGTACTCTTAATTCCTGTCAGGATCTGGACCGAATTATTCCCGGTAGGGTGTCCCGGAAGCTTGATGTATGGGATTCTCGGCAGATATTTGTCCACCAGTTCCTCCGGATTTACCGGAAAAAACCCGCTTTTATCCGCGTGGAAAACGGCCAGCGCGGACCGGAATGCGTTTAGACTGTCCTTTGCTTTTCGTGAATCTTCCGTTTCCTTGGCGGAAGCGGCGATGATCTTACCTATTTTTTCAAGGGCGGAGAGCTTTTGATCCTTTTCCCGGTGATCCTGGGACGGTCTGAGGCCGAACATCTGGAGCGCATACTGGGTCTTTTTTAATTCTTCGATTATTTCCAACCGCAGAAGATTCTCTTCGCCAATTTCTTTTTGGACGGTTTTAAGTATCTGGAGCTTTCTTTGAAGCTCAGCGGGTTCGTCCTTATCAATATCTATCATTAATACGGTGAGCATTGATCCGTTTTTTTCCGCTTTAGCGACTATTTCAGAATCTATGCCGTCCATGGCCGGTTTGACATCGGGCGCTGGGGTTCCAGCCAGGGAAAACGTTAATCCCGCGGTCATCAGAAGATAACCGGCCGCAAGCATAATTGTTGAAACGAAATTTGGAGACGGGAAACCGGAATTAAGCGGGTTGATCGTACTTTTCCGCAGTCTTGCGGGAATAATACTCCTGATATTCCAGGTATGCTCGAAGCAGTCTTTAAGCCGAAGATCTTTGAGATCGGTGTCCGATATTCCTATCTTAAGTTTCATTTTTCAGCTTCCTTATTGTTGTAAAGGCCAACAATCGCTTCCCCCGGTTTAGTTTGAATAACGAACGGCTGTTATTTCCAGTTTGGTTTCGATCGAGCCTCGTACCAGGGATACACTGGCGCCGGGGCGGGCGCCGAGCAATGCCGAAGCCAGAGGGGAGGCCCAGCTGATTTTCCCGGACGCCGCGTCAGCCTCGTCCTCGCCCACTATTGAGAACTCCTGCGTAGTCCCCGCGCTATCCTTGACCGTGACCCGAGCGCCGAAGCGCACTTCCCCGGTCCCGGGTCCGGAATTGTTAACTAAGATGGCGCTTTTCAGCCGGGCCTCGTAATAACGGAGATCGCGTTCCAGGAGACGCAGTTGTTGACCCTGTAAAGGATCGTCGGATTTTCCGGATATGAGCGATTTGCGGGCTTCTATAAGTTCAGCCAGCCGGCTTTCCAGGCCGGCACGGCCTTGCGGCGTAACATAATTCGGCAAAACACTGACTTGTCGTTCCGGCAATTCCTCCGGCAGGTTATTTGCATCCTCTTTAACAAAAGCTCTACTCATACAGCGTCTCTCCCCTCACCCGTCGCACCCCGCGCTTAACAGCGCGGGGCGGATTACCGCCGGACCTCGTAAGGTTATCGGTCCGGTGCTCCCGGAGGGGGGCGCCGCCGGGACCCTTTCCGGGGATTACCCGCAGGCGGACACCGCTCCGCGGTTTCCCCTACCCCTTCCGCGTTTGCTTCCTTCGTCGGGGCTCAGTCGCCGCACTGAACCCCCCGCAGCGGAAATCTCCCGAATACTAAGGAAGCAAATCTTCTCTATCCTGTCGCACCCCGCGCTGAACACATGCGCGGGGCGGATAACGCCGGACCCCGTAATATGATAACAAAGTTTCCGGCTGGGCTATCAATCCCCTCGGTCTGGGGCAGATATCCACGGTTTTTTTGGGTTACCCCTGGATGCCGCCTCCTGCCGCCGCCTTGTCAGGGTGTATATAATTATCCAGGATCCATTGCGTAAACGGGAAGCTTCCGGTAAACGCCGGACTGACGGCATTAAGTATGTGGGTGCTGGCTCTGTTTCCTTCAACAACAAAATCCTGGACCAGTTCCAAGGTCGTGGTATTCAGGAGCTGCGCCCGTATTCCGGGTCTGCTCCATTGGTTGAAGCCGGCTGCATTAATATCTTTTACCAATTTACGTCCCAGACCCACAAAAAAAGGTTTATAATATTTACGCATCTCATCCGCGGCCAGGCTGCGGAAGCCGAAGGAATTGGTCAGAAACAGCCAGGTCTCATAACCCGCTATCTCCAGCATTTCGGCCGGGCTGAAATCGGCAAAGCCGCCGTAATTCTCGCGCCAGAAAGCCGGGATAGCCGTGGGACCTAATTTCACATGTCCATCCACGGTCACAGTGTAGTGGACGCCTAAAAAAGGATTTTTAAGATCCGGGACGGGATACACATTGACTTTTAACGGAGTGTCGGCGCCGGAATATTTCAGATAGATGCCTTTAAATGGAATGATGACGTATTTTTTAGAGAAACCGAAATCTTTGGCTATTTTGTCCGCGTAAAGTCCCGCTGCGTTGACCAGATGCCCGGCTTTTATAAGGCGTCCTTTAGTGGTTTTAATAATATTCTCTCCGATGCGCGCCTTGTAGCCCTCCGCGAACAATATCCTCGTTCCCGACGCTAATAACCGTTCCTTAATGCAGGAGCATATCTCTACCGGATCAACGGTGGCGGTTGTGGGGGAATAAATAGCTTTTTCGAAAGTCTTAGCGTTGGGTTCTATTTCCGAGAGCTCTTTCGCGTCTATAAGCCTTATCTCCACTCCGTTGGCCGCCCCTCTCTTTTCAAGTTCGTAAAGAGAGCGAAGTTCCGTTTCATTCCCGGCCACCACAACTTTTCCGCATTCGTTCAGCGCGAGGCCGTTTTCCTTGCAATACTTCCTGAGCGCGATATTCCCGTCCCTGGTAAAACGGGCTTTCAGCGAGTTCGCCGTGTAGTAGAAACCCGCATGCAGAACGCCGCTGTTCCTGCCGCTGCTGTGGAAAGCGACATCGGGTTCTTTTTCAAGCAATAGGACGGTTTTGCCGGGCATTTTTTCCCGGATCTGACTGGCAAGCGCAAGTCCGATGATCCCCGCGCCGATTATAAGATAGTCGGTGTTTTCCGTCTGCATGTTGTGTGGTTTAAGGCCCGGTGTCGTACCGTATTGGGGCCGTGAAACCATGCCGTAACAGGCGCTTATGCTCATCGGACGGCCTGAAACTTTGCCGTCCGGACGTCGTGTTGTCTAACCTGAAAAATGCAGCTGCATTTTTCCCCTTCGCAGCGCTCAGGGGCCGCTTCGCGACGGATACCCCCTCGGCCGTCTGACGGCCATAGGCCTTTGAGACGGCACCTGCGCAAGCATTGTGAATTTCCGCGCATAGCGCTGAAAATTCACGACCCGCTGCTGCGGGAAATCCTGGCCGTCTGATGGTCATAGGCCCTTTTACGGCACCTACGCAGGTATTGCATTTTTTTATGCCGCCGGTGTGCCAATGGAAACCGGCTTGAATTGCAGGATTCGGGTTAATTGGCTATGGATTGGTCTCGTGGTTTTCAAGGTAATCGATGGCGTTCCTGGCCGCCGCCTGCTGGGCCTCTTTCTTGTTCTTGCCCGAGCCCATACCCAGTACTTTTTTGCCGATCAGGACCCGTATCGTGAACACCTTATCGTGTTCGGGGCCGACGGTTGAGATAATTTCGTACTCCGGCGGTTTCTTGTGGCGCTTTTGTATGATCTCCTGCAGGACGCTCTTGTAGTCCCGCTCTTCCATTCCGCCCATGTCCTGGCCATGGAGCCAGCGCTTTACGAATGTTTCCGCCGGTTCAAGCCCCCCGTCCAGGTATATCGCGCCTATAAGCGCCTCGAAAGAGTTGGATAGAATGCTGCTGCGTTTCCCCCCCCCTGTCTGATGCTCGCCTACTCCTAAAAAAACATGCTCTCCCAGATTTAGACTGTCGGCCCAGTGCGCGAGGTTCGCGCGCGAAACCAGAACGGACTTAACCTTGGAGAGATAGCCTTCGTCCTGCGAAGGATGTTCCACAAAAAGATAATAGGATACTATCAAGCCAAGAACGCTGTCGCCCAGAAATTCAAACCTTTCATTGTGCAAGGTTTGTCCCCGCTCAGTAGAATAAGATTTATGAGTCAGGGCTTCTTTGAGCAGTTCTCTGTTCTTGAAACTGTATCCTATCAGCTTTTCTATCGAGTCCATGAGCAACTCAGGGCGTCTGCGCGGCCCGAAGTCAGTCTTTCTTGGATAGTTTGTCCTTGATGTAGGAGACGGCTTCGCCGACGGTCTTTATTTTTTCGGCGTCTTCGTCGGGGATTTCAACATCGAACTCCTCTTCAAGGGCCATTACGAGTTCCACGGTGTCCAGGGAATCGGCTCCCAGGTCCTGCACGAACTGCGACTGGGGGGTGACTTCAGCTATGTCCACCGCCAGCTGGGTCACGATGATCTTCTTAACTCTCTCTTCCAGGTTTTCAGCTACTGCCATTAGATGTCCTCCCAATAGGATGTGTTTGTTACCGTAAAAAAACCACTACATGTAAATGCCGCCGTTCACGGCGAGGACCTGTCCGGTGATATACGGGGAGTCCTCTCCGGCCAGGAACAACACCGTCTTGGCGACATCGGCGCCCGAACCCAAGCGTCCGAGCGGGATCATTTCAAGGAGTTTGGCCTTCGCTTCTTCCTTGAGCCCGTCCGTCATGGCGGTCCGGATATAACCGGGGGCCACGGCGTTAACCAGCACCTGGCGGGAGGCGAACTCCCGCGCCATGGATTTTGTCAGGCCTATGATGCCGGCTTTGGAGGCCGAATAATTGGCTTGTCCCGCGTTTCCCGACTGCCCTACTACGGAGGCGATATTAATGATGCGGCCGCTCCGCTGGCGCAGCATGCTCTTTGAGGCCGCTTTAGCCATCAGGAACGAACCTTTAAGATTCACATCTATTACCGCTTGAAAATCTTCCTCTTTCATCCGGAGCACCAGATTGTCCTTTGTTATACCGGCGTTGTTTACCAGTACGTCCAGCTTTTCAAAAATCTTGAGAGTTTCTTCCAGGCTGCGTTCGCAGTCCTCAAATTTTGTCACATCCGCGGCCAGCGCCAGGGTTTTGGCTCCGGTTTCCAGTGAAAGAGATTTGGCGGCGGCGCTCACTCCGTCCGCGTTCACGTCCGTCATGACCACGTTGGCGCCTTCTACGGCGAATGCTTTTGCTATGTCGTAGCCGATGCCGCGCTGGGCGCCGGTGACGAGTACGGTTTTGGTTTCAAATCTTTTCACGTTTGTTCTTCTTTAGACTTATTGAAAATCGCCGTGCGCGGCGGCTTCCATACGCGGCTCAATCTTCAGGAAGAGGCGCCGCTTTCTCGCCCGCTATCTGGTCTTTCACCTGTTCCATGTGCTTTTTTATCTTTTCCACCAAACCGTAACCCGCCAGGTCGCCCGCGGCTTTGATCGCGCTGAAGATGGCTTTGGGATTGGTTTTGCCGTGGCAGATGAGAACCACGCCGTTCACTCCCAGAAGCGGGGCGCCGCCATATTCGTCCGGGTTCATCTTTTTGCGCAGGTCGGTAAAGATTTTTCTCATCAGCAAGGCGCCTATCTTGTAGGTGAATTTGCGTTGGATCTGCTCTTTGAGCATTTTAAAAATGACTTTGGCCAAACCTTCCGAAACCTTCAGCGATACATTGCCGATAAAACCGTCGGTGACCACCACGTCGGTGACTCCGGCGGGCAGATCTCCTCCTTCCACCGGACCTTTGAAATTTATACCCACATTCTTCATGAGCGGTATGGTTTCAAGGATCAGCGTGTTTCCTTTGGTCTCTTCCTCTCCTATAGACAGCAGGCCCACGGAAGGGTTATCAATATTAAAGCGCAGCTGCATGAAGATGGACCCCATTATGGCGAACTGGACAAGGTGCCAGGGCTTGCAGTCCATGTTAACGCCGGCATCCAGCAGCAGGGTGGTGCCTCTGAGCGTGGGGAACGGCGCGGCTATGGCCGGTCTTATGATGCCGGGAATGCGTTTAAGCTTTAAAAGCGACGCCACCATTACGGCGCCGGAGTTTCCGGCTGAGATAAAGGCGTCGGCTTTGCCGTCTTTGACCAGTTCGGCACCCACCATCAGGGAGGAGTCGGGTTTGGACCGGCATTCTACTACAGGCTCCTTCCCCATCTCCACCACTTGTTGGGCGTGGATGATCCTGAGCTTATCGGAAGGCGCGGCGCCCAGGCGGCGCAGTTCCTCCCGGATCTCCGGGTCCCGTCCCACTAGCAGGATTTCGTGGGGCAGCTGGGCGGCGGCCATGATGGCCCCTTCTATATTGGGTTTCAGCCCGAAATCCCCACCGTGAGCGTCAAGCGCTATTCTCATATTAAACGGTTCCGAAAGTTTAAAGTCCGGAGGTCTGTTTTATTTATATCCAGGACTCCGGCTTTAACCTCTTTCTGTTCTATTTAGGATTCTGTTCGTCCGTTTTCTTTTCTTTCCGGACAATTTCTATCTTGCCGTTGTATGCTCCGCACGCGGCGCATACCCGGTGGGGCAGGCGCATCGCGCCGCACTGGGGGCAGGATGAAAGGGATTTGGTTTCCAGTTTCCAGTTGGCCGCCCTTCTGGAGTCCCGCCTGGCGGGGCAATGTTTTCTTTTTGGATTAGGCATGGTGATAGCTCCTGTTTACCGTCTTAACCGAAAATATAATTTTACAACCGCGGCCGCCGCTTTAAGTCTTTGAACGGGCCTTCCTTTTTTGCCTCACTAAATTCCGCTTCCTGTCCGGTAACACAGCCGCAGACCTTCAAATTAAGATTTCCCCCGCAGGCCTGACAAAGCCCTTTACATTGCGGGGAACAAAGCGGTTTTAAAGGCATCATTAACGCGACCGAATCTCTGAGCGTGCCGCTCACATCAATAGATTCTACCGCATCTTCATATAGCTCGTCAAAGGGCTCGGTGAATTTACCCGTAAAGGGTTCTCCGCAACGCGCGCATTCCAGGTGTAATCCCGCTTCTACCGCGCCCTCCAGCAACAGGGAGTCGCCTCCCACGGAAAAAACCAGATCCACATTCGCATTTGCCACTTTAGCGGGGCCTTCTAAAACATCGGCGAAAAATTCAGGATCAAGAGCTTTTTTGAGCGTGAGTCCGCCCTTTTCCCGTATTTCCGCGGTACTAAAGACAAGTCCATGGCTCTTTTCCATATTATAGCCTGATACAATATCAATTATCAGAGGTCATAATCAATATTCGCCGCGGCGGCGCCCCTTTTTATAGGCGCTTTCAAAGGTCTGAAAAGGCTGGTCGGATAGAAACCCTGTTATTGGTCACTTCCCGAAATCCAGGGTTTCCTTAACCACATACGCGGGTTTGCGGATGGAACGGTAGTATGTGCGCGCTAAGATCTCCGTCATGAGCCCCATGAAGAAAAACTGGATGGCGGCAAGCGCAAAAAAAACAGCCACCAGAAAAAGCGGCTGATCTTTTACGAATACATGATCAAAGATCTTCCTATAGAGCGTGAAAGCCGCCATCAGGGCTGACGCGCTAAAAAGCCCCAGACTCAGGCCTCCGAATAAATAAATAGGGGTCGATAGGAAATCCCCCATAAATTTTACCGTTAAAAGATCCAGAGTCACCTTGAAGGTTCGTGTAAGCCCGTATTTTGAACGCCCTTTTACGCGGTGTCGGTGTGTCACCTGTATTTCGGCGATGCTTGCGCCCATGTATCCCAGCAGGGCGGGCAGGAAGCGGTGCATTTCGCCGTATAGTTCAATGGCTTTGAGATGCGGGGCTTTATAAATCTTAAGCGTGCAGCCGTAGTCGTGCAGTCCCACTCCGGTAACTTTTGAGATAATAAAGTTGGCGATCCTGGAAGGCAGAACTCTTGAGAAGAAAGGGTCCTTTCGGTTCCGCCGCCAGCCGCTTACCACATCAAAACCTCCGGCGGTGTTTTTAAAAAGCGCGGCGATGTCGGCCGGGTCGTTTTGGAGATCCGCGTCCATGGTGACGATGTATTCCCCCGAGGCGGATTTGATGCCCGCGCTAAGGGCCGCGGTCTGGCCGAAATTGCGGCTGAATTTTATAAGCCTGGCGCCGGGCAGATTTTTCACTATCCCGCGGAGCTCCATGTCCGACCCGTCGGTGGAGCCGTCGTCCACCCAGACGCTTTCCCAGCTGAGCCCCGAGGCGCTGAAGGCCTCGGACAGTTCACGGGCCAAGTCATTAATGTTTTCTTTTTCGTTGTAAACGGGTATCACCACGGATATTTTAGGGATCATTGTGACAGACCTTTTTTCTTTATAAGTCCGGTGTAAAGCTCTTCCTGACGGAGGACCATATAGTCTATGTCGAATTCCGTCAGGTTCGTTTCCGCGGCTTTTGCGGCCATCTCGGCGCGCCGGACCGGATATTCCATCAGTTCCTTCAGGCGCAGGCAGAAAGTGTCTATGTCCCCCGGATCCATAGTGTAACCGTTGATGCCGTCGTAAAGCAGGTCGGCCACGCCGTCGGTCTTGTAGCAGACGGAAGGCAAGCCGGTACTGATCGCTTCCACCAGGCTTCTGGGCAGACCTTCCCAGAGAGAGGTGAGCGTGAAAATATCCGCGGCTGCGAGGATCTCCGCCGAGTCGTGGCGCCAGCCTGGGAAAAGCAGGCGGTGTTCGAGTCCTGATTTTTTCGCCAGGGCGCGGGCGGCTTCCAGTTCTTCTCCTCCTCCGACCAGCATGAAGACCGCATTTTTGTGCGCGCCGGTCAGGCGTTTTGCCGCGGCGATGAAATGGCCGGGATTTTTTTGGGGCTTCAGGTTGCCGATGCTTACGATAAGCAAGGCGTCCTCCGGCACTCCCAGCTCGCGGCGCTTGGCCGCCCGGTCCGGGCGGGCGGGGTAATTTTTGAGCGGTATGCCGCTGCGTATAATCGAACAACCGCCCCGGTCGCACAGGCCGTAGTCCCGCGCGTAACTCATATTGGAGTTTGAAACGAATATCAGGGCGTCGGAGAATAAGGCGCAGAATTTCTCCAGTAAGATAAAAAGGCGTTTCTTGAGCGGATGTTGCCGCTCGTGAAAACCGAAACCGTGAAAAGTGTGCACGATCACAGGCGTACCGGCCAGGCGCGCCGCCAGGCGGCCGAGTATCCCCGCCTTGGAGGAATGCGTGTGCACTATCAGCGGCGCTTCGGCGCGTATGATGTCCCGCAGTTCAAGGAGGGCCAGGAGGTCTTTCAAAGGGCGTATGGAACGTCCCAGATGGTTAGCATAGATGATGGATCCCGGCGGAACTTTTTCATCCAGTATGCCGCCGGGGCCGGAGACCAGTTTCGCGTTAAAACGGGTGTTATTTAAATGCGCGACGGTGTGGATCGTGTTGGCTTGGGCGCCGCCGAATTCGAGCTTTGTTATTATGTGAAGGACTTTTATCCGCATAATGTCAGTCAGCGATATTTAAGAAACTGAATTACAGAAAGTGAAACGTGATTTAAGGATAGATAGTAAACGACAATCAGTCTCGTTTCCCCCGCCGCTTTCGAATTAAGCCGCTTGATTATTTAATCGCCGCGACGGGCAGTTTCTTTACCTTATAATAGGGAAAGTAATGCTGGAGAATGGCGGTGTATTTATAACCGAGTCCCTTTGCCATACCGTGTCCGCCCAACACGCAGTAGCCGTGCCCGTCTCCGGTGCCGATGCCGCGCAGGATGAAATATTTGGGATACTTCCCTTCGAAGATGGGCCGCATTGTGAAAAGCGCCGAACGCAGGGCGCCTCCGGTGAGCGCTCGTGAGATGGCGGCAAAGCCTTCCAGGACCACGCTGCCGGCGGTGCCTTCCACGCGCACGCTAAGAGCCCTGCCGCTGGCGGTCCGCTTAAGGACTGTCATGGATCTTATGTAGCCGACCTTGGCGTCGCGGTTCAGGCGGTTCTCTATCCACTTGGGCTCAAGCAATAGCGTCCAGATGACATCAGAAGCCTTGGTTTTATCCTCGCTAAGGCACAGCAGATTGCCGGGCGGGGATCGGAGGGTGGTGCGGTAGAGGTTGAAAGGGGTCATCTGAACGTGTCCGCGGTCGTCGTCGATTACGCCTTCTTCTGTTAAACCGCCGCAGGCGGTATGGAAATCGCCCGTCACAGGCACGCCGTCTTTGGAGAGTACTTCCCCGCGGGTCAGTTCAACGGCTTTAAGCACGGATTCGTTCTCGACCTGGAGTCCCGGCAATATCAGGCAGTGAGCGGAGTCGCAGAGATCGTAGTCGCTGTCCCGGTGAGGTTTGGAGTTTTTGAGGTGCACCAGTTTTGAGCGGATTACTATGGAGAGGGCTTTCAGTTCTTCCAGCTGGCCGGAGCCGCCGGCTAAGGAGGTGACTATGGAGGGCACAAGGACCTCCAGCGGTACGGTGTTTATCACGCGGAAGCCGGTTTCTTTTATTAGTATGCTCAGTTCGCCGCTTACTTCCCGGTCGCCGCGGTTTATACCCCTCTGCTTTATTATATCGGGGTTCTTTATAAGTATAACCCCTCCTTTTATCTTTGGCGCCAATCGGAAAGAGTTGCGGGTGGAATGGATTATCGACCCCATGCCGTCCCGGATTTCATAGATCTTGTTCGTGGAGTTGTACTTTACGCTCCATTGCATATTGGCCTTTCCGCCTCCCACCTGCCCCAGGCGGGAATCGATGATGGAAAAGTCGGTGTTGGCGATAAAATTAAATGCGGTCAGCACGCCGGGCTCGCCTTGCTCATCTGAAAAAAGTCCTAAACGGACAAGATCGTTGTCCGCGTAATTCAAAGGTTTTGTGTGAGAGGGCCAGGTCATGCGGGTCCAGTAGAGCAGATTATCCGGATTTCCCGTGACATATTTAACCAGCTTGGCTGTTTTTTTAGCCGCGTATTCGTCCTCTGGGTCAAGTTCGGAGATAGTGTAATAGGTTTGCCAGGCCGGCAGGTAATAGTTGGCTTTATCATAGAGTTGGGCTAGTTCTATTTCCGCCTGGATGTTACGGGGGTCATAGGTAAGCGCCTCCTTAAGGAATACAATGGAAGGTTGGCGCTTTTTCATTACTGCATACTGTTCGCTTATAACTTGGGCTACCGGGGACAGAAGGTATGGGTAGGTGTTGTAAACGGTCTGAAGACCGGCCACAGTTTCCGCAGGGCCGCCAAGATGGGCTTCGGTCAGCGCTATCCCGAAGCGAGCCTGCGCTATCAAATCGGTTTCGCGCGTCATTGTGGTGGTTTTTTCAAAAGCTGTCCGCGCGTCCGCATGATTCTCAAGGCTTAAAAGGTTCCATCCTCTTTCAAAGGCCAGATAAGGATCTTCGGGAGCCAGGATTTCGGCCCTTGCGAGCTGGGCCAGGGCTTCCCTGTTTTTGCCCTGTTCCGCCAGTATTACGGAAAGTTCTTTTATTGCGGCGATAGTCAGGGCGGTATCTGAAGAACGGAAGGCTACGTATTCCAGGGAGCCGATCGCATCTTCCGGCCGCCCGTCGGTCCATGCGCCGAAAGCTTCACCCAGGGGCTTAAGGAGGTTTTCTTCCGCGGACAGGTCTGGCGCCGGGACCAGGGCGGAAAGCGTCAGCAACACAGCGGATAAATAAATAGTCATTATCCCTAAATCTAGCAGTTCTAAATAGAGTTTTCAATACCGCCGTGCGGTAAAATCATTTTTATTTCTCGGTTTAGTCCGGAATACTTTTGAAATTACAGGATTATTTATGTAAAATAAATACGTTGGGCCGTTAGCTCAATGGTGGAGCAGGCGCCTCTTAAGCGCAAGGCTACTGGTTCGAGTCCAGTACGGCCCAATCAGAATTTTATTCCGAATCCTGTTGCAGGATTCCCCGCGTTAGCGGGTTGCGGACCCAGCGCTATGCGCGCCCGGTCCGCAAGGGTGTGTGCCGCGCGGAACGCGCCTTCGCTATGCGAGGGGAAGGTTTTGGTTTAAACTTTCCGGCCAACGCCTCGTAACGAGAAGAAAAGGAATCCCCTTTTATATTGCGGTCAATCCCGCCCCCGCGCAGGGTTTATGGCGCGGCTGGCGGCGACAGAGGGGTCGAGATGGCGGAACTGGTAGACGCGCATGGCTTAGGACCATGTGGGGTCACTCCCATCGGGGTTCGAGTCCCCGTCTCGACATTTTAGTTTCAATCTCAGTTTCCGGAGGATACAATGTCTTTAGTTCTAACGTTCGGCGACAGGATTAAAAAAATAAAACAGGAAGGTTGCGTGCACGTTTTTGGCGTGACAGTGGATCCCGCCAACCTTAAAACCGCTACCGAGGCCGCCCTGGTGCGCCTGCAGTCGGTAGTTTCCATTCCCGGTTTCCGGACGGGCAAGGTTCCGCTGGGTATGATAAAAGCGCAGTTCCCCTCCATGGTGAAAGACGAGGTGCTGGATCTCAGCGCCAAGGCCGCCATGCCGGAGATACTCAAGGCCGATAAGGTCATGCCGGTGGTCACGCCAATAATGAAAAACGTCTCCTATGAGCCGGAGAAGGTCCTCTATTTTGAAGTGCAGCTCGAATGCAATCCCCAGGTTGATCCCAAAGGCTATACGAACATCGCCGTCACCCGCAAGATTAAAAAGGTCGTGGACGAAGACGTGGCCAAGTACATCGACCAGGTGCGCGAATATAACGCTTACCTTAAGCCGGTTGAGGAAGGCAAGCCCGTGGAGAAGAATCATTTCGTCATCGTCAACTATGAGTCGTACGAGAACGGCGTCAAGGTTTCCGACGGCGATGTTAACGGTGAGATAGTGGATATGTCCAGTCCCCAGACCATAGCCGGCCTGGCCGACCACATACTCGGCGCTAAAAAGGGCGAGGCCCGCGAGTTCGAATCTTCTTTCGGAGAGAAGAAAATGAGTTTTAAGGCGACCGTGGTGGAGATCAAGCAAAAAGTCGTGCCGGCGATAGACGATAATTTTCTGAAGGAAGCCGGAGTCAAGACGGCGGAGGAACTGAGAGAAAATGTGCGTAAGCTGCTGGAGCGCGGCGAAACCGAGAAAACCGAAAAGGACGTTATGACCCAGATAGAGGACGCCCTCATTAAGACCAATCCCATGCAGCTCCCCCCCACTTTGGTCAGGGAAGAAGCCCATGAGCTTTTTGAGATCCTAAAAAAGCGCGTCAATCCCGACGAGGAAATACACGAGGACGCTTTCATGGAGCGGCTTAAACCAGTGGCCGAGCGCAATCTAAGCCTTACCTATCTTCTGCACAACATTGCCAAGAAAGAGAGTATTACCGCTACCGAGGCGGAACTTGCCGCCGAACTGGACAAGGTGGTTGCCAGGTTGAACACCGAGGAAGAGAAGAAAAAAGCCCGGGAGCTTTTTGAAAAACGCAAGGACTATATAATGTCTTCCATCGTGGAGAACAAGACCATGGACTTGGTGAAGTCCAAAGCCGTGATAAAGGAAGAAACGCACTAGGAGCCTGTGCCGTAGCAAGCGCTATGCGCGTCAGACTGCCTAACTACCGGAGGAACAGCTTATGATAATACCCACGATTATTGAAAAATGGAATCAGGGCGCCATGGTCGGTTATGATATTTACTCCCGGCTCCTGAAAGACAGGATCATTTTCATCGGAGATCCGGAAGGCGCCGTCTCCACGGCTTCGGCAAATACCGTTATAGCCCAGCTTTTGTATCTTGAGGCGGAAGCCAACGACAAGGATATCAGCCTTTACATCAATTCCCCCGGCGGCATGGTCACTGCCGGCCTGGCGGTCTATGATACAATGCAGTTTATCAAGGCTCCCATCACCACCATTTGCATGGGCATGGCCATGAGTTTTGGCGCCGTTCTGCTGGCGGCCGGCTCCAAAGGCAAACGCTACGCGCTTCCCAATGCCCGCATTATGATCCACCAGCCTTTGATCTGGGGCGGCGGCATTTCAGGCCAGGCCACCGATATTGAGATAGAGAGCAGAGAAATGCAGGAGAATAAGACCCGTCTTATCGAGATCCTGGCCAAACATTGCTCCAAGACGCCGGAAAAGGTCCGCGCCGACATGGAAAGGAATTATTACATGTCCGCTGAACAAGCCAAAGCTTACGGTCTCATAGACGGCGTGTTTGATTTTAAGAAAAAGTGAATAAAATAAGCGCAAGGATCCCCGGATGCATCGAAGCGCGGAGGAAGTAGTTCCTTCTTCTAACTTCTAAGCTTCTTCGTCACCCGGGCCTATACCCCATATTATGGAGTTTCAACATGGACGTTTCAGAAACCGCTTCGCAAGTCTATCCTAAAACGCTTCCCGCCATCGCCATAAGAGATGTTGTGCTGTTCCCCCATATGGCGCTGCCTCTTTCCGTGGACAGGCCTAAATCCGTCGCGGCCATAGATACCGCGTTAAAGTCCGGCAAGTTCATGCTGGCTCTGGCGCAGCGAAAACCGTCCGTCAACGACCCGGAGCCGGGCGACCTTTACGCTTACGGCGTTCTGAGCGAGGTGGCGCAGTCCCTCCGGATGCCGGACGGCACCATGCGCGTATTTCTTGAAGGGCGCAAACGCGCCAAAGTCATAAAACTGGAACTGGATAAAGAAAAATCCTGTCTTATGGCCGAAGTTGAGTATGTTGAGGACGCGGTTGAGAAGACGCCGGAAATAATCGCCCTCATGCGGCATGCCGTGGAAATTTTTGAGGAATATGTTAAGCTCGGCACCCGCATAACCCTGGATTCAGTGTCCATGCTGGCCCAGTTGGACGACCCGTCAAAACTTGCCGACACCATCGCCGCCAACTCCATCTTCAATATCTCCGATCGTCAGGATATCCTGGAAACCGCCGCTCCCAAAGATCGCCTTGAAAAGATCATAAAACTGCTGGCCAAGGAAATTGAGATCCTGGATATAGAGCAGAAGATCCACGGCCGGGTAAAAGGACAGATAGAGAAATCCCAGAAAGAATATTATCTCAACGAGCAGATGAAGGCCATCCAGAAAGAGCTTCATCAGAAGGACGATTTTTCCAAGGAACTGGATGAACTGAAAAAGAAGATCAAAACCGCCAAGATGCCCAAGGAGGCGGAAGCGGCCGCTGAAAAAGAGCTTGCGCGGCTGGCCAGAATGACCCCGTTCTCTCCCGAGACTACCGTGTCCCGGACTTATCTGGATTGGCTTGTAAGCCTGCCGTGGGGCGTGGAGACAAAAGACTCCATAGATCTTGGTTCGGCGCGCAAAATACTGGAAGAAGACCACTACGGTCTTAAGAAGCCGAAGGACCGCGTGATAGAGTATCTTGCGGTCTGCAAGCTTACAAAAAAACTGAAAGGCCCCATCCTTTGTTTCGTGGGGCCCCCCGGTGTGGGCAAGACCTCCATCGCCCGCTCCATAGGCCGCGCCATGGGACGCAATTTCGTCAGGATGTCGCTGGGCGGCGTCCGGGACGAGTCGGAGATACGAGGCCACAGGCGCACTTATGTGGCCTCCATGCCCGGCCGCATCATCCAGTGTATAAAGAAGGCCAAGAGTAATAACCCCGTCTTCCTTATGGATGAGATAGATAAGATGGGCTCGGACTGGCGCGGCGATCCCGCGGCGGCTCTCCTGGAGGTCCTGGACCCTGAGCAGAATTCGGAATTCATGGACCATTTCCTCGACGTGCCTTTCGATATTTCCAAGGTGATGTTCGTGGCCACGGCCAATACGCTTTGGGGCATTCCGGTCAGCCTGCGGGACAGGCTGGAAATAATAGAATTCAACGGCTACACCCATAATGAAAAAATAGCGATCGCTAAAAAGTTCCTCATCCCCAAGCAGCTTTGTGAGCATGGATTAAAGGAAAACATGGTGCGGCTGGACGCCGTGGCCATAGACGCCATTATCCGCGGCTACACGCGGGAGGCGGGTGTCAGGAACCTGGACAGGGAGATCGCGGCGCTTTGCCGCCGGGCCGCCAGCATAGTTGTGGAAAAAGGTCTGAAAGAAGTCAGGGTGATTCCGGATAACCTGCAGGATTATCTGGGCATTCCAAAATTCCTCCGGGAGGAAAATTCCGCAAACGGCGTGGGTCTGGCCACCGGCCTGGCATGGACGGAGAACGGCGGAGAAGTTTTGACCGTGGAAGCGGTGGCCGTACCCGGCAAAGGCGGCCTGCTTTTGACCGGTAAGCTTGGAGATGTTATGAAGGAATCGGCGCAGGCCGCGTTTTCATACATCAAATCCAGGGAGCTGGTGTCCTCTTCCTATATCCAGTCCCATAATTTTCATATCCATATTCCGGAAGGCGCCATTCCCAAGGACGGTCCTTCGGCCGGCATAACCCTGGCCGCCGCGCTTGCAAGTCTGTTGACCGGCCGTGCTGTAAAAAACGGACTCTCTATGACTGGTGAAGTGACATTGACCGGCCGGGTGCTTGCCATAGGCGGTCTGAAAGAAAAGATTATCGCTTCGTTCAGGGAAGATATTTTTACCGTGTTGTTTCCGAGGGCTAATCTTAAGGAACTGGAAGAGATTCCCGCGGAAATAAAAGACAAGATGCGCCTGATCCCGGTGGCTTCCATGGACGAGGTCCTGGCGCTTGCGCTGGATAAATCCGGCGCTTCCGCGGGGGCCCCAAAATTCATTCCAAAAAGAAAAGTGAAGGGGCGGAGGTAGGGGTGCCGGATGCCTGCTTCCGGCCGGCTTCCGTCTGTTCCGCCTTTAACGACTTACGCGAGCTGTAATTATGAAAACCTTGTTCTTGAATGAAAAAAAGTTTTTCATAGGATTTTTCTTTTTCGTTTCTATATTTCCCCCTCTCATTTCTATCCTTCCGGTTTCCGCGTATGAAGCCACCCTTACCACGCAGGAAGTAGAGGGTGCGCTGGAAAACACCAAACTCAACGAAGTTCTCGGGCAGTATCTCGCGACCGTGCAGATGTATGATCCGGAACGCGCTACCCGCATGGGCATCCATGGAACCGACTCCGTTCTTACCCAGCGCACCCAGGAACGGGTTAACAAACAGCTGGAAGCTTTTAAAAACCTCCGTTCCAAACTCCATGACATTAAAACAGCTTCAATGTACCCCTCTCTCCAGGTTGATTATGTCGTGCTGGACCATCTCCTTGAAGTGGACATTTATGAAATGGAGAACCTCGGCCTTCTTAAAATGCGTCCGCAATATTATCTGGAACCGCTTTTCTCCGCTTATCACCTGCTTTCCAAGGATTTCGGAGACTACAACATACGCGCCGGCAACGCCATGGTGCGGTTAAGGGAATTTCCGCAGATATTGGAACAAGCCGAACGCAATCTCTTTCATCCGCCCAGAATCTGGGCCGAACAGGCTCTTAAGCTGACCGATAGCGCTCTTAACGGTGTTTCCGATTTTATCCCGCTGTTCAGGGGGTATACCCGGTATGATCCGGTCCTTAAAACCCAGGTGGACGAGATCATGGATAAAGTCAAAACAGCTTTGACCCGCTATCGTGATTTTCTTAAAAACGAAATTATCCCCAACTCCGATGGCGAGTTCCGGGCGGGCAGTTATATCTATGGGTTCTATCTGGAGCGCTGGCACGGTTTGAGCATCACTCCCGGTTCGGCGCTGAGTTACTCTAAAAAAAGCTGTAAAACCGCGCTGAAGGACCTGGCTAAAGAAGCCGTTAATATCGATGCTCTGCTGGCGAAGGAAAAAGGCTGGAAAGGGGTTATGGCCAAGCTGCCCAAGGAACATCCCCCGCTAAGCGACGTTCTTAAGGTTTTTCAGGATGAGGTGGACCGCGCTTATCAGCATTTTGACGAATATAAAGTTGTGGAGTTCCCTAAACAGAGGCTGCTCATCAGGAAAATGCCGGATTTTATGAGCGCGGCGCTGCCCTATGTCTATTATGCGGAGCCTTTCGCCCTGGATGACGTCAGGGTTTCGGAACTATATCTGGCGCTGCCTTCCGACAAGCTGCCCGCGCCCACACAGGAAAGGATCTTGTCCTCCGGTTTTAATTATGCGCAGATAGAGCTGCTTGTCGCGTTCGATATTATGCCCGGCATGCACCTGCGCAGTTACACCGCTGATTCCAACTCTTCACGGATAAGGAAAATAGCCAATCAGCCGATGGTAACAAACGGCTGGGCTTGCTATGCCGAATTAATGGCCGGAGAGATGGGCTATTATTCCTCTTACTGGGCTAAATTCCTCCGTGTATACGTGCGCGCTCTACGCGCCGGCCGGGCCTATGTGGATACCGCGCTGCACACCAATAAGATGACTTATGAAGAGGCTGTCGGTTTTTTTCAGGAAACTTTTTACATGTCCAAGGGCCAGGCCCAGACCGAGGTCCTTCGGATCTCGCTGTCTCCCACTGAGAGTCTGAGTTACATAATGGGAATGGATCGGATACTTGAGATGCGCGGGTATTATATGCGCACGGAAGATAAATATTTCGATCTGAGAAAATTTCATTCCTCGTTCCTGCGGCAGGGAAAGATTCCTCTGCGCGATATTGACGCGGAACTTAAGCGGCTTAAAAAAGAATCGCTTAATGTGCCGAAATAAATTCGGTAAGTTAACGGATGCGGATCGTTTTACAGGCGTGCCCCTTTCGCCTGGATTAAGCAAAGGAGGGGCGGCTTAACAGCGGGTTCCCCGCACGTTTTAAGGAGGTATCGGGGTGACGAATATCGATCACAAGAAGGTGGTTTCGTTTTCCAATGTGTCCAAGTCCTACCGCCGGCCGGGCTTGTTTAAGTCCCTGGAGATTCCCGCGCTTCGCGGGCTCAGCCTGGACCTTGAACGAGGCGAGATAGCCGGGCTTCTGGGCCTTAATGGGGCCGGCAAGACCACCATAATGAAACTCATGACCGGCCTGCTGTTCCCCGATGCCGGTTCCATTTCCATCTTCGGGCTTTCCCCCTCGGATGTAAATACGAAAAAACGCATAGGGTTCCTGCCGGAACTTCCCTATTTCTATCCCTATTCTACGGCGGCGGAGGCCCTGCTCTATTATGCCGGGCTTTCAGGGTTAAAAGGGGCGGAGGCGCGCTCGCGTGTGGACGCCATTATTGAGAAAGTGGGACTCAAACCTCACGCGGCTAAAAAAGCCGCTGAATTTTCAAAAGGCATGATGCAGCGTCTGGGAGTGGCGCAGGCTATAGTTCACGACCCCGAACTGTTGATCCTGGATGAGCCGGTAAGCGGTCTCGATCCGCTCGCTATCCATGAGATAAGAAACCTTATCTCCGATTTCAACGGGTCCAATAGGACTGTTTTCCTATCCTCGCACAGCATCTCTGAGCTGGAAAAGGTGAGCGACCGGGTTTTTATTTTGGTACAGGGGCGCCTGGCTAAAACGGTTGCGCGTGCGGAATGGGAGAACGTTAAAGGCGGCTTGGAAGAGATATTTGTGAACGCGGTAAAGACACCGGTGACAGGCGATTCGTATCCGGCCTGAAACCAGGTTCCTGAAAAGAAGGTGGTTTTATGAAAAATTTTTTTACGGCCTGGAATATCGCCCGGCATTCCCTGGTTGAAAATTACAAGAATCGTTTTTTTGCGTTGTTTGTGATATTCGCCGGAGTTCTAATCTACGCGTCGCTGTTGGCGGGCGTTATGGCGATGGACGAAGAGGCACGGGTGATCACCGATCTTGGTCTTGCGCTCATGGAATTGACAGCTTTGGCCTATGCTCTCCTGGCCGCTGCCTCCACCATAACCCGCGAGATAGAGACCAAAACCATCTACCTTATCTTCTCCCGGCCCGTTCCCCGCCCGGCCTATCTGGCCGGCAAGGCCGCCGGTCTTTATGCGTCCTTGGCCCTGATGTTGGGCGTGATGGCGTTGATCCAGCTGAGTCTGATATCTTTCAGGGGCTTTGCGCTGCCGCCGTTCTATCTTAAAGCCGTCTTTTTTATTTGGTGCAAGTTGCTTATCATTATCTCGGCGGTTTTGTTCATTTCGCTTTTTTCCACTTCTACGGTTTCCACCATTACTATCTCAGGCATTCTCTGGACTCTGGGCCACTTTACTTCGGAGGCGAAATTCCTTATCAACAAGTCTTCGGGGTCCGCATCGCTGCTTCTCAAGGCGTGTGCGTATTTTATACCCAACTTTCAGCTTTTTAACGCGCGCGATCTGGGCGCGTCGGGCCCCGCCCCGGCAGGCCCCGGTTTCCTGGCCGCATACCTCCTGTTGTGGGTGTCCGCTCCGTATCTGTTTTCGCTCGTGCTGTTCAGAAAAAAAGAATTTTAGCTTGTTAAAGTATCCCAGGCGTCTTGTTCAGGCAATATCCAAGGATATGCTTTTTTACCCGAATGAAAAACTATTCCGATAGTAATTCCCGGGCTAACCGCCGCTTCGCTGTTTTCCTGATCTATTTGGCGCTTCCTGTGCTGGCGGCCGCGGCTCTGGCATTTACCGGACCATGGATCTTTTTAACTTCCATCCCGGCGTTTCCGCCTCCGGATAATATACGGGAGGTCAGGTACAGCGCGGTGGAAGACGCCTTGGCTCTCAGTTTGGGGATGCGGCGGCTGGCCGCCGACGTGTGGTTTATCAGGCTAATGCAGTACTATGGCTCGCCGGATATCGACGAGCGGGAGAATTTGTATGCGGAGATGCCGGACGCCGGTCACGGCCAACCGGGGCATCACTGCGCGGGAGCGCATTTCGGCGAAGGTCAATATCCGGATTTCCTTCCCCTGGCCAGCCATATCCTGGCGCTGGACCCGTATTTTACCAATGCCGGCCTTTATACCGCCGGCTCCCTGGCCTTCAACCTGCACAGGCCGGAGGAAGCTGTCGGGTTCCTGAACGGAGCTTTGGTATATCATCCCAAGGAATGGAAATATGCCACGCTTCTGGCCGCCATCGGCTATAGCAAGTCAAAGGACCCGGCCAAAGTGGCCAGGATCATAACTCCGCTGATCATGGAACCGGATTGTCCGGTGATGCTGCGCCAATTGGCCGCTTTCCTGAACAAAAAGGCGGGCAATTACAGCGCCGCCTATTCTATATATAAGACCATCCTGGAAACCACCAAGGACAGGTTTTACATAGACAACTCCAGGAAAGAAATAGCCGAATTAGAAGGGATGGGGTTGGCGGCGCCACCGGGCGCCGCCTCACCTCGGGGCGCTGCTTCCCTCAGGTTCGGCGGTCATAGGCCCTGATACGGTTCCCGGATATTGATAGCGAACGACAATGAACATCTTGAATATAGTGGATTCCAAACAGTGGGATATTGTGGCCTATCAGGCTCTGCATATGTCCGTTCAGCTCCGGAAACTGGGACACAATGCCGTATTGATGTGCCCCAGGGACTCAAAGCTTTACGCTCAAGCCGAAAAGCACAATCTCCCCATAAAACAGATGCCTTTTTTGTACAAGCTGGGATTCTTTGAAGCTTCGCGTTACGACGTGGTTCATTTCTTCGACTTGGCTTTGGTCAATGTCCGGCTTTTTAAAAATATCTCGGCCGCTTCCAAGATATTCATCAGTCAGATCCGTTTGGGAGGGCCCAAAACGATGGCAAGGCTTAAAGACCTGGAACCTTACGTCACGCGCTTTCTAGCCTCATGTCCGTCCGTGCAGGAGGATCTTTGCGCCGCCGGCATAGACCCCGCTAAGACCTTTGTCGTTCCGCCGGCTCTGAATATAGGCCGTTGGGAGAGCGCCATGCTGATCAAGCCCGCCATGTTCCTGAAAAGGCCGTATAAGGTCGGCACCATCAGCATGGATAAGACTTTAAAGGAGCAGGAATTTTTCCTTAAGGTGGCGAAAGAGGTTCTATCGGTTCTGCCGGAAACGAATTTTATGGTGGTTGGTTTCAAAGACGAACGTATCCGGGCTATGGCCCGGAATCTGGATATCAGTCACAAGGTTGATGTGCTCTGGGAACGCAACGATATCCCGGAGGTGATGGCCATGCTTCACATTTTCGTAAAGACCACCGAGTGCGGAGCTCTTTCCATGTCGTTCATAGAAGCGCAGGCCTCAGGAGTGGCCTGCGTGGTTCCGAGGGTGCGGGGGCTGAGCGATTTTACCATTAATGAGCGTAATGGCGTTTTGGTGGAGCCTGGCAACGCCGCTTCCTTCGCCAAGGCCATAATCTATCTGATAGGGAATCCGGCTGTCTGCCACACCATCTCTAAAATGGCATACGACCAGGTAAATTTCAGCATGTCGGTGCCGGTGGTCACTAATTTGGCTTATCGTCTTTACGAAGACGCGCTTACGGTGTAACCCCGGAAATAGCGGTTAAAAGGGTTAAAATTCGCTCCAGTATCTTCCTTTCTCGTCCTTGTGGGTGCAGTCTATGAAAATTGTGCCGAAATCCCGGTCTGCGGGGTCGTTTACATAACCCCAGCCGCCGGTATCCCGGACGATCAGTTTCGCGGTTTTTCTTACCTTTGAGGAAGCAAGATGCCGTTTAAGTTTGATCCGCGGAACAGCTTCCAGATTGCCGTTTTGTATCACTTCTCCGATGTCGGAGGGCTGGCGGCCCGTGGCCAGGCGGAAAAAGGTTATGGCCATCCGCATCCCTGAAAGCTTGCGAAAGACTTCGGCCGGTTCCATTGAATAGTTTATGTATCTGAAAATTACAAAGGCCGCAAGCAGCAATCCAGCGGCTCCGGTTGAAATGATGATCGTTTTTTTCATAAATAAAGCGACTATTGCAACCTGTAAATGGTATCAAAATTATCAAGCTCATGGCATTTTTTTGTTCACCTGATCTTCCAATGGAAACCAAGTTGAACTGCAGGATTCTGGCTAACTTCCGGGAAGGCGGGCACACCTAAAGCCGGTAAAGTTTTGTAAAATAAACGCAGGTCTCAAACTCATCGTATCGTAAGGACAATATATGAAAATACTCTCTCTTAACTGCGGCAGTTCGTCCGTAAAATACTCTCTTTTTGACTGGGAAAAAAAAGCTCCCCTCGCGTCGGGTGTGGTGGAGCGGGTTGGTGTCGGAGGCTCATTCGTGAGCCATGAGGTGCCGGGACGGGAAAAATTAGAGTTAAAACACGACTGCCCGACCCACAAAGAGGCCATAAAACTTGTCATAGACACTCTGACCAATAAAACCCATGGAGTTATAGAGGACTTGAAAGTCATAGCGGCCGTAGGCCACCGAGTGGTACATGGGGGTGAAAAGTTCGTGAAGTCGGTGGTTATCGATTCTAAAACCCTGGAGGCCTTCAATGAACTGGCCGGTTTGGCGCCGCTGCATAATCCTCCTAACATTCTTGGTAT
Source organism: Elusimicrobia bacterium RIFOXYA12_FULL_51_18 (assembly GCA_001800245.1). Lineage (GTDB taxonomy): Bacteria > Elusimicrobiota > Elusimicrobia > Elusimicrobiales > UBA9959 > YA12-FULL-51-18. The sequence continues at coordinate 10,590 of MGVA01000016.1, read as the reverse complement.
AGAAGCGGCCCAGGATCTTATGCCCAAGATCCCGCACATGGCGATCATGGACACGGCCTGGCATCAGACCATGCCGGCCTCTTCTTATCTTTATGCCCTCCCCTACAAATGGTATCGGGATTACGCGATCCGACGTTACGGCTTTCATGGCACATCTTTCCTTTATGTTGCGAAGCGCACGAGCGTGATACTGGGCAAAGACCCGTTTAAGACCAATGTCATTGTCTGTCATATCGGCAACGGAGCCTCGGTCAACGCCGTGAAGGATGGCGTGTCTTATGACACCAGCATGGGGTTCACCCCTTTAGAGGGGCTTGTTATGGGTACGCGCGCCGGAGATCACGATCCCGCCATCGGGCTTTACGTAATGGAGAAGGAGGGTCTCAAAGCCAAAGAGATGGATTCCATCCTGAATAAGAAGTCCGGCATCCTCGGCATCACGGAGAAGTTCACCGATCGCCGCGACGTGGAAATGGCGGCCGAGGACGGAGACGAACGCGCCAGGCTTACGATAGAAATTGAGTCCTACCGTCTCAAGAAATATATCGGAGCCTACGCGGCCGCGGTGGGCGGAGTGGACGCGGTGGTGTTTACCGCCGGTGTCGGAGAAAAGGGCTCCATCACCAGGGCCAGGGCGCTGGATGGCCTGGAATTTCTGGGTATAAAATATGACGCCGCTAAAAACGAGCTTTCCCGAACCCGCAACGCTGAAACCGAAATTTCCGCTAAAGATTCCAAGGTGAGGATTTTTGTGGTTCCCACCGATGAAGAAAGGGTGTTTGTGGAAGATGTGGCCGGCCTCCTGAACGGTAATTACGATGTTCACACAAAATTCACCTACGCTTTCCAGAAATCCGATTACCGCAACACTTTGCGGGACAGGGCGTTTGAAAAGGAATGTGTCAAGAAACCGGGTCTGGCCGATATCGCGGCTCATCCGGCGCACAGGGTGAAGGTTAAATAGCGCTGAAATTGCGTTTGTAATCTATTCCATACCGTAATTCGGTGTGTGAAAACTACAGTGGTGATTTTTTGAAGGATGAAGGTTAGAGAAAAGACGCCTGTAAACATGAAGATTCTTTTCATTACCCGGCATTCATCCTTTTTCTCCGGCCTTCCCCAAAAACTTAACCGGGTTTTCCGGATTTATCCCGTATGAAGGATATTAAGAACCGCATAACTGTTCCGTTCTTAGCTCTGCTGGCGCTCTTTTCAGCGGGCGTTGCCGGATATATCGTTATAGAGGGCTGGAATTTCCTTGACGCCCTTTACATGACTGTAATAACGCTTGCGACCATAGGCTACGGAGAAGTACATCCGCTGTCGAATACGGGACGCGTGTTCACTATTTTTCTTATCCTGGGCGGTATTGGCACGATGACTTATATCTTCTCCAGCATTACGGCCCTCTTGATAGAGGGCGAGATGAAAGATATCTTCAGGAGACTTAAAATGGATTATAAAATAGCTAACATGAAAGACCATTACCTGGTTTGCGGCGCAACCCACACGGGGCTTAGTATTGCTCAGGAACTGGCGGAAACCGGACAACCCTTTATACTTATAGTGCTGGACGCGACGGAGGTCGGGAAATTCATGGAAATGGGTTATTGCGTGGCCGCCGGGGATGCGGCCACCGATGAGGTTCTGCTCAAGTGTAATCTGAAGAACGCCAGGGGCATTTTCTGCACCCTGAAGCACGACAAGGATAACGCTTTTATCGCTATTACCGCCCGCGGTCATAAACCGAATATCAGGATAATTATGGTCCAGAACGAGAACGATCCGGCCATGCGCGAAAAACTGGTGCGCAGCGGGGCCGATATAGTTATAAGCCCTTTCCACATCGGCGGTTTGAGGATGGCGGCGGAAATGGTGCGTCCGAGCACGGCGCAGTTCCTTGACCAGATGATGCGTGACGGCAGGCATTTCAGGTTCGAGGATGTGCCGGCCGGGACGGGCGCGGAGGGGAAAGAACTGGGGGATTTCAAAGGGAGCGAGGGGAACTGTCCTCTGGTGGTGGCGGTGAAGAACGCTTCCGGGAATTCTTATGAGATAAATCCCACCGGCTCCAGACGGATAAAGCAGGGAGATGTTTTTATAGTGATCGGCAGTCCCGAAGAGGTAAAAGAACTCCGCGTTCGGTTGAATTGATATTCCCGGGTTTATACGCAGCGTGCAAGTCGGCTGGTATGCTTCAAGTCTTACGTCGCAGGATTACAAAGCCGGTTTAGCGTCAGTTCCAGGTTTCCAGACTATCAAGGCTTTGCGGGCGGTTGTGGTGTATGTTAATACCCCGTTCCTTATTTTACTGTTGATAAATTTATTCAGCCAGGGATTGTCGGGCTTAGCATTATTAACCTTTAGGTTGACCGCTATGTCTTTTAGCACTTCTTCCGGTTTCCCGTTCCATTGCCAGGAATCCTTGAAATATAAGAGCTTGAATTTTCTGCCCAGTTTTTTGAGCAGCGGAACTATTCTCTCCGCGCCTTCCGGAGCTGTGTACTCGGCCCCGTGATGGGCGTAAACTATTTCCCAAAACGGATTCTTTCTTACTCCGGCCCAGCCGATATAGACGCATAGCTCGCGGGCGGACGCTTCCATTTTTTTCAGGTCGTTTAAATTTATTACGGCGTGAGTCATCGAAGCCAAAGCGATGTCGAATTCTTTGGCCACGCTGCCGGTCTCCACGTCCCCCCATATGTTTTTGAGCGTCCGGACGTTCTTTATGCCGCGCTTTTTAGCCTCAGCCCGTAAACGCCGTAACATTCTTCCGGAAGAATCCAGGCACAGCGCGCGCCGGGCCTTTTTTGCCAGCACCAAAGCGTAAATGCCTGTGCCGCAGCCGATATCCAATAGGTCCCGCCCGCGAAAGTCCGCGCCGAGAGCTTCCGCCGAAGCGATAATGCGCGAGGTTTTTTTGAACGTGGCCGGGTCGAATGGCAGGGGATACAGCCCGGCTTTATGGCGCCAGAAAAGTTTTTCGTTTTTTCGGGTGGTCAGCATGGAATTATAAACCCCGCCGGGAACTGTTCGGCGGGGTTTTATGCGGTTATTTGCCCTGGGTGTCGGGTTCTGTTTTAGGCGCGGCTGTCCCGGAGACGGTGAATGTGACGGCGGAAAGCATCTTGCCGTCTTCGGTCGTTACTTCCACCTTCCAGTTTCCTGGCCATACCGCTTTATTGCTCCATACGCGGTAGGTTTTGGCTTTGACGTTCAACTCGATTTCCGCCACTTTTTTGTCATCGGCATAGTAGATATGTTTGATCTTGACGGGCGCGTCGGTTGAGGTGATTTTGGTCCAGGTATAGATCCTGCCTATGGTCTTGTCAAAGGCTGAAGTTTCATTGACCGGCTCTCTGTTCTCAACGGAGGCGGCTGTGCATACTTTGTCCACCTTAATTTCCGCCGGCGCTGGCTCCTGGGCGGGGGTCTGGGCGTAAACGTAGCCGGAGACCGCCGCCAGCATTATCGCGAACAGTGCTTTTTTCATGTGATATTTTCCCCTCCTTTTTAATCTCTTAATGAGTATTATTATACCTAAAAAACCGCTCCCCGGCCTGTTTGAAAAAGAATGCTTTATTTCGGCGGAGTTTATTTGTTAGAATTTTTTTATGAAGCTTCGAAATATGCTTTTACTCGGCATTCCCGCAATTGTGTTTTGGGTTATAGCTATATTCGTGCTGGGTATTTTTCTTATAAAATGGTTCTGGATGTGGACCATTCCGGAGCTATGCCCCGGCGCCGTGGCAGCCGGCTATGTGGCCGCGAAGATCTCCTGGTGGACGGCGCTTAAACTTGCCGGACTGGTGGCGTTGCTGGCGGCGATAACCAACATTTCCAAAGATTGACCTGCGATCGGGGCCGTATCGGGTTTATGGCTCTGGACAGGCCTGGGGTTTGGGGCTTAACTTGAAAAACTTAATTAAGGGCGCGGCACTCGGCTTGTTTCCGGCGTTGCTGTTTCTTACCTCCTGCTCCAGGCCGAAGTCCCCTCTTGATGCTTCCACTATCATAGTGTGGGAACAGGAAGACGCGCAAGTCGCGCCTTATATAGATTCCGTTTTCTCGGCTTTTAAAAGGCTCCCTGAAAGTAAAGATATCCGCATAATACGGACCCATTACCAGACCGAAGACCTGCGTCAGCAGTTCCAGGCGGCTTCGCTTGCCGGTGTGGCGCCGGACCTGATCATGTGCCCCTCCGATACCGCCGGTCTTTTCGCGGTTTCCGGTTTTATCCGCCCGGTGGATGGCTTGATCGACGCTTCCAAGTATAATAAAGCCGTGTTGCAGGCTATCACTCTGGACGGCCACATCTGGGGCGTGCCCGTATCTAACGGCAATCACCTGATGATGTTCTTCAACAAAAAGTACGTGAAGACCGCGCCTAAAAATACCGATGAGCTGTTCAAATTCTGCGCTAATGAGGCCAAAGCCTATAAATTGGATTTCTGTATGGCTTTCGACATGGGAGAGCCTTTCTGGCTTATGCCCTGGCTGGCGGCGTTCGGCGGCTGGCCCATAGACAATAAAACGCCGACCCTGGATACGCCCGCCATGCGTTCCGCCATCAATTTTTATCTGGACCTGAAATTTAATAAAAAATACGCTCCGCCGGAATGCGATTACAACTGCATGGACTCTCTTTTCAAAGAAGGCAAGACCGCTTTCATAATAAACGGCGATTGGTCCATTTCCGGTTACCAGCAGCATTTTAAAAGAGATTTCGGCCTGGCGCTTATCCCGAAGCTTTCCCAAACGGGGCTATGGCCCGCGCCCATGGTCAGCGGCAAGTACTTTATGGTCAGCTCCGGAGTGAAGCCTGAAAAGCTTGAGATGATCAAACGGCTGATGGATTTCTACACAACCAGCGATAATCAGATAAGGCAGTTCAAGGAATTGCAGCGCCTGCCCGCCCTCGCGGAGGCTTCAAAGGCGCCTGAGATCACCGGCACCGAGGTCTCACGGGTGTCCATGGACCAGATCTCAAAAGGGCGGCCGATGTCCATGGCCACGGAGATGCGCGCCATCTGGGATTCGGCCAGGAATTATCTGGGACTTGCCACCAGCAGGAAGCTCAGTGTCGAAGATGCGACCCGCAAGATGCAGCAAAATGCGGACCTGAAAATTTCGGAGATGAACCGGTAACCCCGGAATTTTTTATAAAATTCCCGGCCGATGCTGAAACGCGCGATCCCTTATCCGGATCACGCGGTAAACGATTCGACACTTTGCGTTTTGTCCTGTAAGTTCCGGAATACTTATGGAAATTCTATACTCCGTATATGAGGTCCTATGGTTCGTATTTATTGTGATCGCGGGTATCGCGCTCATAGAGGGGTATTTCTATTACCATTTCCAATTTTATGACCGGCGCTGGTTCTTCCCCGCAGCGCTTCTGGGTTTCCCGCTGGCCGGCGCGGCAGGGTGTTTCGCCATGGGTCTGGTTACGGAACCTGTCAGGATTTTTCTGTGGCTCCTGGGTTCGGAAGGCCTGATCGCGCCGTTTTTCCGGCATATCGTCAAAGGCCGTAGTAAACTGGCATACCTGCTGCTGGCGCCCGCTTTTATCGGCTTGGCGCTTTTGCTGGTCTATCCTTTTGTTTTTGAAGTTTACCTTTCATTCAGCGATTTAAAACTGACGACTATAATGCAGTGGAAAAACACCGGCTATCTGCCTTTTGTGGGCCTCCGGCAGTATATCGATGTTTTTACCACCTCTCCGCTTTCTGAAGTCACTTTCTGGGCGCTTCTGGGACGTACGCTATGGTGGACTTTCATAAATGTGTTTTTTCATGTGGCGGGTGGTTTCACGCTGGCCCTGCTGCTTAATAATCACATCCGGTTTAAAGGTTTTTACCGCACCCTGCTGGTTATCCCCTGGGCTATGCCGCAGGTAGTGGCGGTCCTGGCGATGCGCGGTGAATTTCATGCCCAATACGGCTTTATTAATATAATGCTGGGTAAGCTCGCGGCCGCTTATCCGTTTCTGGCTGGTTTAGGCTTGGGCCCCGTTCAGTGGCTTAGCAACTATCCGCTTACTACCTGCACGCTGATCAATATCTGGCTTGGTATCCCGTTCATGATGGTGGTAATTCTCGGTGGATTGCAATCCATCTCCAGTTCATACTATGACGCCGCCGACATCGATGGGGCTTCTTATTTACAGAAGCTTCGCTTTATCACCATCCCGCTCATCCGTCCGGTGATGATGCCGGCTGTCACGTTGGGCACGGTCTGGACTTTTAATAATATTAACGTGATCTATCTGGTCACCGGCCAGTCAGGCGGCACGGAACGCGCGGATATCCTGGTTTCGGCGCTGTACAAGGCGGCGTTCACCTATAACCGCTACAGTTATTCCGCGGCTTTTGCCATAGTCATCTTCGCTATTCTGTTTTTTGTTTCAGTTTTCTACCTTAAGTCTTTTGACGCGGCGAAGGAAGAGCGCTAATTTATGAACAAAGAAGCGGCGGCGTATCGAAGAAAGAAATTCCTGAAGTATCTGCTCATTCACGCCGCTATTATCTCCTTTGTGGTGATCTGTGTTTATCCACTCCTGCGTATCCTGTCGGTTTCCATACGCCCCGGAGATAAACTATTCTCCACAGATCTCGCGCTCCTGCCGAAAGGGGCTGATTTTGCCGCCTACGTCCGGCTGCTCAAAGAAACTCTGTTTCTGCGCTGGCTCTGGAATTCGTTGCTTATCACGGTAACCACTTCTTTCATCGGGGTCAGTCTGGCCTCAACCGCGGCTTACGCTTTTTCCCGTTTCAAATTCGGCGGCAAAAAGGGCGGCCTGATACTCCTGCTCTCTACGCAGATGATCCCCGCCGGTATGCTTATCCTGCCGCTTTTCCTGATGATCATGAAGCTTGGCCTGATGAATACCTATCTCGGAATAATCATCGCCTATTCCGTGTCCTCGCTTCCGTTCAGTATCTGGATACTTAAGGGATATTACGACACCATCCCCCGTTCGCTTGAGGAGGCGGCGCTTGTGGATGGGACCAGCCAGCTTGGCGCTTTCTACCGAGTTATCCTGCCGCTTTCCACTCCGGCGCTAAGTATCGCCTTTCTCTTTAATTTCACCACCGCCTGGAACGAATATCTGGTGGCTAGAGTCGTGTTGTTCAGTTCCAAACAGTATACCTGGACCCTGGGGCTTTTTGAACTGCAGGGCCAATATATTACGCAATGGGGTATGTTCGCTGCCGGTTCTATGCTTGTAACTATACCGGTACTGGCCGTTTTTTTGTATTCCTCAAAGTGGCTGATCTCGGGTCTTACGCTCGGCAGCGTGAAGGGATGAGCCGGCGGCAGATGTGAAAAAATTACATCCGCGCCTGATACCCGCCGCCTGAATGGTTTTTGAAAAGGAGTCCGATATGGCTGACGTAAAGTTTTCCAAAGTAACCAAAAAATTCAACGAGAACCTGATCCTGAACGGGGTGGACGCGGAAATACGCGACCATGAATTCGTGGTCATAGTCGGTCCTTCCGGCTGCGGTAAAACCACGCTTCTGAGGATGCTGGCCGGCCTTGAAGAAATAACCGACGGCGAGATCCATATAGATAATGTGCTGGTCAATAATATGCACCCTAGCAAGCGACAGATAGCCATGGTCTTCCAGGATTACGCCCTTTACCCCCACATGACCGTGGAAGAGAACATGAGTTTCGCTCTGCGCCTGCGCAAAGCCCCGAAGGCCGAGATAAAAGAACGGGTTACCGAGGCCGCCAATATCCTTCAGCTGACCACACTGCTGAAAAGGATGCCCAAACAGCTTTCCGGCGGCCAGCGCCAGCGCGTGGCCATAGGCCGCGCTATAGTGCGCAAGCCCAAAGTTTTCCTTTTCGATGAGCCGCTTTCGAATCTTGACGCGAAACTGCGCGAAGAAATGCGCGTGGAAATCGCCAAACTTTATCAGCGCCTTAACGCCACCATCATTTATGTCACTCACGATCAGGTGGAGGCTATGACCCTGGCCGGCCGGATCATGGTCATGAACCATGGTATTATCCAGCAGGTGGGTACTCCCATAGAAGTCTATCGTAAACCGGTAAATCTTTTTGTAGCCGGTTTTATAGGCAGTCCCACGATGAATTTTATTCGCGGCAAGCTTAAGGTCGAAGGCGATAAACTGTATTTAAAGAACGATGACATATCCCTTTATATCCCCTCTTTCCTGTTGTCCAAAACGGCGGAGCATGACGGCCGGGAAGTGGTGGTCGGAGTGCGTCCGGACGACGTTCTTGTGGGCGGCGCCGCGCGCGAAAAATGTTCCGAGAAGCTGGATGGTATGCTGGAAGTCAGCGAACTGCTCGGCCACAGGGAAAACCTTTATATCAAGGTCGGAGATACCCGCGTTCTGGCCACGGTGGAAGCGTTTTTCAACCAGAGTCCCGGCAGCAAGGTCGCGGTCTGTTTCAACTATGAAAACATGCATGTTTTTGATAAGGCGACCACTCAACGGATAAACGGGTAGCGGCAGCCGGATATTTTATCCGCAATTAAGTTTTAAACTTAAGTATAATCTATTGGGTTTAGTATGCGTGAACGGTACCTTAATCTGTGTGTACATAGGAATATTGAAAGGTCGGCAACTGCTAAATAAATCCGGAGGTTCAAATGAAAGCTATTGTGGATGAAGCCGCATGCATCAGCTGCGGTCTGTGCGCCAGCGACTGCCCTGAGGTGTTCGAGATGAAAGGCGAGAAAGCCGTTGTCATCGCCGATCCCGTGCCCGCCGGCAAAGAGGAGGCCTGTAAGTCCGCGGCCGCCAACTGTCCGGTTACCTGCATAAAGTGCGAATAATATAGGTTTCCATATAATTATGGGGCTGCTGGTTTTTTCAGCAGCCCCTAATTTCATCCGCGGGGCGGGAAAGGCATGAAAAAAAAAGACGTTAATACCGCGAAGACCGATGTGGTGAAGCTGTCAGTGGCGTCAAACAGCGCCCTTGTGGTATTTAAGCTTATTGTGGGCCTGGTCATCGGTTCTGTTTCCGTACTCTCGGAGGCCATTCATTCCGGTATAGATCTGGCGGCGGCGATCATCGCTTATTTTGCGGTGCGGTCTTCAGCCCAGCCGGCCGACAAAGACCATCATTACGGCCACGGTAAATTTGAGAATATTTCAGGCTTCGTGGAAGCCATACTGATCTTTTTCGCGGCAGCCTGGATTATCTATGAGGCCGTAAAAAAGCTCATCAGCCCCCAGCCCATAGAACTTATCGGCTGGGGCATTCTGGTTATGGGACTGTCCTCTTTTGTGAATATGGCGGTTTCCCAGATGCTCTTCAAGGTGGGAAATGAAACCGATTCCATAGCCATAAAAGCCGATGCCTGGCATTTGCGTACGGATGTTTATACTTCTATGGGCGTTATGCTGGGATTGGGGTTGATATGGCTGATAGAACTTTTGTGGGTTGGGCATCATGTGCATTGGATAGATCCGCTTATCGCCATTACTGTGGCGCTGATGATCATAAAGGCGGCTTATGAACTCACTATACAGTCCCTGGGCGACCTCTTGGATGAATCCCTTCCGGCGGACGATAACCGCAGAATAGCGGATCTTATTAGAAAACAGGCTGGAGTCATAAGTTTTAAAAATCTCCACACCCGTAAGGCCGGGGCCACGAAGTTTATAGAATTCGACATCCTGGTTAACGCCGAGATGTCGGTTGAAAAAGCACATTTACTTACCGATTATATAATAGCGGACATAGAAGGCCTGCTCTCCCGCTCCAAAGTCACTATACATGTCGAACCATGCGATTTAAAGTGTCCGGAACCCTGTCTTTCCAACTGCAGCCACCCTCTGACTTTAAGTAAACCGCAGGTAATATCCGGTCAATAGCTTCCCCCCCGGCCTTCATCTCTTGTTCTATTTTATCCATAGGTCCTTTGGCTTCGTATTAACGGGACTTTCGGCCCTGGATATGGCGGTGCAATTGAGTTAAAGTAGTGTAAGCAGTGGTGTGGTAAATATAGAATCAGGTCAGGAGGGAGTATATGTCTAAAAAAAGCGTATTTTTGATGTCGGCGTTTACGTTGTGTCTGGGCTCGCTCAGCTGGGCCGAGGATATCAACTTTGATCAGAAGATGGATATCCAGAAGATCACGGGCGATGTGAAAGCCGCCTCCAAGGACTTTTCCGGTGGAGTGTATTATGGCGATCCTTTCTATAATTCGGGATATGGTAATTCGTATAATCACGGTAACCACCATGGTGGAAGTTATATAAGGAATCATCGTGTCACCTCGGATTGCCAGGATATCTATACGCGCGGAAGCCAGATGGAATCCGGGCGGGTGATGCTTACCAGCCGCGAATACGTGGATGAATGCTACCGTTATCCGGCGCCCACGCAGCAGAATCCTAACGCCACGCAAGAGCGCTGCTATGAGCGCGAAGTCGGCTACTTCAGCCGCAGTGCACAGGTGGTTTTCCGCGGGCAGAAAGATATGCGGCCCTGGGAGACTGAGAAATTCAAGGCCTGCCTGAACGGTCCCGCAATGGATCTTTCCATAAGGATCCCGGCTTATGATTACGGCCAGTACCTTTCCGGCGGCGGAAACGAC
>MGVA01000015.1 GCA_001800245.1 Elusimicrobia bacterium RIFOXYA12_FULL_51_18 | reverse complement strand
CTGATGGCCATAGGCCCTTATGCGGCACCTACGCAGGTATTGCTTTTTTTGTTCATTTGATCTTCCAATGGAAAGCAAGTTGAACTGCAGGATTAGGGCTAATTTTCACTATGAGGCATTTTCACATCTCAATCTTTTAGGAATATATATAATATCTATTGACTTCCTAAAATGCTTATATTATAATTAAAATAGTTGATTTAAATATTGATAACTTTAATAACTGGATTAATAAAATGAATATCCCCAACAAATGCCCTTCTTGCAGCGGCAGAGTTATAGTAACCGAACTATGCTGCGATGATTGTAAAACTTCAATTAAAGGAAATTTCAAATTACCGGAATTGGCCTGCATGGAAGACGGAGACGACCGGTTCCTTAAAGTTTTTTTGTCGGCACGAGGGAACATAAAAGAAGTGGAGCGGTGCCTGGGCATCTCCTACCCAACGGTCAAGTCGCGTCTTGAAGCCCTGCTTGGCAAACTTGGCCTGAGCCAGTTGGATAGCGAAGTTAAGCGCCGGCGGTCGGAAATCGTGGAAAAGCTGGACAAAGGGGGATTATCGGCTAAGGAAGCCATAAAGATGTTGCGGGAGCTGGAGGGATAAATATTATGAACGAAGAAAAAAGCAAAGTGCTCAAAATGCTTGAGGGGGGGAAGATCTCGGCGGCCGAGGCAATGGAAGTGCTGGAAGCCCTATCCCGTCTTGAGGGGAAAGAGGGCCGTGCCGCCAGGAGCAGGGGGCGGCTCCTCAAGATAAGGGTTTACGAGGACGGCGCATCCACGGCGAAGGTTAACGTAAATATTCCTTTGGCCTGGTCCAAATTTATTGCGCCATTCATAGAGCAGAAGATCGGAGAGAAACTTGGGGAAAAGGGCTGCGGAATAGATATGGGGCAAATTAGAGAGGCCCTCGAATCAGGAGATGTGGGAAAGATCATAGACATTAATGATGGCGGAAACAGGGTAGAGATATCAATAGAATAGAGCGGTTTAAAGGAGGGGGATATGTTCGCATTCAGTCTGAGGAAGTTTTTCTGGGGCCTTCTGGTGGTGGCTATGGGCCTGGCGATATGGGCACATAATTACGGGCTTATTGCTTTATCGTTTAATTTTTCCAGAGACTGGCCGATAATAATTGTTATTGCCGGATTAATGAGCATCTGGAAAGCCGTTTTCGGCCGCCACTGGTGGGCCAAGTGCGGCCGCGCTTCAAATGACCACATTCCAGCCAAGGCCAGGAAAATACTAGAAGACGTGGAGAATGGCAATATGAGCGCCGAAGAAGCCATCAAAAAAATGGATGAAAAATAGTTTCCACGTGAAAACGCGGCGATTTACAGTGACCCCAAAACACCATGAAAGGATGCTGGCACGGCTGAGGGGGGGCGAGAAGGGGTTAGGCATATTCAGCCCCCCTTGCGCGGATAAGGCGCCGACACTCAGATCTGATAGCCTATCTGGGTCCAAATAAATGAGCCTGTAGTTTCCACGTGAAAACATGCAACGATACCGCCAAGCGGTTGACCGGTCGGCATGAATGGTGTAAAATAGAATGGGCGGGGATTTTAGACCAAAAAAACAAATAAAAGGTATAAAATATGGCTGAAATAATAGCAATAGCTAATCAGAAGGGAGGGGTGGGGAAAACCACCACCACCATCAACCTGGCTGTAGCCCTTGCGGCTTTCGACTATGAAACGCTTCTTATTGATTTTGACCCGCAAAGCAATTCGACATCCGGACTGGGCGTGGATATAACCAAAAAGAATAACAACATATACGACGTATTATGCGGCAAGGCCCCGATAGAGAGTGCCGTCAGGCAGACTTCAGTGGAATGGCTGGACATGATCCCCACAAGCCACAATCTGGCCGGCGCCGAAATAGAATTAGTGAGCGAATTTTCCAGGGAATCGGTGCTTAAACGTTCACTGGATAAACTGCGGGATATGTATAAGTTCATCATTATAGATTGTCCGCCCTCCCTGGGTCTTCTTACGGTCAACGCCCTCAACGCCTCAGACACGGTCATCACCCCGGTCCAGTGCGAATACTACGCCATGGAGGGGCTCGCATACTTTATGAACACCGTGGAGAAGATCCGGCAGGCCCTTAACCCCAAGCTTAAAATAGACGGCGGCATTATTACCATGTATGACTCCCGCATAAATCTGGCCAACCAGGTACAGCGCGAGATCTCGAAGTACTATGGGGAGAAACTCTATAAGACGGTCATACCGAGAAATGTGCGCCTGGCGGAGGCGCCAAGCTTCGGCCAGTCCATCTTCGTTTACGACCCCAGTTCCCGGGGCGCGCTGGCCTATAAAGACCTGGCGCTGGAATTTCTTAGCCGCCGCGGCATCAATACAGACGCCTATAGAGACTCGGCGCTCTGCGTGACGGAAGAGTCTCAGACGGATTACGATTTTGGCGGATAATTACCTATCCGATCCGGGGCTGGCGCTATTTGAACCGGCCCCGAAATTACGACCGTAACCATTTTTATCGGGAAGGGCAGATATAGCAGCATCCATACCATTTCCGGGTTAATTCAAACTCGGCGGAGGATAATCATGAGGCAGGCATTGGGAAAAGGAATAGACGCTTTGATTTCAAAAGTGCAGAATAACGATATTTCGCACGACATGGTGCGCAAGATCCCGATAGACTCCGTCCGGCCCAACCGCTGGCAGCCCCGGAAAGCTTTTGATGAAAATGCCATGGCCGAACTTGTCCAGTCCATAAAGGAACACGGCCTTCTCCAGCCGATAAGCGTTTGGAGGGATGCCGACGGCGCTTTTGAACTTATAGCCGGAGAGCGCCGCTGGCGCGCCTGCAAGGCGGCCGGCCTGAAGGAAGTGGAAGCTATAATAAAAAAAGACCTCACAGACCAGCAGAAATTCGGACTGTCCCTCATAGAGAATATTCAGCGCGAAGATCTGAACGCCATAGACCATGCTCTGGCGTATAGGCAGCTTATGGACGAGTTTTCCATCTCACAGACCGACATCGCCAAAAAGCTGGGCAAGTCCAAATCCGCCGTTTCCAACACCTTAAGACTGCTGGAACTGGAAGAAGATATTCAAAAAGGCGTCCAGACCGGCGCCGTCAGCGAAGGGCATGCCCGCGCTCTGATCTCCATCCCGGACAAGGGCAAGCGCAAGGAGGCTTACGAACGGATCCTTACGGAAAAGATCTCGGTACGCGAATTAGAAGCCTACGCGCAGAACTTTCACGCGCGGCGGCCGCGCGCCAAAATCTCCGGGGAAAGCCGGCGCAAAACCCCGGAAATGACGGATATGGAAGCCCGTCTGGAAAAACATCTTGGCACAAAGGTTGAGATAATGTCAGGAGGCGCCCCGGAGAATGGTAAAATAACCATACATTACTATTCCCTGGATGATTTCGACCGGATAATACGAATTTTAAAAAAATAACATGAAAATTATTTTCTCACTGCTGTTCCTGCTGCGCGGGCCAGCGTCCGCACAATCCGGGCCGGTCGAAGTTGACAAAGCCACCGCCACCGCGGTCTGGACCGAAAAGAGCACGGCTTACTCCGCAAAATCGCCCGTGCCGGTGTATGCCGCCCTCACAAAGGATATCAGCCGGTTCTACATGTACGCCAACGGCGGATTCAATGCCGACTGGTACGTAGGCTATAATAACAGCTGGATAGTCAAACTGCCGCCGATACCGGTCGGGACATACGCCAAGGCATATATCGGCGCGAAGATAGGCCGCGCCAAGATCAAATCGTGGCCGCAGGGCTGGGACAAGACACCCATACCCGGGAAGATATACATGGCGGTGAATCAGGAACCGAGATTCGCTTCGGACAACATGTATTTTCTTGTGGACGCGGCCGATCTCCCTCTCGAGCCCCTGCCCAACGATTCTCTGGAAGGAGTGGACTCCGCAAAATGGTTCTGGGCCGAGATCCCGCTCTCCCGCGTTTCGACCGAGAAATCCAATTACCTGGCCCTGTGGTCTGTTTCCCGCTATTTCATGTCCAGCTCCAGCTCCCCCATCATTGCGGCCGCTCTTTCCGACGACAAGGAAGCGAACGTCTGGTTGAACCGTTCCATCCGCGGCAATCCGCCGTCTGGAGAAGACGTGCTGGAGACACCAATTTCGGGCATAAAGCCGGCTCTCGCTTTTAAACTGGTGCCCCAGAACGATTATAAAGTGCTCATCAAGGGTTTTATGGGGGAAGTGGGGCCGGCGGACATCCTTGTTTCATTTTCAGCCATAGGCGAGGACATCCGCGCCGCCTGGATAGAAATGTCCTACGACAAATTCGAGTGGCAGAGGGTCAGCCGCTACATGTTCCGCGCGCCATATTTTTACGCCTTTAAGCGTGAAGCCCTTTCAAAGGACATGTTTTATCTGCGCGCGGCGGCCATGGATGGCCTTGAGAACACCGGTTACTCCAAAGAAATAGCCATCCCCGCCGCGCAAGCGCCGGCGCCGATGCCTTGACATGAATTGCCATTGCAATAGCTTTATATAGGCAGAGGCCGGATCCTTGGATGAAAACATTAACCCGAATCCTGCAGTTCAACTTGGTTTCCATTGGAAGATCCTGTGAACAAAAAATGCAATACCTGCGTAGGTGCCGTATAAGGGCCTATGGCCATCAGACGACCAGGGTGTGTGCCGCGCGAAGCGCACCTGAGCTCCGCGAAGGGGAAAATTAAACTGAATTTTTCAAGTTAACGGTAATTTTAGGAGAATTAAGGGATGAGGTGGAAATTGTCCGGAACCGATAAGATAAACATCGCCGTCGTAGGAGCATCGGGTTTGGTGGGGGGGGAACTGCTCAGCCTGCTTGAAACGCGCAAGTTCCCCGTCGCGGAATTCCTGCCGTTCAATTCCGGCAGGAATGCGGCGGCCGTGACCTTCAACGGCGGGAAACACGTCTGTCTGAAGCCCTCGTTTTCGGCGCTCAAAAACTCCGGCCTGGTTTTTTTTGTTTCTACCGACGAGATTTCCGGCCGCTTCGCCGGAAAGCTGGCCGACGCCGGCGTGTGGTGCATAGACGACTCTTCACGCTTCCGGCTGGATAAAGGAGTGCCTCTGGTCATTCCGGAAGTTAACGCGGCCGAGCTCAAGCCCGGTAGGCGGCTGATAGCCGGACCCAATTGCACGCTGACGGGCGCGGCCGTGGCGCTGCATGAAGTCCATAAAAAATTTAAGATACAAGAACTGAGGATAGCCACCTACCAGGCGGTTTCCGGCGCAGGCCGGTCCGCCATGAACCAGTTGGAAGAAGAACTCGGATATTATTTAAAGCACGGCAGGGTTCCGCTCCTGAAGGACCGGAAATTCCCGCGTGCCATCGCTTTCAACCTGTTCCCGCAGGTAGGTGATTTCGACAAGAGCGGTATGAGCGTAGAAGAGGCCAAAGTGGAGGCCGAGCTTAAAAAGATCTGGTCTTCACCCGGACTGAAGATAAGCTCAACAGCCGTCAGAGTTCCCGTTCTCAGGGGGCACTCGCTAAGCATTTGGGCCAAGACGGCTAAAAAATGGAGCCTGGAACGGCTTGAAAATATTCTTACCGCGACACCGGGCCTTGAATTCATAAAAGACCCGTATAAATACCCGACCCCGCTGGATGTCGTGAAAACTACGGGTGTAAAGGCCGGCCGTTTGAGGTTGTCAAAGACCTCGCCGAATGAATTTCAGCTCTGGATAGTTTCGGACAACCTATATAAGGGTGCCGCTCTTAACTCGGTGGAGATAGCCGAATGTCTTTTACGGCGCGGACTATTAAAACCCGGATCGCGCGTGTTCTAAAACGAAATCATCAGGTATTTTTTTGCAGATAGAGATAGGCAGGGAATCCTTTGTGGCCATTGGTCTGGAGCCCAGGCAAGCATTATGCTGACGCCTTTGACGGCATGGATTAACCTGAAAAATTCAGTTGAATTTTTCCCTTCGCGGAGCTCAGGTGCGCTTCGCGCGGCATACACCCCCGAAAACCTGGCGCGCATTGCGCTTGGTTTTCGCCCGCTGCTGCGGGGAATCCCGGCCGTCTGATGGCCATAGGCCCTTATACGGCACCTGCGCGGGTATTGCTTTTTTTGTCCACCTAATTTTCCAATGGAAACCAAGTTGAACTGTAGGATTCGGGTTAATAAAAACAAGAGCGATTTAAGAATCCCCTCTGAAAAACGGCGCTTGATGAGCAGCCGGCCATTGCGTATAGCATTGCGCACGGTGCATATACTGGGTTTTTCCGTATTGTTCGGCGGACATTGGTTCAATTTGCCGCGCGAAGCGCTCCTTCCCTGGCTGTACTGGACCATTTTTTCCGGAGCCGGGATAACGGCCCTGGAAATTTATGCGGGCTTTGATTGGTTTTTGCAGTTGGCGGGCGTAATGGTTCTGGGCAAACTTGTTATCCTGAGCCTAATCCCCCTATTCTGGGAGCAACGGTTGACGCTGTTATCTTTTGTAATGATAATCGGTTCGGTCGGGTCCCATATGCCGGGCTCACTGCGGCATTTCCGCCTCTTCCCACTCCGTAAAAGATCCGTATAAAAACGCGAGCCCCCACCAAAAGGCGGGGGCTCGTCACTAGTCGTTACACCAGTAAGGGATGGACCACGGCGACCGGTGCGCGTTTCAAACGCGGACACGGCGGCCGGACCATCCACCCGGAAAGGCCGCCGCAAGGCGAGCGCCAGCCGGGCACACACGCGTCGAGGATGAAGAACGCCGCCGCAACCACCCCGGGGGCCAGAAGGCCGCCGGCCCGACGCAACCGATATAAAGAGCAAGACTGCATATTGAGTATAGCACGCACATGTTGACCTGTCAAGGCCTAATTTACTGGCTGTCGAAATTTTTTTAAAATGTCCTGATTGCGGTTTTTAGAAATGTCCTGGTTAAAGTGCTAAAACCTCAATGCCTGCGCCGGGGCCGTTCCGGAGCCTATGGCCTCCAGACGGCCTCTTTACGGCATCCAGCCGGGAGGTTTATGGAGCAAGCGCTAACCATGAGTAATCGGGAAATAGACAGGCTTGGCATCATAAACAATGCAATAGCAGGGAGCTACTTCGCGCCTGAGCTATGCGAAGGGGAAAAATGCACCGTATTTTTTAAATTAGAGCTGATCTTCATTATAGAGTATTGGTTAACCTGTGTTAACCTGGCCGATACTCGGGACAAAAAACATATTCACCACACACTTAGACCGTTACTCACAAGAGAACCAGCCTAAATCCTCAATCGGACCCCAGCCATGCGGGCTTCGGACTGGACAAAGATTGAATAGATCAATTTTAACCTGGTAATTCAGTTGAATTTTTCCCTTCGCGGAGCTCAGGTGCGCTTCGCGCAGCATACACCCTGGCCGTCTTGATGGCCATAGGCCTTTGTATGGTCCGCGCAGGCAAGTATCGAATGCCTACGGAACGACATCCGCCGCGTGGCAAACCCAAAATGTTGTGAGCAATAAAATTCGATTGTATTTTTCAGGTTTAAGGAAGAAAATTTATATACTATAAAGACTTTAGCGCGGGGAAACCATGAAAATATTAATATTGGGCGGAACAAGTTTTTTCGGCAAGGAAACCGCCAGACTGCTTTTAAAAGGCGGCAACGAGGTGACGGTTTTCTCAAGACGGGCGCCGATAGACGGCCTGCCGCTGGATATAGTCCAGAGCCGCGGCGACCGGACGGTGGAAATAGATCTCGCCCGTATGGCTACCCAGGTTTGGGACGCGGTCATAGACAATATCTGCTATACGGCCGAAGACGCCCAAAAAGCCGTAAGAGTTTTTAACGGGAGGACCGGCCTCTACATCTTCACCAGTTCGGCCTCGGTTTACTCGGCGCTGCAGGGCGCCTCGGCGCCTTTCCGTGAAATACAGGCCGACCTCTTGCCGGTGAAACCGGATCTCAAAGCGACACCGTATTACACCTATGCGATCGGTAAATACGCGGCTGAAAAAATCTTCCTTACGGCTTACAAAGAAAAGAAATTTCCGGCTATCATAGTCAGGCCGCCGGTAGTTATCGGCCCGGGAGACTCCACCCTGCGGGCCTATTCCTACTGGCTGCGATTGAGTGACGGTGGCCCTCTGATCCTGCCAAATCCCGCGGTTTCGGCAAGGTATATTTTCTCAAAAGACATGGCCCGGGCCTTTGAGCTGCTCATCTCCGCGAAGGATCTCTACGGGCAAGCCTTTAATTTCGGGGATTCCAGCGTCATAAGCCTGGGGGATTTCATAAAACTTTCCGCGCGCATATTGCACAAGGACCCGGAAATAGCGGTCCCGGACCACGCGTGGCTAAAAACCTCCGGCTTCAATTTCGAAGCCTCTCCCTTCTCCGGATCTTCGGATTTCATAACTGACATCTCAAAGGCGGAAAAATGCCTGGATTGGCGTTCTACAGAGATGCACCTCTGGATGGAAGAGACCATAAATTACTTCTTCCTGAAATATACCGGCCCAATGCCAAAAAATTATACTTTCAGGAAAAACGAACTAGAGCTTGCCCGGCAATGGAAACTTAACCCGAATCCCGCGGTTAAAGCGGATTTGCATTAAAATCCGCCGTAGAATTAGGGGAGAACTAAAGCGCAAAGAATCGAACGGAGATTATCATGGATATAAATGAGAAGATAGCCAGGGCTAAAAAAATAAAAATCCTCCTTATGGACGTGGATGGAGTGCTCACCGACGGTAAAATGTATTATCTCCCCGGTCGAACGGGGGAAATGGTCGAGTTCAAGGCCTTCCATTCCCTTGACGGGATCGGCCTGCGGCTTTTAAACCAGTTCGGGATACTCACCGGGGTAATAACCGGTCGTGAATCCCCCGGCACCGAAGAACGCGCCAGGAACCTGGGCATGAGCTACGCCTATCAGGGTTTCCTGTCCAAACTGGATCCATTGATGGAAATATTAAAGGACACCGGTTTAAAAGCGGAAAATATGGCCTACATTGGTGACGACTGGACTGATATTCCCGTACTAAAGCGCGCCGGGTTGGCCTGCGCGCCCCAAAACGCCCTGCCGGAAGTAAAACGCGTTTCGCATATCATCACCAAAAAAGCGGGCGGCGAGGGAGCGGTGCGCGAAGCCTGCGATTTCATACTTAAAAGCCAGGGACACTGGAAGGAAATAATGCGGTATGTGGAAACGGCGCACTGGCCGTCCCCGGCTAAACCTCCGATGAAGGTGGTACTCAAGTCAAAACATAAAGCGTAATACTTTTCCATTAAGGAGATAAAATGAGAAAGCTGATTATTGTCTGCGCGCTGGCGGCGCTTGCCTGTCCGCAGGCCCGGGCGCTCCAGGATGACGACTTGGCCGAGGTTTCGCTCTCCACCGATACGACAAAAGCGGATTATGCTCCCGAAGATGAGGAGGCGCAGGGATATATTCAGGAATCCGAAGAAGACCTGTCGGGTTTTGTGCAGGACTATGTAAAAAAGGACACCTCCCTGAAAGGAGCCTTTTTACTGGACGCCCCCGCTTCCGGCAAGATTCTGAAGCTGGTTATGGAGACGGCGCCGAAAAAATCCGCCGATGGCCCCAATAACACCAAGGTTCTGGAAGCGGTTTTTAAAGATTCCGTCGGAAAAAAATACACGGTTCTCTTCCACATTCAGAGCGCCGGGTTCGGCGGCATAGACATTTTCAGGATAGCGCTGAAGAAAGAAACCAAATCCGGGCAGAAAGACAAACCCAAAAAGAAATAAGGTCTCAAAGATGCTGCAATACTTCACCGCTTTCGGGGCAGGCGTCATGTCGTTTTTCTCGCCCTGCGTACTGCCGCTGCTGCCGGGCTACCTTTCCATGCTATCTGGCTTTTCGGCGGTCGAACTGCTCAAAGGCGACGCGAAGGTTGCCACAAAAAAAGTCGTTCTAAACGCCCTGCTCTTCGTGACGGGATTCTCGCTGGCGTTTTCCGTGATGGGCGCGGCCGCCTCATCCGTAGGCGATTTACTGGCCGCCTATAAATCCATCCTTCTGAAAATCTTCGGCGTGATCATGGCGCTCCTGGGCGCGCACATGACCGGCTTGGTCAATCTCAATCTTTTGAATTATGAGAAACGTTTTTCAATGCGTACGCTGGGCGGGAATTATTGGGGCTCTTTCCTGATGGGATTCGCGTTCGCGCTGGGCTGGTCGCCCTGCATAGGGCCGATACTGGCCGGAATACTCTCCATTGCGGCGGTTTCCGGCGAAGCAAACAAGGGAGTATCCCTGCTGCTGGCCTATTCCGCCGGGCTGGCCGTCCCGTTCATGATAGCGGCTTTCCTTACGGCCAGATTCTTCACGCTCGTCGGCAGATTTAAGAAAACTTTACGCAGGGTGGAGATAGCCGCGGGCATCATGCTCATCGCGGCCGGCGCCCTCCTCTTTTTCGACCGCCTGATGTTCCTAGGCTGAAATCAGCCGCCAAGGATATCAGGCGCCAGGGAACCGCAGGCAACAGCTGAGAATATTCAGCAACGGGGCGTATAAAAAGCAGGTCTTGGATTTAAGCACGGTTGGAGAGACTTGGAAAAGCCGCCGCCATGCGCGGCTTTCACTTCTCCCATTATTGGCGTTTGTCAGCGCCCAACGCCGCCTTCCGCGGTTTCCGGCGGTTTCAGGTCTTTCACGCAGCGCCAACCGAGATCTCCGCCGCGGCGGCCAGCCATTTTAGAGGAGCATTTTCCACAGGTTGAGTTCCAGCGCCCCAAGCGCATAGAACCGCCTTTATCATACTCGCCGGACGTCATCTCCCGCACATTTCCCAGCATATCATAAAGCCCATACGGATTCTTTTTTTGGTACCTACGGGATAATAATAACGTTGATTTACTAATTTTTCAATGGTCCACTCATACTCGTTATCGTTCCCCGGCCATTCATCTCCCCAATAATACCTTGTTTCGGTCCCGCCGCGCACGGCTTTTTCCCATTCTTGCTCAGTGGGAAGGCGGTTTGTCCATATGTTTACAGTAAGCCGCGACCACTTCGTAATCCCTGGTTATTACCGGCGTATCCAGCGCTTCGGGTAGGATATCTACACCATAAGATTTCTTCTTTAAGACATACCTGTGGTACGCAATGTATTGCCGCCAGGTGGTTTCGCATTTATCAATAAGAAAGGTTCCAATGGTAACCCGTGAAGGCGGATTGCCAGGTAAACTATTTTTGGCTGCATCCGGGTCGCCGAAAAAAATTCTCCCGCCGGTATTTTCACCATACCGCGGCATTGCTTCGGAGCCAGTTCCTCCAAATTCACGGCCTTCCGTTCCGGGACCGCTCCGGCGGCGACCGAAGCGGACAGGAAAAGAAAAAGAGCGGTTAAATACCACATATGTTTTCCCTTAAACCTTTCTTGAGCCGGGCTTTACCAGCGGGATCTTTTTAGCACAGAGGGGGCATTCGGCCGGAGTGTGGATATTAAGATCCAGATTCAAGAGACTGGCCGAGGGGAAATAAAAAGACCGGTCACCCATGCGGTTGATAATGGAAAGGGCGCCCAGCACCTCTGCGCGGGCCCTTTTAGCCGCCTCGAACACTTCCATAGTGGACTTGCCGGTGGTGAATACGTCCTCCACGATTATAATTTTGGCTCCCTCCGGCAGGGAAAACCCCCTGCGCAGGATCATGGCGTTATTCTCTCTTTCGGCGAACATAAAATCCACGCCGAAAGCGCGCGCGACTTCATGCCCGATGATAAGGCCGCCGAGGGCCGGAGATAGTATGAGGTTCGGCTTGCCGCCCTTCCAGCATTTCTTCAGCGCCGCACCCAACGAGGCGGCCAGACCGGTGTCTTTAAGCGCTAGGGCGCACTGAACATAATTAGGGCTGTGCAGACCGGAAGAAAGCAGAAAATGCCCCTCCAGCAGTGCCCCGCTCTTTTTCAGATAACCGTGGATTTTTTTCTCTTGAGCCGTCATTGTATCGCCTCCAGTATATTGCGGACCGCCGCGGCCGGATCCGTCGCTTTCAGGACCGGCCTGCCCACCACTATAAAATCAGCCCCCGCGGATGCGGCCCCGGCTGGTGTCAGGGTGCGTTTCTGATCGTCGCCGCCGGCTTCAAGCCTGATGCCGGGAGTAATGATCTGAAGAGTCGCGCCGAAACGCTTTTTTACGGCGGCGGCCTCCCGGGGAGAACATACTACGCCGTCGGCCCCGTTTTCCGCGCCCAGGGCGGCCAGATTAAAAACCGTCCTCTCTATCTTATTTTTAAAACCTGTCCGGGAGAACGACTTTTCATCGAAGCTGGTAAGCACTGTTATGCCCCAGAGTAACGGCCTTTTTTTAAGGGAAACAGCGGCCTTCAGCATCTCCGCCCCCCCTGAGAGGTGAAAGGAAACGGAATATACTCCAAGCCGAGCAGCGCTTTCTACGGCGTTACGGACGGTGTTGGGAATATCGTGGAACTTGAGGTCCAGGAATATTTTACCGCCGTATTTATGCGCCAGGTCCACGGCGCGGGGGCCGGCGAAGGTGAAAAGACCGGAACCCACCTTATAGATAAGCGGCAACCCCTTGAGCTTTTTGAGCAATATCTCTGCGGCCTTAAGATCCGGAGTATCGAGCGCCACTATCAGACGGGTTTTTGACATAAGCGTATGAATATTACTATTTCCCGGGGGCCGGCACGCGCTTCCACGGAAGTTTCTCCAGATATGTCAGGATGTCTCTCACCAAAAAAGGGCCTTCGTAAATGAGGCCTGAGTATATCTGCACAAGATCCGCGCCCAGGCTGAACTTCTCCGCGGCCGAGGGACCGTCCGACACGCCTCCCACCCCGATCAGCGGCACACGTCCGTCGGCAAGTTCGGAAACCTTTTTAAGCATCTCGTTGGAGATGGTGCGCAGCGGCAGCCCGCTGAGACCGCCCTCATAGGAGCGCCAACGCGCGGGGAGGTGTTCGCGCCGGACCGTGGTGTTGGTGGCGATGAGCCCAAGGCCCCGCTCCACGGCGGCGGCAACCAGCTCTTCAAGGTGCGAATCGTCCAACTCCGGAGCTATCTTTACAAAAAGCGGTTTTTTCATGTTGGCGCCGTTTATAAAATCCAGCACCGGGTCCAGAAGACGCGCCAGACGATCCTTCTCATGCAGCTCCCGCAGCTGCAAAGTGTTGGGAGAGCTGATGTTCAGCGCCACATAATCGCAGAAGGGGTAAACGACCTTGAGCGTATCAAGGTAATTTTTCGGAGCGTCTTCAAGCGAACAGTCCGCGTTCTTGCCGATATTAATGCCCAGCGGCACGCCGACAGGGCCGAGCTTCTCAAGCCTGCGGGAGGCTTCATAGGCGCCGACATTATTAAATCCCATCCGGTTTATGATCCCCCTATGCGCTCCCAGGCGGAAGACGCGTGGACGTGGATTACCATTCTGGGCCCGGAAAGTAATTGTCCCCATCTCAAGGAACCCGAACCCGAGTTTGGCCAGCATAAGCGGGACCTCGCAGTTCTTATCAAAACCCGCCGCGAGTCCTATGGGATTTTTAAACCGGATACCGGCCACGGTCACAGGCCTGTCCTTAACCCTTGCGATCAGTTCTATCGCAAGCCGCGCTGCCCCGATGCTTTGAAGGGTCCGGACGCCCTTTATGACGGCGTCATGGACCGTTTCCGGGTCGAAGGTGAAAAAAAATTTGCGTAGAAGTTTTCTATACAAGAAGCCCATAGGTTACACGGATCATGCCTTAAAGTTAAGCGAAATAATTTTACCTTTAAAATGGCCTCTATTGGAATTATCAAACGGCGCGGGCCCTGAACACAAAACGGCCGCCGACTATCGTCGCGGCACAGCGGCCTTTAAGCCGGCGGCCGATAAAGGGGGAGTTGGCGGATTTGGAATAAAACCGGGGACCGACGCGGTATTCTGCGCGCGGATCTATTATCGTGATGTCGGCGTCCATCCCGGGCGCGAGACAACCCTTATTCTTCAGGCCCAGTATGCGGGCCGGATTGGCGCTCATCAGCTCGGCCAGGCGCAGCCTGGAAATAACGCCCTTATGGACCAACTCGGTGAGGGCCAGGCCGAGCATGGTCTCAAGGCCTATAACGCCGAACGGGGCTTTTAAAAGACCTTTCGCCTTTTCCGCGGCGGCATGCGGGGCGTGGTCGGAAGCTATTACATCTATTGTCGCGGCCAGACCTTTTTTCAGCGCCGCGCGGTCGGCGCGCTCACGCAGGGGCGGCTTCATCTTGAAGGCGGAGTTTTTTACGTCTTCGCAGGTGAGTGTGAAATAATGGGGGCAGGTCTCGGCTGTGACTTTAATTCCGGACTTTTTAGCGGCCGCGACCAAGTCCACGCTTTCAAGGCAGCTCAGGTGCTGAAGGTGTATCGGCGCGCCCGCGGCGCCGGCAAGCATAAGATCGCGCAGAACCATAAAAATTTCCGCCTCGCGCGGGATACCCGGGACTTTCAACCGGCGCGCTTGAAGGCAGTCATGCATTACCCCGGAACCGGTCAGATAAAGCGACTCCGAATGTTCAAGCAACGGAACTTTCAGGGCTTTAGCCAGTCTGAGCGCCCGGTTGAGAAGTCCGGAATCGGCCACGCAGAAACCGTCGTCCGTGAAAGCCCTGGCGCCGGCTTTTTTCAAGGCTTTGAGATCGGCCAGTTTATGGCCTGCGCGCCTCAGAGTTACGGCTGCTGAAAAATAAACATTCACCGGCAGGCACAGGGCCTTCGCGGAAAGGCGGCGGATAAGCGCCGGATTGTCCACCGGAGGCTCGGTATTGGGCATGGCGAGCATGGAGGTTATGCCGCCGGCGGCCGCCGCCAGGGCGGCGCTTGAGAGATCTTCGGCAAGCTCCGGACCCGGTTCTCGGGTGTGAACATGCATATCTATCAGCCCGGGCAACAGCCAAAGTCCTTCGGCATCGTAGATTTCAGCCCCGCCGCGGGCATCCGCCTTTAATCCAGGAGCCACAGCTTTTATATGGCCGTCTTCTATGAGCAGGTCCAGTTTTTTTTCAAGCTTTCGCGCGGGATCAATTACCAGCGCGTTTCGGATGAGGAGTCTTGGCATTTTTTTTCGCGGCATCGGCCGGGACGGCCCTCGCGGGGATCATTGCCGCCGGCTGCAGACTGACTATGTGAAGATCAAAAGCGCCTTTTATTTCCCTGTAGCTCAGGAGTTGAAAAGCGGTCATCAGCAGCAGGATTATCCAGCCCAGATACAGGGCCCGGCGCGGACGAAAACCGTACAGGAATTTAAAAACAACGGCGGCAAGCAATGTAATACCCAGCGCAGAATGATACAGCGCGACTTCGGCGGCGGCCGCGGGGGCGGCTCTCTGGGCCACGTTGAAATATAGGACGGCGATAACCGCGAGAAAAAGTAAAAACAGATAATACCAGCCGCGGCTTCTTTCGTCGGAAGAGATAAAAGTCAGCTGGCTCAACCCCGCGGAAGCGTAAAAGCAGGAGAAAGAAACGAAAATAAAGAAGCCGTTCTTCATCTTTAAAGCGGCAAGAGCGTTTTCCATGCTCCAGCCTCCGAGAAAGTAAAGAATAGCCAGCGCCATAGCGATTCCGCTGAGCAGAAAAGCCAGTGGGGAAAATAACTTTATCCGACGGCCGGGCTTAAGCCCGGCGTATGCCTCGGTAAGGCCCAGGACCAGCAAAGCGCACCCCTGGGCAATGTGAATGGCTGTGGATGCGGCATTATAGCTGTCAATATTAAGCGTCATGCGCGTTTTTTCTTTTTCCCATCTTTCAGAAAATAATACAACCCGCCGAGGAATGCTGCTACCGCGAGCAGCCAGGCTGGTTGTGAAAGCGCCTCTTTTTTTACCGGTGGCTCCGCCGCAATGATGTCGGCGGAATTGCCTTCCATAACCGCTTCAGCGGCTGACGCCGGAATTGCGGCCGCCAACGCCGCTTTA
Organism: Elusimicrobia bacterium RIFOXYA12_FULL_51_18; assembly: GCA_001800245.1. Taxonomy (GTDB): domain Bacteria; phylum Elusimicrobiota; class Elusimicrobia; order Elusimicrobiales; family UBA9959; genus YA12-FULL-51-18. Next base: position 1,578 of record MGVA01000015.1, on the reverse strand, counting down.
GGTTCGCCCTGTTCAAGCGCTATCTCCCGTACGGCTCCTTGTTTCAGTTCAGGCGGCTTTTCCGCTTTTTTAAGCGCGGCCATGAAAGGCGTAATCTTTTTTATCTGCGGTTTGCAGGCCTCCGCGGACTTGGCGCATTCATCTCCGGCCCAAAGCCCTGAAGCCAAAAAGAACATGAATACGGATGGAAGCATGATCTTGTTCATATTAATGACGCTATCTCCTCCATGGATTTCCTCTTGCGCGCGGGCGGAGTTTCATCCGCGTAACCCACGCTCAACATGACTTCGGCTTTGGATCCGGAAGGCAGGGTAAGCGTCTTTGCGGCGGCTTTGGCGTTGAACCAGCCAAGCCAGCAGGTAGCAAGGCCCTGTTCCTCGGCCGCCAGTACGAAATGCTCGGCCGCGATACCAATATCCATGAGGCGAAAATTCGTGTCGCGCATCTGGTTCCCCAGCCAGGCGGCGGCGCTGCCTTTTTGCGACACCACTACCACCAAAGCGCCGGCACCGGCGGCGAATTTGCAGGGGGAATAGATCCCGGAGAAAGCGGCCCCGGACAGCCTATCCTTTGCCGCGGGATCACTTACGACTATAAATTTATACGGTTGGCCGTTGCAGGCCGAAGGGGCAAGCCGCGCCGCCTCAAGGCAAACCAGAAGTTTTTCCTTTTCCACCGGCTGTGGTTTATACTTGCGCACGCTGCGCCTCCGGGAGACAAGTTTAAGGAACGGTGTTTCCTGCATAATCATATTGTATAAAAAAGAAGTTATAATAAATAATATCCCTGACACCGCCTTTTATGGAGACATTATGAACGACTGGATAAAAGAAGCGCCCCTGGCAGTGACCGTCTGCGACGAAAAAGGCAAGATCACCGAAATGAACCTAAAATCCGCCAAAACCTTTGAAAAATACGGCGGCCTGGACCTGATAGGCTCCGACCTTTTTGAGTGCCACCCTGAACCTTCAAAAACCAAGTTAAAGACCATGCTGTCCGCCGCCGCTCCAGCCATAAACGCCTACACCATAGAAAAGAACGGCATAAAAAAGCTCATCTACCAGTTCCCCTGGAAAAAAGACGGCAAGCCCGCTGGCCTGGTAGAACTCTCCCTCGAAATCCCTTTCGACATGCCCCACTTCATACGGAAGTAAGGCTTGGCTAATCGGCTTTGGGTTCAGAGCCGCGAGATGTCGAGTCGGGGGCCTGCCGAGGGTTTGCCCCTACGCCGCGTAGGAAACCCTCCCGTGGTTTCCCCCCGAAGCGGGGCCCCCCATCCGCTATGCGGCTCCAGGGTAACCCCTCGGCACCCCTCCGTAAAACTTACACGTAATATGGTTGCTCAGCGCTTATTTATGCTCAGCAATAGACCTGCATTCCAACAATAGCGTTCTGGTAGTCCAGGATGAAGTCGCCCGGGTAATACTCGAACAACGCCTGCCGAATGAGCTCCCAATCATTCTGGCGCAGTTGGTTCCATACAGGCCTGTCCCAAGAAAAAAGACGAAAACGAGAGAACCCTCCGTTAATGGTAAGATGTTTTTGCTTAGAAAACAGTCTTTCCCGACGGAGGATTCT
>MGVA01000014.1 GCA_001800245.1 Elusimicrobia bacterium RIFOXYA12_FULL_51_18 | reverse complement strand
CTTGCAGGCCTGCCGTTCCCTTTTGCAGAAAGGCAGACACGTATCAGAAAACTTTCTTGGGACAGCCGTGGGTTCCATACCGTAAGCGTATCCAGGCGATAGCGGTGGAATCGACATATAACTGGTACTGGCTGGTGGACGGGCTTATGGAAGCCGGCTATAAAGTAAAACTCGTGAATACTGCGGCGGTTAAGATTTACGAGGGCATGAAATATACCGGGGATGAACACGATGCCCGACATCTGGCACACCTGCTGCGGCTGGGGATACTGCCCTGCGGGCACATTTATCCCTAAAAGGATGTCTCATTAAAGTGAGTAATCGTGGAGGGCTATATAAACCCTCCCAGATTGCGGGTTATATGGATGGGTTGGTGATGAAATGATTGAAGTGAATTCAATCGGCGGACATCTCGGCCAGAGTTTTGTCCATTATCTTTACAAGCTTGGGTTCGGGCCAGGTTAGCATAACAGGAATATTGTAAGCGGGCACTAGCTTTTTAATTACTTGCAATCCCAGGCAATAAGCTTTTCTAGTGGGGTTTTGAAGAGTACTAACACCAGTACTACCAAACCATTCCTCATTTATTGCGGCGTTATCCGCTTCTCTGAAGGACTTATCCAATATAGATCGGTAGCGCCTAGCTAGGTCTTTTACAAAAGCGGCATCGGAGCAACGTTCGGATAGCACCGAATCTAAGAGGATGTCGGCTTGACTAGCTTCCGGATTGATTAAACCGCTCACATAATTAGCCGCGCCGTCACTCCAAAGCGCGGCGGCAAAAGTATTCATCTTTTTCCCCGACGATGCAAAGTATTCATAATTATGAAAAAGTTCATGGGCTGTCCCGATCGTGAAAGCCTTTTCGGTCAGGCCCATGGACACCATCGTATCTGGGCCAAAAAGGATAGCTTTCTCCGTCGGAGCAGCGCTGATGCCGCGCCGGAACATGGACGGAAATATATAAGCCGTGGCGCCTTCGGTAAAATCGGAGAATACTTTCCTGAAGCGGTAATAAGTGTTTTGTATGGCTGTAGGGCCGACATCGAACAGATACAGTGTTTCTTCCCTGATCTCAGGCATTTTTGACATATAGCCAGGTAAAGCTTCTTTAACGGCCGCCTCCAATCCTTGAGAATTCGTGTGGAAAATGGAATTCCCCAGCCCCGGCGGCAACTTGTTTGACAGTTCTATCCAAGCATTCACCTGTGTTTCCCGATCCGCATTTTCAGCTTTGGCTAAAAAAATCCTAAAGTCGTCACCATAGCTGATTATTTTTATAGAGCCGGAAGGTGCCGCACGCTCCGGACCAGGCTCCGGCAAACTGTAATTAAGCATGGCATTTTTTGAATCACGATAAAAATCTGCTGATATATGGGGAATAGAATCCTTGTCCAGATCCAGCGGGCCATCAGACATATCGTGTGCCGAAACGGTCAACAACTGGAAAATGATGACTAAAAAAGCTGATTCTATCAGAATATTAATTTTTTTCATAAGACCCTGCATATCATGTGTTATATTTTATGGGGCAAAATAAGAATCGTCAAGGGCCATGGGGCCTATACGCGGGTGATTGGGGACGGTCCTTAGTATCTTAATTGCCAACAGTCCACCCTGGTTTGAACCTTTTAGCGACGAATACCCGCCTCAACAGCACACTGTGAGGCGGGTATTTTGAAGGATATTTGTTTGCCACTGGGTGGGTCATTAAGCTGTACCATCAAAAGGGCGGGGGAAATATTATTAGTTTTAAAGAAGCGCCGGGATTATCGCTACAGGACCATAAAGTGCGTAAGTATTACGCGGGGTGCCGGGGCCAGTCTTTTTTGACCCCGCAGGTTGCCGAGGGAACGCAAAAAAGACTGGCCCCGGCAGGCCCCCGCTTTACTATCCTGCGGTGCCCCAACCTAAAACCAACCGGTAGGCGTTACCTATATCACGTTTGTTCTTTGGAATTTACGGGCGATCTCCGAAGGGGAGATGTAGAATAGCGTCGGGCGGCCGTGTGGGCAGTGGAAACTGTCTTTGGCGCCTTTCAGGTCCTCTATCAGGCGGAGGGCTTCCTGCGGCTTTATAAAATCGTGGGCTTTCACCGACTTCTTACAAGCCATCGTCGCCACCGTGTTCCGCTTCAGATCCTCCGAAGCCTTCTCCGGTTCGCCCAACACCTCCGTCAGATAACCCAGAAATTCATTCAGCGCTTCCGGCGTAAAATAGAACAAGGCCGGAGTCGAGTGCAGCCGCAGCGTGGTAGCCCCGAAACGCTCTATTTCAAAGCCCGCCTTATCCAGCCATTCCTTCCACTTTAAAACCGTTTCGATCTGCGTCCGGGAAAGTTCCGCAGACACCGGCAGCATCAGCGGCTGGACCTTGATGGCGCCTTTGGAAAATTCTTCCATGTATTTTTCGAATAAGATCCGCTCCTGCGCGGCATGCTGGTCCATTACCAGGAGACCGCCGCCGGATTCAAAAAGCAGGTAGCTTTTAGCTATCTGCCCAAGGTAAGAGATGGGGGGCAGATACCAGTTGGGGGTCCCGCCGTTTTCCCGCTCCACCGGCTCAAGCTGGAGAGTCTCGTTGCTGAAGAGATTTCCCTCTTGCGCGGGAATTTCGCCGTTTTGTCCCGCGCCCGGTTCCGCGGATCCCGAAGCCCCTCCATCCGCCGGCGCGCTCAAGGCCACGGAAGCCGTCTGTTTTTTGAGGATCTCGTTATAGACGGTGCTGGAGAGTTTCCTGAACACGTCGTTATCGGAGGCGAATTTAACGTCTTTTTTCTGCGGGTGGATATTTACGTCGAAATCCGCGGGGTTGAGATCCAGAAAAAGAACGCAGGCAGGATGTTTATCCCCGCGCATGGTATCGTAACCGCGGTACAGCGCCTGCTGGATCACGCGTGAAGACACGGGCCGTTTGTTAACGAAAAAATGCTGATTGATGCGCGTGGCCGAGAGGGAGTCCGGCTTCGAAATAAGGCCGTAAATGGAAATGGCGGGATTCCTGCCCTCTACTTTTATAAGCCCCTGGCGGATGTTTTTACCGAAAATTACTCCGGCGCGGTCGCCAAGGGCGGCCCAAAAATCTTCGCCGCCCGGAGGCATGGAAAATATTTCGGTATCATCTATGTTCAGCGTGAATCCGATCTTCAGGTCGGCCAGAGCCGCCTCTTCCACGGTTCGGATGATATGGGCGCGCTCGGAAGGCTCGCTTTTCATGAACTTGGCCCTGGCCGGAGTATTAAAAAAAAGATCCGTGACTTCCACCGTGGCGCCTTTAACCGGCGGCGTTTTTGTTTCGGAAAGTATCCGCCCTCCCTCTCCGGAAATGGAGTTCCCGGTATCCGCCGCGGCGCCGGGCTTGAAACTGGTTATGGCCAATTTTGAAACCGCAAAAATAGAATAAAGGGCTTCGCCGCGGAAACCGAAGGTTTTTATTTTATCCAGGTCTTCAAAAGTCCGGATCTTGCTGGTCGCGTGGCGGCTGACGGATAGCTTCAGGTCCTCAAGGTCCATGCCTCGCCCGTCGTCATTTACTCGGATAAGATGCTTTCCGGCTTTTCGTATATCCACGGTTATCCTGGAGGCGCCGGCGTCCACCGCATTCTCGATCAACTCTTTTAAAACGGAGGCGGGACGCTCTATAACCTCTCCGGCGGCGATCTTGGCTATCACTTCTTCGGGTAATAATTGTATTTCTGACATAACTAAATTTTACAATACTTGCGTAGGTGCCGTCACAAAGCACTATGTGCCTCAAACGTAGGGGGAACCGCTACAGCGGTGCCCTCCTGTGGCTTAATTCCCAGGAGGGGGTGCCGCCAATACCAGCCTATGGCTGTGCCGTATAAAGGCCTATGGCTATCAAACAGCCAAATACAGGCCTCCAGATTGGTCTGTTATTTTGTTGCGTGTCCCAGGCCTCGGGCGGAACTGCCCGGGACGGACTTGCGGCTTTCGAAAAATATCCGATAGACGCCGGCCACATGCCACAGACTGGAAATTACATAGGGCCGGCACAACACCGATTTATTTGCGGCCGTAGATCCAGTTGAGAAACCCGCCCCACCCACTCTCTTTCGCGAAAGGCAGATCCCAGTATCTAGTTTCAAGCACTTTTTCAAATTCGCTCAGCAAACCTAAGGGCATCTTTACCGGCGGAATATGTACGGACAGGCCATGTGCCCGGGCATAGTCAAAACCGGTGTTTGAAACCCCGGTATATGAATACTTGTAGATAAGATCGTTGGATATGAAATCCATGAGTTCGCGGCCTTTCTGCGCGGCGTTCACCCGCTCCGGAGTATCCTGCGGCAGACCGGCAGTCATAATGCTCACGAAATCGTACAGATCCCCGGATATTGAGAACGTGCGCGCCATCGCGGATGTGGTGGTGTCAATAGACAGCCCGAAAATGTCGAAGCGGGCCACTTCCTTCCTGGCCGCGGTCACGGCGGCTTTGTCCTTGAGGGCCAGTTCCGCATCCACCCAGGCGTTCAGCTTTTCAACAAAAGCGGGCAGCCTGGAGGTAAGGATAACGGAGGCGTGCCCTCCGGGGATCTCAAACGCCTTGATCCTGTCTATATAACCGTCGGCAAGTTGAGCGCCCAGCTGCCGGCTGGAAATGGCGGGGTTGGCGTTCAAAGTCGCCAGCATGCCGTTCAGATTGTAACCGACAGCCGACATCAGTTCGCTTGAGCCCACGATCACATCGGTATAATCCTTGATCTGCCAGGCTACCTCCGCCATCTGCATTATGCAGGAAGTCATCACAAAAATATCAACCTTGCCGGTTTGAGCCATCAGGAGGCGCATCTCCGGCAGAGTCACATAATTTTGCGTTTCCGTATCCATCAACGTGCCCTTGGTTTCTTTTTTGGGATCAAAAATACCGTTGCCGTGGCCGTAGATGACAAAAGCGTACCTATTGGCTGGATAATTAGACTTGGCCCATCTGGTGAAATCCGCGACATTTTTCCAATTCCCCGTGTCGGTATTGTTCGTCCTGCTTACGATGTCGGAGGCGAAAGAATTCAGGACGCTCTGGTCTATGGCTCCGCCGGCATTGAACATAGCCTCTATCGTCCGGTCCAGCTCTGCGGTGTCACCCGCTTTCCCAAGGGCCATCCTGATAGTGGGGGTTGAAATTATCCCATCCAGCCCCTTGACCGGTAAAGCCGCCTGCACAACCACGTTGACTTTAGCGGTGGAGCCGACCTTTTTCATCTCCAAAAGCTGCCAGGTGAGCGCGTAGCGGAGCTGGTCCTTGGTAGTGGAGTAAAACATTACGGTCCACTCTTTGGGGTTGGCGGCCGAAGGAGCCGCCGCTGGAGCGGGGGCGGCGTAGGAAGCGTCCGTTGGGAGAATTTCGGAGAGATCCGAGGCATTAACGGAATCCAGCCCGAAATCAGAAAGACCCGCGGCTTTAACCGGGACGGAGAACAAAAAAGCGACAACTAGCGTCGAAAGTATTTTTTTCATGGCGGGCTCCTTATACGGCTTAGTCATACCTATAGGATAGCTGCCAATTCTTATCAGTGACAGAGTCTTTGGGGCTTATTCTTTATAGGTCTTTAGGGCAGGATTGTTCGCAAGGCAAAAGCTGTAAGCGGTATCGGCGCGGAGAATAGTTTACTTTAGCCGCTTCTTCCACTCTATGAGGGTCTGGAGGGCCTGGAGGGGGCTCATTTTATCGGGTTCGCAAAGCTTTATCTCGTCCAGGACGGGGTGCTCGGAAAAAATGGGGAGCATCGGAGTCATATTCTCTTCTCCGCCTTCCACTTCTATATTGCCTTTGGTTTCAAGGACATGGAGGATCTCCTTGGCGCGCTTTATAGAGGCGTCCGGCAGACCGGCCAGCTGGGCCACATGAATACCGTAAGACTTATCGGCGGGCCCGGCGCAAATTTTGTGCAGAAAGACCACTTCGGTCCTGCCCAGCGAATTGGTCCATTCCTTGGCCGAAACGTTGAAGTTTTTGATGCCGGGGAATTTTTCAGCAAGTTCGGTCAGTTCGAAATAATGGGTGGCGAACAATACCTTTGGGCCGCCTGCCGCCTTATAAAGGTATTCCACCACCGCCCAGGCGATGGAAATGCCGTCAAAAGTGGAAGTGCCGCGCCCCACCTCGTCCAGAAGAATGAGGCTCTTCGGAGTGGCCAGGCTTAAAATAACGGCGGTCTCGCGCATCTCCACCATGAAAGTGGATTCCCCGCGGGAAAGGCGGTCCTGCGCCCCGATGCGGGTCATGATGCGGTCCACTACGCCGATAACCGCGGACTTAGCCGGGACAAAACCGCCCATCTGGGCCATGAGAACGATAAGGGCGCTTTGGCGCAGATAGACGCTCTTGCCGCTCATATTGGGGCCGGTCAAAATTATGATCTGGGGGTCCTTATCGCCTATATGCAGATCGTTGGGCACGAAAGAGCCGGCGGCCAGATAGCGCTCGGCCACCGGATGGCGGCCTTCTTCTATAATAAGCTCCGCCCCCGTGGCCATCATGGGACGCGTGAAATCGTATTTAAGGGCGCTCTCGGCCAGGGCGTAAAAAACATCCAGCTCCGCGGCCGCCAGAGCGAAAATGCGCAGTTCCTTTAAATTCTTGAGCAGCAGGTCCCTGATCTCGCCGAAGAGATGGGTCTCGAGTTTAAGCATCCGCTCTTCCGCGCCCAGGATCCTGGACTCCATGACCTTAAGCTCTTCGGTGATAAAACGCTCGGCGTTGACCAGGGTCTGTTTGCGCGTATAATAATGCGGCACTTTAGGCAGATGCGTCCGCGTCACTTCCAGGTAATAGCCGAAAACCGAGTTATACCCCACCTTGAGCGACGGTATCTGGGTCTTGTCCCTTTCCCGGGTTTCGATATCCGCCAGGACTGTCTGGCTGTTCTTGCGCAGGGATCGTAATTCGTCCAGTTCAGGGCTGTAGTTTTCGCAGATAACTCCGCCGTCGGAAAGTTTGGCGGGAGGAGCCTCAACCACGGCGCGGTCCAGGATCTCGCGCAGGCCGCCCAGGGCGCGCGAGACGGTCTCAACCCGGCCGGCTAGTTCGGGCACGCATTCAAAAAAGCGGGGGGAACTCAGAAGCGGCTTAAGACGCGCCATCTGCCCCAGCGCTTTGCGGACGGCCGCCGCGTCACGCGGACTGGCGCTCATATTCACCACCCGTCCCAGCACGCGTTCGATATCAGGTATCTTAGAGAGGATCTCGGCCAGGCTCTCGCGCGCTTCACGGTTCTGTGAGAGAAAAGCGGTGAACTGCTGGCGGGCGTTGATCTCGTGCAGTTCGGTCAGCGGTTCGAGGATCCATTTCTTAAGCATTCTAGAGCCCATGGATGTTTTTGTCGCGTCCAGCACTCCCCAGAGGGTTTTAGCATCTTCCCCATATTCGGAATTTACAAGCTCCAGCGTTTTAATGGCCGACTCGTCCAGTTGCATTTTGTTGGACGGCTCAAAAAAAACGGGAGAGAAAGTTTCCTTCAAGCCCGGCTGATTTTCCCTGATATAGGCGGCGGCTTTAAGCGCGGTCTTGAGCGCAAGCTTGTTATTCTGCCACACGGCGCCGCGCTGCCAGGGCGCGTCGATCTCCGAAAGCCTGGTATATTCGCCCAGCACGACGCCGCTCACGTCCAGGGCGCGCTTTCTGATCTCGGCTATGGTCCGCGCCTCCGCGATTATCTCAGAGGGGGAAATCCTTGAAAGCAAAGCGGAAAGCTGGTATAAATTGGGGTCGTTAAGATTCTGCGTCGAAAAAAATTCCCCGGTGGAGGCCTCTATGTAAGACAGGCCCCAGCCCACGATATCTATTTCAACGGCCGCGAGGTAGTTGGCGGTCTTGGTCTGGAGCAGCTCGTCCTCTACGATGGTGCCGGGAGTGATAAGCCGGACCACTTCGCGTTTGAACAGTTTGGATTTTTTAGCTTCCTCGGCCGACGGAGCGGTCTGTTCGCAAATGGCCACTTTGCGGCCGACGGCCAGAAGTTTGGCGATATAGTTTGAAGAAGAATGGTAGGGAATGCCACACATGGGCACGCCCTGCCGGGACGTCAGAACCACTCCCAGAATACCGCTGGCGGTCCTGGCATCCTCGGCGAACATTTCATAAAAATCGCCCAGACGGAAGAACAATATGGCGTGCGGATAGGATTTCTTGAGCGCGGCATACTGCTGCATCAGCGGGGTTTCTGGTATATCAACGGATTGTGTCATAACGGTGTTTAAATAAAAATCAGCATGTTCGCTATAGCCGTTCGGCATAAAACCGGAAACACAAACCGGTACAAAAGCGGCGGCAACTTTTTACGCTTTACGGCTCAAGGCCTCCATATATTGTAGCAAAAGAGCCTTGGCCTCATTAAGGCCGGCGGCCTTCATGAAATCGCCGCGCAGGGCGGAAGAATCGGGGAAACCTTTAAGCCAGTAGCCTACCAGTTTGCGGGCGCGCACCACTCCCTCATCACCGCCGTAGAGCGCGGTATTCAGTTCCAGGAAACGGGTGAAGAGTTTTATGCGCCGGACCGGATCAAGCGTCACTTCGTGGACCGGGCCTGAAAGTCCTGCGGCTATCTCTAGGAAAATAGAGGGGTTTTCCACTGCGGCACGGCCTATGGCCACTCCGGCGCAGCCCGTTTCAAGTATTTTAGCCGCATCCCTGGCCGTATGCACTCCGCCGTTGCCGAAAACCGGGATCTTGACGGCGGCGGCGGTGGCGGCCATGGCGTCGTAGTCCACCGGCCCCGCGTGGAAATTGGAGGCGGCGCGTCCGTGCAGGGTAATAGCGGAAGCCCCGGCCCCTTCTATCACTCGGGCCAGACGCGGGCTGATCACTTCTCCCTCGGTAAGCCCGCATCGGATCTTGACCGTGACCGGCGCCGTCACGGCTTTGACGGTCTTTTTCACTATGGCTTCAAGTATGGCCGGCTCTTTCATGAGAGCCGCGCCGGAACCGGAACGGAGGACTTTTTTAACCGGACAGCCGGCGTTAATATCCACGATATCAGCCCCCAGGTCCTGGGCCAGTTTAGCGGCCAGCGCCATGCTCTCGGGGTCGGCGCCGAAGATCTGCGCCGCGATGGGGTGTTCGGAAGGATATACCTCAAGCAGCTTAAGCGATTTTTTGTTCGCATACCTTATGCTTTCGGCCGAAACCATCTCGCCCACCACCAGGCCGGCCCCGCCCTCGATGCAGAGAGCGCGGAACGCGGCATTGGTGATGCCCGCCATAGGCGCCAGAGCCAGGTTGTTTTTGAGTTCGACACCGCCAATTTTTAATTTCCTGATAAGAGGCATTGGATGTAGGAAACATGAGACCGGTTAGCGCAGTTCTTTCCTGATCTCAATCTTTTCACGCTTTAAAAAATCGCGTAAATCTCCCCTTACCGCTATAATACAAAAACTCGGGACGGGTTTCTGAAATTTTTTAAAACCCCCCGCCCCCGGCTTTTGCCTGGCGTGTCAGGAGTCGGGGCGTTGTTTAGTTCAGTCGTCGGCCGGGGCGGGTTCTACAGCTTCGTAATCAACCCGTGGGCCCAGCTGGCAGTTATCGTCCGGCAGGCCACAGGCGTGTTCATATAGTGACGCCTGAGGCGCCGGCTTAAACTTCCGGAATTCCGCCGGCAGGCCCAGGTGGGTTAGACCTGACCCACCCGGCCCGCAAGGTACCGATACAGAAACTGCTGGTCAACGAAAACCACGTCCCCACAACCTACAGCCCGGCCATGCTGAAGCTGATAACCAGCCTGATAAAATAGAAGACTTAAGTCCGTCCCGCACCAAGGTACACTCCATGGGCATAACTGCCAATTAAAAGTTGCAAAACACCGATCGGGCGGGAGTTAAGCCAGCCTTTTTATTTTCATATGAAATGAAATATTCTCATCTGAGAATATTTCAGCCGTTCCGGCCAACTCTTAAAACTTGCCAAAAACCTGTTCCCCAATGAAAGCCGTAAAATAGAGCTTGCCCGGGCTTGGCATATAAATTGCTCTGTAGCAGGCGTAAGCGGACTCAGCGGAGACTTCCAGGGTAATTTAAAAAAGGAGCACGGGGAAAAATGAAAAAATCAATGATGGTGGTAATCAGTATAATATGTCTGGAAACGGGGCTTACCAATGCGGGAGAGCTGAAGGTTGATTTTGACGGCAATGGCGGACTTGGTATTATAAGTTACTTGGAAGCCGTAAAAAGCGCCGCTTCATCACAGGACAAGGAAATTATACTGCCGGAACCGGTTGCGGCAGCCGTGATCATGCCTGCGCGAACGTTCCGTCCCGTAGTATCCGGCTCTGCGGAGGAGGCGGCTCTTTCAGAAGGTAACACCTATAACAGGTGGATTAGTGATAGTATAATCCTCATGGAATTTGCCGGCAAACCTGTGATCGCTAATTGCCTTAAACAATTGCTTAAGTCCGGGACTGTTGAGGACAAGAAAAACTACATACTGGGGAAAGCCTATACATTCCCCCAGAAATTCATAGTGCCCGGCGCGGCAGTGAAATCAAGAAGCGGCGACTGGTCTTATGGCCCGGAGTATGTCGAATCGGTAACGGAAACAAGGGAGATTACCGCCAAAGAAATATGTGTGTATGTCACGACACGGTTTTGCAGGTTAGCCTGCAGGATTATTAGTGACCCGCCCCAGACCGAGGAATGCGTAAAAGATTGCTATGACGTGCTCGTAAAAGCTTGTGATAAGTTTGATGAACAGCCGGCACCCAAAAAATAGGGGGGAGGGGGGAACGGGGCAAAACATCGGGAAGCGGTAAGCCGGAATTCAGTAAGGGAGAATAAAATATGAAATTCATAAAAGAATCAAAGCAGTCGATTTATTCGGCTTTAATAGTGACGGGGGGAATCTTACTGGCGTCGGAAGGCCTGTTCGGTGAGGGCCTGAAGGGCGCGGTTGCAACGGCAGGCCTTTCCGGCTTATTCTTCGCGGCTGCCGCCATTACTTATATAGCGGGGAAAAAGGAACTATGCAGGGGTTTCTTCTCCAGCGCAGCGGTGTTCCTTTTGGGCGTCGGAGTGCACGTCGCGGCTGTTAAGGTTAACACGGTCATGGCTCAACATCGGCTCGGGGTTATCGCTTCCGCGGCGGAAAGTTACAAAAGTAAATACGGGAAGCGGCCCGACTCGCTTAATGTTTTAGCGCCGGAATTTATCAGCAGCATTCCGAGGGCTAAATATACCCTTATGTCGGGGCAATTCTATCTCGCCGACAGCAAGATAATGTTTGTGGGCCCTATGCCGTTCATGACATATGGATATGACCTGACAACCGGGAAAATGGGGTATACCGGTTCTAAAGGTGTCTTTCGCGCACTTGCGCGGCCTTTATAGCTGCAATCTGCGCAGATCGAGCTTCTTCAGCAGCGGATCAGCAAAAAACTTTAACCCGTCCACCCTTGGCGCCGGCGACATAAGCACAATGACCTTTACGGTCCGTTGCTTTCTGTAGCCTTCTGTGCTAACAATTGTAAATTTACGGTTTGGTGATGTAGTTCCCGTCATGCGCTAAGGTGAAATCGCGCGGGGCACGTTTTTTCACGCTCAGGATCTCGGCGCGGGAGCCCCCGGCCGCCGCTAAAACTTTGGCCTGAAATTCGGAAGCTTTCCGCTCCACATACAGGATGGAATCGAGACTGGTAAAGTCAAAAGCCACCGGGTTCGCCTCCACCCGCAGGTCTTTTTTGGTTCCGGGCGGGGGCGGGATAAAACCTTTCTTCTTCATGGAACTTAACTTCGCGTAAGAATGGAAAGCCTGGTGGGCGATGATCCCGGCGCACCATGGGAGGGACCGGAAAACGTTGGCGTTGGAAATGGCGGCCACCGGCTGTCCGTTGTCCATGTAAAAATCCGTCTTATCCTCGCTGCGGATTATATAGATATACTTTTTGATAAAAAGAAAGGTTTCCCGGTCCGCCATCCAGATCAGCTTCAGCGCGCCCGTAACCCGGCCCTTAAACTCCGGAGAGCCCTGGATATCCAGCGCGGAGACGGCCTTTGCCTCTTCCCGCTCCGGGATGCCGGCCCGCTGACCGGGATTGGCGGGTTCGGAATACTTGATATTCCTGGGCTCGACGGAGGAATACTCCACGGGATTATATTTGGAAACATACCAGAATACCCCGGCCGCCAAAGCGGCAAGCGGCAGGAACGTAAGGACTTTATGGGTCCTGAAAAAATTTTTATGTTCCGTTTCTTCCATAGATAACCGAGGTCGGAAATCAGAAGTCATGCTGACTCTGGTCTCCGGCCTCAAATCTCCGGCTTCTCACCTCATTTAAAAGTTTTTATGTAAGACTTGTAAAAAGCCTGTAGCTCATTATCCGGGTTCTGGAATTCAAGGAGATGTTTTTTGCAGCCGTGCCTGGAACAGATCTGCACCTGGCCGCCTTCTTTAAGGTCAAAAGCCACCATCTGCGCGCCGCAGACGTCGCATTTCCTGGTGCTCTTAAGATCGGCCTTGCAATGGGGGCAGCGGAAGCCCGCGATCTTGCCTATCGGCACGCCAAGGGTGGTTTCAAGCAGGTAGCTGCCGTACGCCGAGCTCATGTAAAGGGGCGCGTTTTTACCGGCGTAGGTGAGGTGTATAAAGATGGAAGTAGAACTGTCCAGCTTCTTTTTGGGGTCCATCAGGGATTTGCCGCAGTGCGGACATTTCACGGAAACGCTTATCATGGGAATCTCCTTCACTGTTCAACACTGTTCGTGATATTGTGTCCATGGGTGGCGCAAGACTGCCGCAAAGTCCACCCCGACATTAAAGCTTGATTTTTAGAACGCAGTATATAATATCAAATATCCGACTGGCCGCGACCTTAAACCACACCACTGGAGGGCCAGGCATGAGATTGCTCTGGAGCCGCATAGCGGATGGGGGGCCCCAATCTGCAAGATTGGGGGGAAACCACGGGAGGGTTTCCTACGCGGCGCAAGGGCAATCCCATGTCTGGCCCGGACCCTTATTCGTAACGCAGCGCGTCGATAGGCGAAAGCAGGGAGGCTTTTTTCGCGGGCCAGAAGCCGAATACTACTCCCACTGTGGCCGAAAAACCGAAAGCCAGGGCCACTGAGAAAGGCGAGATGTAGATCGCCCAACCGGAAAACTTGGACAAAATGAGGGAAGAGCCGGCGCCGATCACGATCCCCAGCAGACCGCCGATTATCGAGATAATGACGGCCTCTATCAGGAACTGCAGGAGCACCGCGCGCCTGGTGGCGCCGATGGCTTTCCTGAGGCCGATCTCTTTCGTGCGTTCGCTGACGCTGACCAGCATGATATTCATGATGCCTATGCCGCCGACTATCAGCGAGATGCCCGCAATGATGCCGAGCAGCGTGCTGAAAGTTTTTATGGTGCCTGTCAGCATAGACTGGAGATCCGCCATATTCATCAAAGACACATCGTCATCTTTGTAAGAGGGCACATTGTGCCTTTTGCGCATCAGCGCCTTTATGTTCTCCTGCACGGCCGGCATGAGGGTGTAATCCGAAACCTCCACCCAGACGGAATCCACATACTCCTTCCCCAGCAGAACCTTCATGGCGGTGTGCAGAGGCACCAGGACCGTATCGTCCTGGTCCTGAAAACCGGCGGCGCCCTTCATAGGCAGGACCCCTATCACGGTAAAGTTTTTTCTGTTTATCTTTATGGTCTTGCCGACGGGGTTTTCGCTTCCGAAAAGCTCGGTCACCACGGTCTGGCCCAGCACGGCGACTTTTTTCAGCGCCATATCCTCGTCATTGGAGAAAAAACGCCCGTAGTAAGGGGCCGCGGCGCGCATGGAAGGATAAACCGCCGTAACGCCCGTGACACGGCTGCGGTAGTTCTTGGAACTGTAAACCATCTGGGCCTGGCCCTGGACATTGGAGTCCGACTTGATTACGTTGGGGAGCTTTGCCAGGGCCGAGGCATCCTCCAGCGTCAGCCGGCTTACCGCGCCTCTGCCCAGCGACATGCCGCCCTGGCTCCGGCTGCCCGGCATAACCGCCAGAAGATTGGTGCCCAGAGATGACATCTGCTTTTGTATGGCTCTTTGCGCGCCCGTGCCCACCGCGAGCATCGCTATAAGAGCGCCCACGCCGATAATTATGCCCAGCATGGTCAAAAGCGACCGGGTCTTATTGCTGATTATGGAGTTTATTGAAGACGCCATGTTCTCCGAAACTTCGCGCCAGCTGAGGAAAAGGGACTTGGGGATGCGCAGGTGCGTGGATGTTTCCTTTTTGGCCGGCGCTTTTTTTGCGGTATCCTCAACCACAAGGCCGTCTTTTACTTTTATCACCCTGTCGGCCCAGGCGGCGATGTCCGGCTCGTGGGTGACTATTATCACGGTAATGCCGCGCTCATTAAGTTTGCGGAAGATCCTCATTATCTCGGTAGACTGGTCCGAGGCGAGATTGCCGGTGGGTTCGTCGGCGAATATGATCTTGGGGTCATTGACCAGCGAACGGGCTATAGCCACGCGCTGCTGCTGGCCTCCGGAAAGCTGGTTGGGCTTATGTCCCATGCGGTCTCCCAGCCCCACCTGCGCCAGATACTTTCCGGCTTCCTGCGGACGGGCTTTCTCGCCAAGATAGATCTGAGGCAGAGCCACGTTGTCCGCTGCCGTGATCCTCGGCAACAGGTTGAACTGCTGGAAAACAAAACCGATAATACGGGCCCTTAAGTAGGAAAGTTCCACGTCGTCAAGCTCGGAGATCTCGCGTCCGAAAAGTTTATAGGAACCGGCGCTCGGCCTGTCAAGAAGGCCCAGGATGTGCATGAGGGTGGATTTACCGGAACCTGAGGGCCCCATGATGGCCACGAACTCGCCTTCTTTGACTGAAAGGTCCACTCCCTTTAGGACTTTCAGCGGCTCGTCGCCCATGTGGTATGTTTTTTGTATTCCTTTAAGCTCGATCATAAAATATTTCCTCCGCTGCCGCGTGGCGGTGCGCATGAGCGCCGGAGCGTCAGTGCAACGCCCTGCCGGCGTTCCTGGGCACTTTCGGCCTGGAAGGCATCAGCGGGTTGGTGCCGCCGGAGGCCTGTTGCACCCTGTAGCCTTTGGACTGGAACATAACGGTGTCTCCTTCTTCAAGGCCGCGCGTAACCTCCACCATATCGCCCTCGTCCAGGCCTGTTTCTATCTTTTTATAGACCGGCTTTTTATCGGTTACTTCCGTTATCACCGCAGTCTTGCCCGCGGGGTCTATGGTAACCGCAACCGTGGGAATAAGAAGAGCGGAGCGTTTCTTGGCCACCTCTATCTTAATATTAGCCGTCATTTGAGACCTGAAGAAAGAAGGGACGGTATCCGGCCGGATCTTCACCGTGTAAGTTATGACATTGCTTTGATTCTTGCCTTCGTCCAGGATCTGGAAAACCTTCCCCCTGACCGGAGTATCAGGATAGGCGTCCAGCACAATAGAAACCGCCTGCCCTTCCTTAACCTTACCGACGTCGGATTCGTCCACATTGGCGGAGAGGATAAGCTTATCCGAGATGGCGAAAAGCACGGCTGACTGGCCAACGGTCTGGCCCTCCACTATATTCTTGAGAATGATCGTGCCGTCCAGCGGGGACATTACTTTTATAGGCTTATAGGCCTCCTGCCAGTATTTATACTGTTCGTCGCCCATGGCCCGGGCCGCGTCCAGGATCGCCACCCGGTCGACGGAACTCATAAAAGCCATGACCTGCCCCATCTTTACCTTGTCGCCTTCCTCCACCAGTATCTGTTCTATCCGGCCCGACGCGGAGGGCTGTATTTCCACCCGGTTAAGGGGGACCACCTCGCCCGTGGTATCCACGAATTCGGATATATCTTTTGAAATAACCTCGGCGCTGGCATACCGGACCTCGGCCTGAGCGGTCTTTTTCTTGTAAAAATAGCATCCGCCGCCTGTCAGGGCCAGGATAACTATAGAAATTAAAATTTTTTTCATATTTTCTCCATTCAAAAAATTGCCGATTATTTTTTAATTCCGCTCTTCCAGGCCCACTCCCAGGAGGTTTTCCAAGGCGAGTTTTTTATTATTGGCGTTGCGCAGGTACTGAAGCTGATTCTGCCGGGCATCCACCATGCTTTGCTCAATGTTCGCCAGATCTATGAAGCTGATCTGGCCGGCCATGTATTTTATCTGGGACTCCTTATATCGTTCCTCGTTGGACGCGAGGACGCTCACATTGGAGAGCGCGGTGTCGCGCGAATTAAGGAAGTCGTCGTAACCGTTCAGGATATCGCTTTCCAGGGAAGCTTTCAGGTCTTTAAGCGACTCTTCCGCGCTTTTGAATGCAAGCTTGGCGGCTTTGGTGCTGTTGGGGTAATAGGTTATGCCGCCGGATAAAAGCGGCAGGCTCAGACTCAGCCCCATGGACCAACTGCGGTCAACGGTAAATTCCTGGGGCCCCGACCAACTCACGCTCTGGCTGGCGCTAAGAGTGGGAAAAAGATCATATCTGGCGGAAAGCAGCCGTTCTTTCTGGGCCTCAACGCTTTTCAGCTGCGAAACCACCTGCGGCGTTTTTTCCAGGAGCTCTTTCACGGATTCGGTTTTAAAATCGTATACCGGCGCCGTAAGCTCTCCTTTAACCGTAACCGGACGATAGGAGGAAGCCCCCATATTCTTTAAAAGTTCCCTGCGGGCCATATTGAGAGAACGTTCGGACTTAGCCGCGTTGGTTTTGGACAACTCATAAAGAGCGGCGGCGTAAAGCATGTTACCGCGGGACTCCATGCCGCTGTCGTATTTAAGTTTTATAAGTTTTGCGTTCTGTTCACGGATATCCAGGATCCTTTTGTCCACAAGCACCTGTTCCTGGGCCGCCATCAGACCCATGAAAGCCGAATAAAGGGCCTGCCGGAGAGACGCGGATTCCATCCGGTAGTCGGAAAACGTTTTATCGTAGTTTATTTTGGACGTCCTTATGGAGGACATCGCCCCGAGGTTAAGGATTGGTTCAGAAGCCGATACGGATAGGCCCCATTTATTAGCGGGGGTAGTATGATCACCCCCGCTGCGGTTCACCGAATGGGAGATATTGATCTTAGGCAGATAGGCATTGTAACCGGCAAGGTACAGATATTTATATTGGTCTATGGCCATTTTTTTGGCTTTAAGACCGGGGTTATTGGCTAGAGCCTCCCGGACGCAGTCCGCCCACGAAAGTTCGATGGCGGCCTGCTGTGCGGCCAGAGGCAGGACCGTAGAAGCTATCAGCAGCAGCGGCAGAAATATTTTTTTCATCATAGGGTTAACGCCAAAAGGCCGTGTTTTATTGCATCCTCGGCAGTAAAATCTACCTAACGGTAAATAAAGTGTACCTGTTGATCACGTTCCATGTCAATCCAGCGAAAAAAAGAAAAGGCCGGGGCCGTTAACCCGAATCCTGCAGTTCAAATTGGTTTCCATTGGAAGATCAGGTGAACAAAAAAAGCAATACCTGCGTAGGTGCCGTATAAGGGCCTATGGCCATCAGACGGCCGGGATTCCCCGCAGCAACGGGGCGAAAACCAAGCGCAATGCGCGCCAGGTTTTCGAGGGTGTATGCCGCGCGAAGCGCACCTGAGCTCCGCGAAGGGAAAAATTAAACTGAATTTTTCAGGTTAACCGGCTGCCCGTCCTTTTCGGCTGACCTGGCGATACTTTACTTCAATTTTTCCTGCGCGGAAAAATTGCGTTCCAGCTTAAAACCAGAGAGGATCTCCAGATCCTCCTTGTTCTTTTCGCCCGTAATAACGGACGCCAGGGCGGAACCCAGGCCAGGCCCAAGCATAAAACCCTGGCCGCACATGCCGACCGCAAGCGCATAGCCGGGGACAGCTTTTGGGAAATCCACGATGGGGAATCCGTCCGGGGTCATGGGGTATAGTCCGCGCCAGGTGCGGCGCACCTTGACGTTAGCAAGCGCGGGCATCAGGCTTATCATGCGTTTGGAAATCTCGGGAAGAAACTCCGAGGTGGACCGGCGGTCCTCTCCCCAGATGGGGGGTGTGGGAGTCAGGCAAAACACGATCTGCTCTTCAGAATTCTGGTAAAAATAGTAGTTTTTGGACTTTTCCCCCGGGCGGATGTCCACTACCATGGGGTCAAAAAACCTCTTGACCGGCTCGGTTATGCCGGCCTCGTGGCAATCCGGTCTAACAGGTACCTTCACTCCGGCCAGCTCGGAGAGTCCGGCCGCCTGAGCGCCCGCCGCGTTTACCGTGATCTGCGCGCGGTACTCCCCTTTGGAAGTCCTGACACCTTTAACCGAGCCGCCCTCTTTTATAAAACCCGTGATCTCTTCGTTAAACCGGAACTCCGCGCCGAGTTTTACAGCGCGGCGATAAAAAGCGTTTATGGAGAGCAGTGGAGAGGCGGAGCCGTCATCCGGGGCGAAAGTGCCGCCGCGTAGGTCTTTTTCGGCCGCTCCCGGCACGCGTTTCCTGAGTTCGCCCGCGCTTATCCAATCTATATTCAAACCGAATTTCTGCTGGACTTTCAGCATCTCTTTAAGCATCATCTCGTCATTCTCGGTGTAGACCGGAAAGAGATAGCCGCCTTTTATCCAACCTATATCCTCGCCGTACTTTTCATGCCAGGTGGAAAAGATCTCGAGGCTGCGCAGGCAGGCCTTGATCTTGGAACCATCGGAATGAGTGGCCCTGACACCGCCTATAGCGCATTTGTTCTGCCCCTGCCCCACCGACGGCAGCGTCTCCACAACCAGCGTTTTTAACTTCTTTTCCGCCAGGAACATCGCCAGCGGCGTTCCGATGCTGCCCGCGCCGGCTATAATGACATCGTAATTTTCAACGGACATAATAACTCCCTGAATATCAGCCTGGCCGCGACCTTAAACGACATCACTGGAGGGGTAGTCCCATGCCTGACCCTAACCATCTAGAATCCGCTCCACGAGGTCTTCTCTTCTTCGGCGGTCCGGCACTGCGCTCCGGCAAAAATGCCCAGAGGAACTTCTACGAAAAGCGGACGTTTGGAAAATCCCGTGACTTCTTTAAGGTCCACGCCTTCGCTCCTGAAAATGGAAAGTATCAGGTTTTCACAGGTCTTAGCCCCGCAGGCGCCCATACCGGCGCGGGTAACCGCTTTAAGCTGATTCATGTCGCGTACGCCGCCCCGGATGGCGCGGCGTATCTCGCCAAGGCTCACGCGCTCGCAACGACAGATGATGGTGGCATCATCCGTTTCCTTATTAGCCATGGAGGCAGCAAGCGCCATAACCGGTTCAAAAAGCCGGACTGACGCTATACGCCCGGCCAGCTCAGCCTTTGTTTTAACTATGACTATCAAAGTATTTTCCGCTTTAAAATCCTTAACATCCGTCACTTCCGCTTTGCCCAGATCGGCTCCCTCGCAGTCCGTCAGGCCGACGATGTCGCCTTTCTTCACAAGGCCGCGCTCTATTTCGAAAGGCACCGCCACGGTCGGGTTGTCCCTGTCCCTGCGATGATCCACAAGGGTGACGGCCAGGCCGGGACAGATGATCAGGCATTTGAAACAGCCGATGCACTCTCCAGAAAACTTAGGGACGGTCATTATGGAATCCCCCGAAAGTTTTATAGATTTCTTGGGGCAAACGGTAACACAGGGATTGCAGGGGATTTCCTGGCGGCAGTGCAGCACGGGATAGACCGGGTTTTCATGGTTCTTCAGGGCGGGTTTATGAGTCTCTCCGGGGCGGGACTTAAGAACTTCCAGCCGCTCGAACCAGAACCGCGGCACCTCGCCGGCCATAACGCCCAGGCTTTTCAGTACCCGGTGCGCGGTGATCTTGCCGCTGAACATGGCGGCCGAAGCCTCGGCTATCTCTTCGGCATCTCCGCAGACAAAAGCGTTCATGCCGAATTCAAGCGCCTGCTTATGAAACTCGTTCACTGAACTGAGTCCAACCGCAATGAGCAAAGTGTCCGTCTTAAACGTCTTTTCAGTTCCGGGAATTGATTTAAAATTCTCGTCCACTTCGGCGATAGTTACGGTCTCCAGTTCTTTCCGGCCGTCGGCCCGGACAATCGTATGCCCCGTATAGATCGGCACGCCCAGACGTTTTATCTTATCGGCGTGGACTTTATATCCGCCGCATCGGGGCATGGCTTCTATAAGACCGGTCACTTTAATGCCGGCCTGAAGCGCGTGATACGCCGCTATCAGCCCCACGTTGCCGCCCCCGACAACGAACAGCCGCTTGGCCGGGCGCACCAGGTCGCGGTTGACCAAAGTCTGGAAGGCTCCGGCGCCGTAAACGCCGGGCAAAGTGTTGCCCGGAAAAGCCAGACTCTTCTCCCTTGCGCCGGCGGCGCTAATCAGAACTTTGGGCCGGATCAGGAAATATTTGTCACCGTACAGCACGCCGACTTTTTTATCCGCGAAAACGGCTACGCAGACGGCATTGAGCCAGATCTTGACGGACGGATATTCTTTAAGTTGCTCCTCCAGTTTGTCGGCGATATCGATTCCGCGGGTGCCCGCGTAACAGTCCTCAACCGAGCCGAAAAATTTGTGGGTTTGCAGGACCAGCTTGCCGCCCAATTTGTGTTTATCGTCTATAATAAGCGTGCCCGCGTTGAGTTTGCCAAGCTCCGCGGCCGCGGCCAGGCCGGAAGGTCCGCCGCCGATTATCAGAACGTCCACGTCCAGTTCTTCCGCGCGGCCGAACGCCTGTACGCAGGGGGTTTTCGGCAATTTGGGCGCGCCCTTCAGCGGAGCGAGCGCCATGCCTTCCCGGATCTTTGACACGCAGGCCTTGACCGGCAGGCCGTCGGCGATCACGGTGCATTGGGCGCACTGGCCGTTGGCGCAGAATATGCCCTGTGGACTTCCGTCTTTCCTGTGTTCGCTGAAAACTTTTATGCCGTTGGCGAACAGCGCGCTTGAGATGACTTCATCCTCAAGCGCCTCCAGCGGGCGTCCTTCAAAAGTGAACCTTATTTTCTTTTTTTCCGCAGCCGGCAGGATGATATGCTTCGTTATTCTTTCCATAAATCTTCCTCAATTCCTTATAATAATACAATAAATGCCCATGACGACAAAATCCTCTCCGACCGGCGGCCGCGCGGTCGATTTCGTGGTACATCAAAGCAGGTGAGATGCCGGTAATAACACCGTTAAGCTGGGAACAGGGGGTGCTTAGAAGCCATTCCAAAACATCTCCGCGTCCGCTAACCGAGTATCAAAGGTTTTTTTGGATGGCTTTTAATCTATTTCCACCTTTATGGAATCGTCCTCAACTTTAACCGGATAAATCTTGAGGCTGCCGGTTCTCAGTTCGGAAGCCGCCGGATCGGAATATTTGCTGAAGGGCGCCGCCGGCGCAGGACCGCTCAAGGCTTCACCGGTGGTTATGTTGAATTGCGCAAAATGAAGGGGACAAGTGAGGATATAGCCGGTAAGCGTCCCCCGTTCGAGATAAGCGGAGGCATGGCCGCATTTCCGCGACACCGCATAGAACCTTCCCTCATAATTGCAGATGGCCAGGTCCACGCCGTTCAATTTCACTCCAAGCATACCGCCGGGTGCGATATCCGATGTTTTAGCGGCCTCAATGAACATTTTTACCATAGAACTTATCCGGGGGTAGCTGTTTCAATTTGGAAGGGTCCAAGACGTCCTTATGGACGAAAAGCCCGCACCAGCAGCGCTTCATGGCGTCGAAATGGGCCCGGTGGAAAGGGATGCAGGGACAGACTATCTTCATATTCTCGGCCCGGTCCTTAGTACGCGCTTGGCAAGGGCAGTAGGGGATGCCGCATTGCCGTTCAAGCCCGGCTTCCTGCTCCAAAAGGAAATCTGCATCTTCTTCTTCCGGGTTAAATTTATACCCCAGCTTATCAACGATAGGCGCGAATAAGAACCGCAGGGCTTTTTTTCTGGCCTCGATATTCATTTCTTTTCACAATCCAGCAGGCGTTCGAACTCGTCAGGCTCATACCCCTGCACCACATCGGAGCCTATGCACACGTACGGAAAAGATCCTCCTCCGCCTTTTTCGCGCATCTCGGCCATAATACGCTCCTGCTCCTGTTCATCAACCTTGTCGTAATCCACGGCCTCAAAAGGGATCTTCCGCTCCTCGAAAAACTTCTTGGTCCGCTTGCACCACAGGCAGGTGCTTAACGTATACATTTTTATTTTTTTCATAATAACTCCCTATATTTTGACAAAAACGCCGCCCTCTTCTATCTTCCATTCGTAGCTCCGCAAGGAGAGTTCGGGAGCGTCCAGAAAAACGCCGGTACGTATGTCGAAGCGCCAATCATGGCAGGGACATTTGAGGATGTAACCTTCCAAGCGTCCGCGTGATACTGGGCAGCCCATGTGCGGACATTTATTGGCTAAGGCATAGATCTCGTCCGTGGTTTTGCTTATCAGAAGGACCGGTAGACCTTTGGGGAACACGGCGACCATACCCTGACCGAGAAGCTCGTCCGCTTTAATAACCTGTATCCAATCATTTTCCGGCATATGTCCCCTTGTGAGGTTATCCTACCTCAAATTACGCCTAAGAATCAAATCTTCTTATCTGCCGGCAGGATTCGGGGTAAAATATTGTAAAATGTAAACATCGGGTGGTTAGCTCAGCGGTAGAGCACTGTCCTCACACGACAGGGGTCACAGGTTCAAATCCTGTACCACCCACCAGCTTTGGCATACACCAGTTCCCGCGGCCGGCGCCGCGGGAATTTATCTTTATACGCCTCATGAGTTTACTATAAATTTAAGCTTGCGCATAAAGCTAAGCTAACCTGAAAAATTCATTTGAATTTTTCCCTTCGCGGAGCTCAGGTGCGCTTCGCGCGGCATACACCCTCGAAAACCTGGCGCGCATTGCGCTTGGTTTTCGACCCGCTGCTGCGGGGAATCCTGGCCGTCTGATGCGCATAGCGCTGGGCCGCGTTGATGAGCATAGCTCTTGATGCGGCACGCCCATAGGTCAGTTACGGCATGACCATAGGTCGAATACGGCACCTACGCAGGTATTGCTTTTTTTGTTCACAGGATCTTCCCATGGAAACCAAGTTGAACTGCAGGATTCGGGTTAATGAGGCACAGCGAAACGGCCGATCAAAGATCGGCCGCTCCAGATGAACCGAGCTCCCGACAAAACATCTATACAATTCCGTTACGGACCCTAAACTCCGGCCGGCACTCTGAACCAGAAAGTCGAACCTTTTCCAAGACCGGGGCTGGTAGCTCCTATCTCGCCTCTGTGAGACCGGATTATCTCCTGCGCGATAGAAAGGCCCAACCCCCATCCTTGTTTACGGAGTTTTTCGTCTTTCTGATACTTAGCCTGATAAAATTTC
Source organism: Elusimicrobia bacterium RIFOXYA12_FULL_51_18 (assembly GCA_001800245.1). Lineage (GTDB taxonomy): Bacteria > Elusimicrobiota > Elusimicrobia > Elusimicrobiales > UBA9959 > YA12-FULL-51-18. The sequence goes on along the minus strand of MGVA01000014.1, from coordinate 2,704 downwards.
TCAAAGATGCGCTTGGTTTCGCTTGGATGGATCCCGATACCGGAGTCCTTTACGTAGGCCGCAGCATACCGTCCTTCCGAACGTATCGTAAGTTCCACCTGCCTTCCGACCGGTGTAAACTTTATAGCGTTATTAAGAAGGTTCATCAGCACCTGCGACAGCCGGAAACGATCGCCGTTGACTATAAGGCCGGACGGCAGCGTGCCGCCCACCACCAGATCCACTCCCTTTTTCTGCGCGTTCACGGAAATGCCAGGTATGATGTCCCGCGCTATATCCACGAAATCTATAACCGCATTTTCCATCTTCAGTTTGCCCGCCTCTATCATGGCCAAGTCCGTCAGGTCGGCTATCAGGTGCCCCAGCTGATCGGTGGAGGAAACGATATTTTTGAGATATTGGGCCTCTTTATCGCCCATGTTTTTTTTCAGCAGCAATTCGCTGAAACCCCTGATAGAGGCCAGCGGGGTCCTGACGTCATGAACGACCATGGAAAGAAATTTAGACTTCATGGCGTTAAGGCGGCCCAATTCCTGGTTGGAGAGGACCAGCTTGGACGAGAGAACCTCAAGCTCAGTGCTGCGCTGCGCGATCTGGCTCTGCGCCATGGCGATCTGTATCATGTTCTGCTGGATAAGCTGATTGGAAAAATGCTGACGGCGGTTAAGCGACCCGGACTGAATAAAACCCGAGACCTGGGCCACTACCAGAAAGCTGGCGCCGGCCATTAAAAGAATGAAGGGCACGATGATGATGAATACCATTTCCATGGCTTATTTCCACCCCTGGGATTCCATAAACTGCCGGGTCACCATGTCCGCCGGGTCCAGCTCAAGCGCCTGGGAATACGCTTTTTTGGCTTTTTCTTTGTTACCCATCATGTAGTACGCCGAGCCAAGTCTGGTCCACCCCATGCGGTTCTTCTCATCAAGAGTGACCACTTCCTCGCATTCTTTAGCGGCCATGTCGAAGCGCTGGACATAGAAACCCTGGGCCGCTTTCTTGAGTTTTTCCTTTATAAGCACGTCCTTGGGCAGAATCTCGTCCCTTCTGACGGCGTTATGGGTCAGTTCGGCCAGCACATAAACCATTTCCTCGAACACGGCGTCACCCCGCTGGTTTGCGCCAAGGGCGGCGTGAGCCAACAGGAACGCTTTCAGATCATGGCCTTCCACATAAGCGATAAAGGATTCATGCGCGACATCGGCCTGTTCGTTGCTCTTTTGCAGGGTTATTTCCCTTTCCGGCGTATCCTTAAGTCTGAGGCCCTTGTTAACTACGGAGAGGCGTTTGAACTTATCCCCCCACTCGCCGTCTTTCAGGCCGGGCTCGAGGTTGAACGCTTTAGAAACGTTCTCCTGCGCCAGCGTATAGCGCCGCTCCTGCAAATTTTTGGCCGCCAGAACAAGGAAATCCTTGGCAAAACTTTCCAGCTTCTCTATTTTCTCCTTCGGCGCCATAAGTTTGGCCTTGCCCACCCTGGGAGTGGCGCCCGCCAGCGGCTGCATCGCGCGCGGAGTGCCGAAGCGCATAGTCAGGCCGAACTTATGCATGCTTCCCAGATCCCCGAAAGGGGACATGGAATAATCCAGATCCACGAACGAAAGCTTGAAGCCGAATCCGAACCTGATCCCGGAACCCATAGTCTGGCCGGTTTTGTACCCCGCCCTGAAAGCGAGCAGTTGGAACGCCACATATTCCGCCCCCAGGCTCATAGAATATTTATCATCGTTAGCTATGGTCTGATCCAGGCTGACCATGAGGGAATTTTTCCCCGCCGGATGCAAAAGCCAGGCAAGCCCAAGCGTCGCCGACACGGGCAGGGGAAAAGTATCTTGGTCGAATTTCAGCCCCCCCCCCAGATTTTTAACGGCAAAAGCCGCGCGGAACTCCTGCGCCGGGATATTCTTCATCCAGTAATTGGCCGGCCTTATGTAGTACATGGCCCCCAGGTCCAGAGCGAAAGTATTGGCGGACAGCCCGTCCAGCTTTTCGCTCACGACTTTAATGTTCGTTCCGATATTGAAGACCGGCCTTTCTATTTCATCCTTGAGAAGAGTCCGGGCATAAGCGGCGCCCACCGCCATGTCGGAGGCTTCCACTTTCCGGGTCTCCCAGCCGAGCGCGTCATACCCCTGGAACGGAGCCACGCTCAGCCTGGTCAGATTCAGCCCCAGAGTCGAACCGAATTTCAGCGGATACGCCAGGGAAACATACTGATGAGTGACATCCTCGAAAGAAGCGTTATAGGTTGCCGCAAGTTCAGGCAATTCCATGCTGGCCAGACCGGCCGGATTCCAATAGGCGGCATAAGCGTCCTCGGTGACGGAAGTATAAGATTCCCCCATGGCCGTGGCCCTGGGGCTGGGCGTAAATTTCAGGAAAGTGGCCGAAGCGGAACCCGGTGTGCCGGCAAGGGCGGGCGCGGGAATAAAATACGCCGCGGACACAAGGCCCGCAACGAACAACTTTAAAACGTTTTTAAAGTTCCCGCGTATCATATATATCTATAGTTTACGTGGGAAAGGGCGGTGAATCCCGAAGAAATGACGAAATTACTGATAAATGATTGTTACGCTGAAACCAGACGCAAACCGGCTTAAAACAGAGGACCTGGCATCGGAATTCGGCAGGGACTCTAGTGTAGTGTCTCGCAAATCCCTTTACTTTTGACTGGCCGGGTTTGGAGCGAAACAAGGAGCGA
>MGVA01000013.1 GCA_001800245.1 Elusimicrobia bacterium RIFOXYA12_FULL_51_18 | reverse complement strand
AACGGGATTGTTACGGGTTATGTGGCGTCGCAGAGCACCTCGACCAAAGCCAACATGCCCGCGTCTCCCGTATTCAGCAGTGTGAGCGAAGGGGTGATCCAGTTCGGGTGGGATCGTAACAATAATCCTGAATATGTAACGCGTTACCGGGTGCTTAGCTCAACGGTGCCAGACCCGTCCACGTTCCCGGCCGGCGCTGTGGTGGTGTCTTCTGACACGTACAACTTGTCGTTGAGTTCATCCGGGCTTTCGCTCAACACCACGTACTATTTTGCTGTGGCCGGCATTAGCAAGAACAACATATTGACGGATTATACCGCGGCCGTTGGGACAGCCACGCTGACTAACATCCCCCTTTCCTCCGTTTCAACTTTCAGCGCGGTGACCGATGAGGGCTTTATCGTGTTTTGGGACAACAATTCAAATCCTTTGCCCGGTACCACATATAGGGTGCAGGTTTCTACGGCCTCTAACTTCAACTCCGGAGTTGTCGATCAGGCCACTGTTTCCACAGCTCCCCTTTCCGGGCCCTCGTACACATTTACAGGACTGACTTTTTCCACAGTCTATTATTTACGGGTTCGGGCGGAAAATCACAATGGCGTTTATACCGACTATGTCCCGCTTGGCTCTACAAAGACCTTTCAAGGGTTGTGGATCAACGAGGTTTATCCTACCGGTGCGTCCGCCCCGGATGATTGGGTGGAGCTTTACAATAATGCCAGCAGAACAATTCCCCTTGCCGGCTGGAAACTTTACTATACCGAGAATATCATAGATTCGGGTGAGACTCCGCATCTTTACTGGACGGGGCAGGGCGGAGATGTTATAAATGCAAAGTCCACTTTTACCGTCACTAACCAGACGCTGATCTTGAATGGAGGCTTACAACACCATGTGAAGCTTCAGAACGGAGCCGGCGCTGTGGTGGATCAGGTGCAGTGGCCGGGCCCAGGCCTGCTTTCACAGGGTCAGTCTTTTGCGAGGATGTCGGACGGCAACCCTGAATACTTTGAGATAGATCCGACCCCCACTAGAAACTACGCCAATTCCATCGCCACGGATACGCTCAGGATCAACGAGGTGGCCTATGGGCCGCTTAACCGGCAATTTGTCGAAATATATAATACTTCAGCGATCACCACTCAAATCCTTAGCAACTATGTTTTAAGGAACTCTAACGGGGTGAAGTTTAAGTTCACCAGGAAAATATATCCCCAGAGTTACACTGTGCTGGATTTTTCCTCCATAAGCGGCGATGGCGTGAGCTATGCCGGCCAGACCGGCGCTTTTGGAACTGACGGGCTGAATGCCGCCGGTGATTTTCTCGCGCTTGAAAATTCCACGGGTTCGACGGTAGACCAGGTCACATGGGAGTCTGGAACGCCTTATTCCAGATATAGCTATGCGGGTGTGAAGGTCCCTTATGCCGGCCCCGCGCCGGTGAATGCCGTCTATTCCATAGGCAGGCGGCCCACGGAAGGCGCTGATACGGATAATGACTCGGAGGACTTTACCGGAGCGGGTTCCACCACCACCCTTGCGTCGAGGAACAATACGCCGGGCACCGCCGAGGCGAACGTCCTCATATATCCGTCAAGTACGACCGCCTCGCCCCAGTTCCTGGGCCGGAAGTTCCCCATAACCATGATCATCAAGGAAGATTCCACCGCCGGAGCCGCGGACAACATTGTGTTCGAACGAACCGGCGGGAGCAGCGACCCCCGCTCCCCCCATATATACAGGCTTCAGGATATGGGTTTTGATCCGGCCGTCCTTACTCAGCAGACAACGGTCCAGACAGGTTTATCATTTGACGATCAGGACGGCTATCCGCTGGTTTCCAGCGCCGTGTACAGGGTGACCTTTAATACCGATACGGAGTTAAAATCAGCGCCCCAGATAATATTGGGCACGGTCACTTATGACGCCAGCTTGCATGCGGTAAGCGCGAGCACAAGCGCTCCATTATGGATGAACAATGCCTCGCGCGACAGCGCTATCAAACTGGAGATAGCCAACAACAGCCCCGCCGGGTTTAATGATCTGGAGTTGAGTACCGTGACCTTTAAAGTGATGAGTTCCGATCTGTTGGCCCCTCCCCTTACCACTGAGGAGGCGAAGAATCTGTTTAACGCCATCATGCTGGTAAGAGATTCCACCACCAGCGGGACCGACGGAGTATATGAATCCGGCATAGACGTGAGTACTGTCGCGTACGTCCCGATGGACTCTATCTCTCTTGAGGCAGGTACCGGCATCTCCACTTTGACCGTGCTTTCTCCGGGTTTGCCGTCCGCCTCCATTCCCGCGGCTTCAACCGGGACGTTCTTTCTGGTCTTCGAATCCACCCAGGACGCTTCCGGCCGGACGCCGAAGGTTTTCAGGGTGAGATTGGACCCTGTGAGCGCGATCACGGTAAGGGATGGCCCCAGCGATCTGCCGGAGGATTTTAACGCGGCCTCGCAGGTGGATACGTCTTCAATCACGCTGATAGACCCGGCCCGGCCGCCCGCAAACAGCAGCTGGCCGTATAATCCGCCGGCGGCGACTACCATCCAGTCTCCGGTCGGGTACTATACCAATTGGGGCGAGACGACGGTCAGTTCGTCCGTCTATATCGGATACACCGACGGGTATTTAAGGGCGGTTAAGAAAGACGGTTCATTTAAATGGGCGTATCCGACGGTCCCGCTTTCGGCGATAAGGACCAGCCCTCTGGTGGTTGTGGAGGACGGCAGTCTGTATATCTATTTCGCGAACGATAACGGCGATATTTACAAGGTGCGTGATGACAACGACCACGCGGAGCCGATCTGGTCCACATATACCACACATACCGCCATCAGGTCCAATTTAACGTGTTCGGATATAAGTTGTTCGGGTCCCAACTTGTATTTCGGCGCGGACGATAAAAAGGTATATTGCCTGCAAAAGGCGTCCGGAGAAGATTGCGCGGACTGGTATCACCCATTGGCGATAGACGGGAAGATCTCCGGCACTATTTCCATAGACGACCGCGATACCGTCAAAAGCGGCTGGGTCGGGCTTGAGAACGGGAAAATCGTCGCGCTGAATACCGGCGACGGCACTTCTCCGACAAGCTTCGATACGCCCTTAGGCATGCCGATAAAATCCTCGCCATATCTTGACGGGCGGGTCGCGTCGCTGAATAATAAACTTTACTTCACCTCTCCGGACGGGAAGCTTTACGCCAGGGTTTCCTCCAACCTTACCCAGCTTCCCACCAATTGGCCGGTTGGGGACTATAACGCCATCTGGCCTATTTATACTTCGCCCTTCTCGATAGCCGGCTATACCGACTATATTTATTTCGGGGACGATGCGGGCAGGCTGCATAAAGTGGATAAAACATACGGGACCAGCGCCCCGGGCTGGCCTTTCCAGGCCGGCGGCGCTATCAGGTCTTCTCCGGTGCTGGTGCCTGACTCTTATATAAACCAGGGCGGCCAGGATTATGTCTATTTCGGCTGCGACGACGGTTATGTTTACTCTGTCAGCGCGGGCGACGGCGTTTTAAGGTCGAAATGGCCGGTGGCGACGGGTGGACCTGTGCGCGCCGACCTGGTGATAGATCCGGATAGCGGTACTTTGGTCGTAGGCTCCACAGATGGGAAGACCTATGTCCTCAATCTAGCGCCGTAGGGTTCGCTAATGAGAGATGGATATCAGAGAGGGGATTATGAGACAGAAACTTGCCGGAAGATTTTTAAAATTCGGTAAAAATGCCGTAACAAGCATTTCGGCTGTTCTTTTGCCACTTTTATGGTTCACTCTCCATCATTCAAGCTTTCTTTATGCCGCAGATTGGCCCGTGTTCCGGGGCAATATCCAAAGGACAGGTTTCACGGCGGAGCAGGCTTATCCGCCCCTTACACAAGCCTGGGAATACCTGGTCGGGGGGGGGATCATCTCCAGCCCGGTCATTTTCGATGATACGGTCTATTTCGGTTCCAGGGATAGCAATATCTATGCCCTGAACGCGAGGACAGGCGTCATGGTGTGGCAGTATGCCGCCGGCGGTTTGGTGGATGCCGCGCCCGCGGTATCAAGCAGCGCCGTTTATGTCCCATCCCTGGACGGGTATTTGTACGCCTTGGACCGGCTGACTGGGAATCTGATCTGGAAAGCGGGGCTTGGAGCCTCCTCCGTTTCGTCCCCGCTGCTCCTGGACGGCAAGGTTTTTGTGGGGACGGGGTCGCCGGAAAAGAAACTGAAAGTGTTTGACGCGGCCGGCGGCGGCCGGTTACGCGAATACCAGGCAAATCAGCCGGTGGATTCCGCGCCTTCCACGGACGGCGATAATATATACTTCGGGGCGAACGACGGCAAGATCTACGCTTTTGGCAAGAACGACCTTTCCACGTGGTCGTTATACCAGACGATGGGAGGCAGATACGGTATGAACGCCGTGGCGGTTTCAAGCGGAACCATATACGCTCTGCCGGGCTATGATGAAAATAAACTCCTGGCGCTTAATGCCTCCGACGGTACGCTTCTTAACCCTTTATCCGAGCCGTTTGATGAGAACACCTCCTGGGAACAGGTCGGTTCCCCTGTGGTGACTAAGGACAGGATCTACTTCTCCGGCGGCGCTACGGAGAACACCTTGTATGCGATGGACAAGCAGATATCCGGCCAGGCCCTGGCTTCGGTGTGGCCAAGTTCCCCGACCCTGGGAGATATTTCGGGCATCGGGATACTTGCCTCGCCCGCGATGGCCAATGAAATAATATACGCGGGGACCATCGACGGGGAAATTCTCGCTTTCAACTCCGACGGCGCTCCGGTGTTCCTGAACGCGGATGTGTATGGTCCGGATCATATCTATTCTTCCCCGTGTATTTCCAACGGCGTGATAATAGTGGCCACTTCCGGAGGCAAGATCATAGGATATACCGCGGAAAAGATAACTGCGGTCTCCAGTCCTAAAAAGGACGAAATTTTAAGCGGCACAGTGCCGGTGCGCGGATATATCGCCAACCCGAATTTGACCGGATACACCCTTGAATATGGCCAAGGGGACGATCCCTCGGTCTGGCACAATATAACTTCGAGCGGCACCGTGCAGCCGGTGGAAAACGGATTTTTGGCCGGCTGGGACGTATCCGGGTACGCGAACGGGCTTTATACCTTAAGGCTTACCGCGTTGGAAGATCCGGTCTCGGGGTCCGATAATACCGCGCTTTTAACCGTAAGGGTCAACGCCTCTCCGTACGCTCCCTCGGACCTGAGCGCGGCAGATGTAGCCAATGACTCTGGCAACCGGCTAAGACTGGCCTGGAGCGCGTCCCCTTCCGGCGGCGTGTCCTCATATAGAATATACCGGAGTACCGGCGGCGCCTCCAGGCTGATAGCCGAGGTCGGTTCCGGTGTCTTGACCTATATCGACACGGCGGCGGTGACCGGTATCTCTTTTACATACGCGGTGCGGGCGTACGACGGATATGTTGAGTCCATAGAGTCGAATCTGGTTTCGGCCGCTTCAATAAATAATTCCGGGGACAATATCCCGCCTTCGAAAATAAACGATCTGGCCGCGGTTTCAGGGACGCTGCCCGGTTTCATCCGGCTGTCCTGGACCGCCCCCGGCAACGACGACGGCCTTGGCACCGCGGCGCAATATGTGATCAAATGCTCATCCGTTTCAGCTTACGACTGCGGCAACTTCGACGGCGCGGATCTGCTGAGTTATGCCATGGCCGTGAAGGGGCCGGCCGGTGACAATGCGGTCGAAGAACTAGGCGGCCTGTTCGGCGGCGTTACTTATTATTGCGCGGTAAAAACCGCCGACTTCGTTCCGAATTTAAGCCAGCTGTCCAATATCACTACAGCCTGGACGACCATAGATCTTGTCCCTCCGCTTCCTCCGTCCGGGCTGACGGCGGCGGATACTCTTGGCGACGATGGAGGCAGTCTTACGCTGAACTGGGAACTCTCCACGGATGACGGCGCCGGGGATATTTACGGGTACAAATTGTACAGGCGCAGGCAGAATGCCGCTTATACTCCGGATACGCCCTATGCGACGCTTTCAAGGGGTACGAACAGCTATATCGATAACGCCGCCGACACGAACGTCCGGTTCCACTATTCCCTGGCCGCTTTCGACAGCAGTAATAATTCTCAGTTTTCAAATGAGGCGTCCGCGGTGTCGGCCGATAACTGGCGGTTTTTCGACGCTTCGCAGGGCGGGTCCATCAGGCTGCCGGACGGGGCTAAAGTCGATATCCCGGAAAATTCAGCTTCGCAGAGCGACAATATTATGGTCTCCAAACTGGATCCCCGGACCTACCAGCCGCTTTTTAAAGTGAAGGCCAATACGCAGGTCAACTCCACGGGCATCGTTTATGAGATAAAATTTAAAAAAGCGGCCACTAAACTTTTAAAACCGGCCGTTCTGACCCTGCCCTATACCGACGCGGCCGTGGCCGGTATGAACCGGGAAAACCTGCGGATCTACACTTTGTCGGGCGGGGTTTGGCTTCTGGTCAACACTTCCATGGTGGATATGCAGGCGAATAAAGTGAGCGCCGAAGTCAGCCATTTTTCCGTATATGCGATCATGGAATATGTGCCTTCCGGCGACCTCCTGAACAAAGACGAAGTCTACACCTATCCTAATCCCGCCAAAGGTTCCTCGCTTACTTTTAAATTCAAGCCCGCGGATAAAGCGTATGTGAAGATAGACGTTTATAATATAGCCGGTGAAAAAATGGCGAGGTTTGAAAAACAGGACTGCCCGGCCGGCCTGACCTCGGAGATAGTCTGGGAGATGGAAAATATCGCCAGCGGGGTTTATCAATACAAAGTGGAGGCCGCCAGCGCGTCGGGAGATAAAACCATCATAAAAAGACTGGCGATAATACATTAACGGGATAGAGCAGGGGCCGGCGGAGAGGGATGGTTATGAAAAAAGCGATTGTGAGAAATAAAACAGGGAAGCGGGCATGGTCTATCGCCCTGCTTTCCCTGGTTTGTATTATCTGCGTCCGAGCTCCCGCCGCTTACGCCGCCGAAATTTATCATGCCGCCGGGACGACTTCGGCCGCTTTTCTGAAGCTGGGAGTCGGCGCGCGGGCCGTAGCCATGGGAGGGGCTTTCGTGGGCGTCGCGGACGATCCGTACGCCATTTACTGGAATCCCGCCGGGCTCGCTTCGCTGGAAGGCGAAAAGAACATCGGTTTTTTTCATAACGATTATTTTCAGGGCTTGAAACAGGATTTTTTGCTTTATACCGCGCCGGCGGAAGGCCTCGCGTTCCTTAAGGCGCGCGAACTGCGTTCGGGGATCTGGGGACTGGGTTTTGATTATTTCTACACGCCAAAGGATATGGAACGCAGGAGCGGCCTGAACGAAAACGATCCGTTGGCCCCGATATCGCCGTCGGAGGGGAAATTCGGGGCTTACGACATGGCGTTTTCCGTCGGTTACGGCTGGAAACCTCAAAAAGGTCTGAGTTTTGGCGCCGCGGTGAAGATGATACGCCAGAGCATTGATAATAAATCGGCCGCTTCCGCGGCTTTGGACCTTGGCGTTTTGAAAGATTTTAACTGGCTGGGAGAGGATTTTACGGCCGGGTTATCCGTGCAGAACATGGGGCCGGGGATAAAATTCATATCAAGGCGCTACGACCTCCCGCTTGTCTTTAAAGCGGGATTAAGCCGGCGCCTGCCCGGTTCCGGCGCGCTCATGTCGCTGGAGGCGGATAAGCCTATAGATAACTATCCGTCGTTTATTCTGGGCGCGGAGTATCCTTTGATATCCAAATTAGCGCTGAGGACCGGCTACAAATATAGGCATACCGGAAACGAACTCGGGCCGTGGTCGGGTTTCTCGGCCGGAGCCGGGCTTACGTTCAACCGGTTCTCTTTTGATTATTGCTTCAGTCCGTTCGGCGATATGGGGAATTCGCACAGGTTCTCCCTGAACGCCAGGTTCGGGAGGAGCGGCGGGACTTCGCTTAAGGGTTTCAAAGGCGCGGCGCAGCCCGGAGGGGCCATGATGAATTCCATTATGGTGGCCTATGAGGTCTCTCCAAAGGCGCTGATGCTCTCCCAGCGCGGAGTAAAATACGAGATCAAAGCTGTTTCCGCCGCTTCGGACCTTTATTCTTTTTCTTTCAGGATGATGGTGCGGGGGCCTGTAGCGGCGGGTATTTCCGTGGCCGAGGGTGAACTGCCGCAGACGCTGTTGTCCCGCCTGCCGGCCGGCGCGCGGCCGGTGAAGGCGTGGGAATTTTTCTCAGGTATAGGGGATATCCAGGGGGATATAGCTTTTGAATTAAAGGCCGTTAAAGCCGGCGCCGAAGAAGCGGCGTATTCGTTCTTCTATCTGGACAGGAAGGGTTGGAAAGAAGCCGCGCCGGCGCGGGTAAGGGAAGAGGCGGGGAATATTTACCTTTCCGTGTCCGCCCCCTTCAGCACTCATTACGCGCTGGTTGTTAAAAAATAATCTAATATTATTTTTTATCCATTGCCTTGTGTGGTTTTCGGATCGTCAATACTGTCCCAGAGTCCCGTCTTTCCGGGCTTTATTCAGGGAGAGCTTGAAGGCCGCCACGCTCAGGGGAGCAAGCGCGAGGGTGAAAATTGAAAGCGCCAGCAGTTCGGACTTTATCTCCGCGAACCCCGCGCCCCTGTGGAACGTCAGTTCCATCGCCCGGACGGCATAGGTTACCGGCAGAAATTTGGAGAACCACCGCAGCCAGAGGGGCAGGACCGCCACGGGGAAATATACTCCGCCCAGCAGTCCCTCAAAATTATTGAGAACCCAGGCCGCCGGGTTGCCGCGCTTGAACAGCAGGATAAAGCAGGATGAAAATATGCCCAGAGCCGCGAAGGAAAGGGCCGAAAGAAGGAAGACGGCCGTCAGGGCGAAAAAATTGACGTTGGAAAAATCCAGTTTGAAAATAAAAGCGCCGGCCAGCGCGTAAACGCCCAGTTCAAAAGTGGCGAAGAGAAAATTCCAGGCCGTTAAAGCCGTCAGGAAAATTTCCGGCCTGACGGGCGCGGCCAGAGACGTCTCCAAAGTACCCTGCAGTTGTTCGGCGCGCAGGCGCTCCGCGTAGGAACCGGCCCCCGTGCCGATATAACCGAAAAAAGCCGTCGCTGTGAACACATAATGGAAATAGCCCGCGCCGTATTCCGCCAGGTAGGGGCTGAGGGCGCGCCCGAAAAGTTTGTCGATAAAGTAAAAAACAGCCATGCCTGTGAAGGTTGAGACGGTTCCCATCAGGAAAGAGAGTTTGTAGCTCTTTTCTATCAGGAAATCTTTCCGCAGGAAAGCGCAGATCTGTCGTATCATGGGGCTGTCCGGAAATCGGCCGATTGAGGCGCATCGCGCTTCATGCGGCCCCCGCCCGGGCATCGCGGTTGAAGATCGGTTTTTCTCTGAATCCTGTGCATGAAAATCTCCATGGCTGTTTATTGAGCGCATGCGGCGGCTATGGCCGCCTCCGCCTTACCGGGCCCGGCCGCCGCGGCTTTTTTAAGTTCAGGCCCGGTAAGTTCGGCTGTCAGGACGCCGTCTTTAAGTATGAGTACCCGGTCGCAGATTCGCGCCAGTTCCCCGGGATCGTGGCTTGTGTAGAATACCGCGGCCCCCTCTTCCGCCGCCAGTTTTTTTATGTAAGTGAAAAAGGAGGCTGACGACTTCCGGTCCAGGTTCCGGGCGGGTTCGTCCAAAAACAGCAAAGGCGCCCTGAGCATCAGCGCCCGCGCCAGTGAGAATTTCTGGGCCGCTCCTTCGCTGAGCGCGTCAAAGCGTTTTGCCGGGTCTTCTTCCCGGATGTTGAGGAGTTCCCGGAAAATGTCCGTTTTCCCCCGGATTTCCGCGCGGCTCATGCCGTAAAGCGCTCCCCAAAAAAACAGGTTTTCTTCGGCGGTGAGGCGCAGATAGAAACTTCTGGCTCCCGTTTCGGCCAGGGCGCCGGCTTTCCGTAGCCTGGAATCGTCCGCCTTCAGGCCGTCCAGCGTGACGTAGCCGGTGTCAGGGGTCAGGCGGCCGGCCAGGACGCGTAAAAGCGTGCTTTTGCCGGCTCCGTTCGGTCCGCCCAGGCCCGTTACGGTTCCGGGAGTCAGTGTCAGGTTCACCCCCGCCAGTGCCCTGGTTCCTCCCCTGGTTTTCCCTAAGAGCGCAAGCCGCCAGCCTGACGGGTAGGTTTTCCCGAGATCGAAAGTTTTTGCCAGCATATAAATGAATAATACTATTGATGGGGAAGATTTGTAAAACTTAATTTTCCCGGTAAAGCCGGTTTTTTCGGCGCTCCGGGATTTGAAAAAGGGCTTATAAAGTGATTAAATATATATATATAGGTTCCGCTTGGGCAGTCTTTGATGACACGTTTTGGCGGCATCCGGTCCCAGGGACACCGTGCTTGAAACGACACCTGCGCAGGGATCGGCTGTCTTATATGCATGTAGCCCTATACGGCGCCTGCGCGAATATTGTTTCGGCGGGCGGAAAAATCACGGGGAGGAAAAGATGAAAGTACACTTAGTGGCCAGAAAGATGAAACTTACCCAGCCAATAAAGGATTTCATAGAATCCAGACTCGCCAAGATGCAGGGATTCGTGGATAATATCGTCTGGGCGCAGGTTATAATCAGCGTGGAGAAGAAGATCCATGGCGCGGAAGTGATCCTGCACGCCGGCCATCAGACCATGAAAGCCGCGGCCGAATCGGACGATCTGTACGCCGCTATAGACAAGGCCATGACCAAGATGGAGTCCCAGGTCAAGAAATATAAGGAAAAATTCTCCGAGCATCGGGGGATCTCCGGTTCGGAAATGAGCGAGTTCTCCACTTTAGTCGGGCCGCAGGTGGTCTTTTCCGTTATAAAGGACGTTCCGATAAAACCCATGAACAGGGAAGAAGCCGTTAAAGAAATGGAAAAACTGGGGTATAACTTCTGGATGTTCATGGAGAAAGACGCTAAACAGGTGCAGGTCGTTTTCAAGAGGCTGGACAGCACCTATGGCCTTCTCTTGCCGGTAAAAAGATAAACCGGTGCCGGGACACAAGGCTTAAAAAGCTCGGGTACGGATATTGTTTTGCCGCCTAACCCGCCGCACCTGCAGCTTAAGACGCGGAGATCAGATGCCGGACACGAAAGCCAGCGCTAAGGCCATAACCGTACGGGAACTCCTTAAGTCCCGGGGCCGAGTCCTGGGGCTTAAGGTGGTTGCGGGAGCTAAGAACCTGTCCGGTAAGATCACGGTCAGCGAGATCAACCGCCCCGGTCTGGCTATTGCGGGCCACCTGGAACAGTTCCGTTCGGAACGCATCCAGATCATAGGCCAGGGGGAATACGCCTACTGCCTGAAGGAGGAGGAGAAAAAGGTCCATGCCAGCCTCCAGAAGATGTTCGCGTATTCCGATATCCCCTGCGTTATCGTCACCGGAGGCCTGAAGCCCCTGCCGGCCATAAAGGAGGCTTGCCGCAAAGCCGGTATTCCCCTGCTGGCTACGAGTTTCGATACCTCTTCCTTCATCCGCGAACTGACCATTTTTCTGGATGATAAGCTTGCCGCCATCACCTACGCCCATGGCGTGCTGGTCAGTGTTTACGGCCTGGGGGTGCTTATTCAGGGCGATTCAGGGGTGGGAAAATCCGAATGCGCGCTGGAACTTCTCAAGCGCGGCCATATACTCATCGCCGATGATGTAGTGGAGATAAAGCGCCGTATAGGCTACATGCTGGTGGGGAATTCCCCCAAGAATATCAAGCATTACATGGAAGTCCGCGGCCTGGGCATCATAGATGTGGAACTCCTTTTCGGTATAGGCTCCATCCTGGACCAATCGCTTATAGAGATGCATGTCAAGCTGGAAAGCGTCGCCGGCGGTACCAACCTGGCCACTTACGACCGCACCGGTCTTCAGTCAAGCGAAGTTGTGATCCTGGACGTGCCGGTGCCCTCGCTGCGTCTGCCGGTGACCCCCGGCCGGAACCTGGCGGTGCTTATAGAGGTCGCCTCTCTTAACCAGCGGCTTAAGAATCAGGGATATTTCACGGCGAAGAAATTTAATGAGAAGCTGATACGTGAAATGGGAAACAAATAATGAGATCCAACAAGGGCAAAATATTTATTATAACCGGAATGTCCGGCGCCGGCAAAAGCCAGGCGCTCAAGTGTTTTGAGGATCTGGGGTTTTACTGCATAGATAATCTCCCCGTAGCCCTTATCCCCGCTTTTTCCGAGCTGGTCAAGACGAATAGGCATTTTAAGAACGTGGCTTTGGGGATAGATATAAGGGAGGGCCGGTTCTTCAAGGGTTTCGTTAAGTCTTTGGACACGCTGGGCAGGCTCGGCCTGGACTATAAGGTGATCTTCATGGACGCTTCGGATCCGGCGATCCTTCAGCGTTTTTCCGAAACCCGCCACCGCCATCCGCTGGGCAAGAATATTTCCCAGGCGGTCAGGGAAGAACGGAAAATACTCTTTGAGCTGAAAGAGCGGGCCAATAAAGTCATAGACACCTCCAATCTTACCCTTGGCGAATTGAAGGAGATCCTTGCTGGAGCGCTTGAGCTCAAGCGCTCCACCGAGATGAAACTCACGGTTATCTCCTTCGGGTATAAGTACGGCATCCCGCTTGACGCGGACCTTGTCATGGATGTGCGATTCCTGCCCAACCCCAATTATATCCCACGCCTCAAACATCGGACCGGTCTGGATAAGCCGGTTGGATTCTACATCAGTAGCCGGCCCGGTTTTAAAAGGTTCATCGCGGACTATACGGGGCAGATAAAACACCTCCTGCCGCTTTACATCAAAGAGGGCAAGTCTTACCTCACCATCGCCATCGGCTGCACCGGCGGAAAACACCGGAGCGTATTCATCGCCAGCCAGCTTGCGCAGAACCTTTCCAGGTTCGGCTTCTCCGTTTCGGAATATCACCGGGACATCAGGAAGTGAGCAAAGGAGATAATGTATAGGGTGGAGGGGATAGGCCGGCGTTTTCGGAAATAAGACTTCCGTTTCCCGGGATCCTCCGTCATTCGGGCAATTATGATCAACATAATCGTTATCACCCATGGAGAATTCGGAGCCTACCTCATAGAGGCGGCGGAAGGTATTGTCGGAGCGCAGCACGAGGGGCTGAAGAGTATCGCCGTTTCCCAGCGGATGTCGTTGGAGAGGGTGAAAAGCGCCACGGAAGCCGCGATCGCGGACATGCGTTCGGAGGACGGCCTGCTCTTCCTGATAGATATGCCGGGCGGCACCCCCATGAATGTCGCGCTTCCGCTTGCCGGAGACATCGCTAAAAGCGCCGTGATCTGCGGCGTTAATATCAATATGCTGACCTCGGCTTTCGCCTACCGTAAAGACCTGGACTTTGACGGGTTGGTCAAAAAGGTCCTGGAAGACGGCAGAAAAGCCGTTTGCGAGGTGAAAAGCCTGCTTCTCCGCGGCGGCGGAGCAAAGGATTGAAATCGGAGAATTGCGAACCTTCTAAAAACGGCACGCGTATTTTAACTTGGTTGCGGTAAAGCATTACGGTTATTTTCTTAATCCACGGGTTTGCCAGTCATCGCTTTGCGGGTTTTCGAGGTTCCTTATGCCAGTTACTTTGTTCAGGATAGACGACAGACTTATTCACGGCCAGGTGGTGGAAGCCTGGGTGCCGCACCTTAAGACGGATGAGATCGTGGTGGTTTCCGACGAAATCGCCTCGGACGAGATGCGGCGCGCCATTATGCGGTTTTCCACTCCGGAAGGAATTGAGCTTAAGATCCTCCGTATCGAGGAAGCATTCGAATATCTTAACGGCGCTCCGTCCGCCGGCAATATCCTGGTCCTGCTGCCCGGCCTCAAGGAAGCGGCCGATATGATCTCCAGGGGACTGAAGATACGGTCTCTCAATATAGGCGGCATGCATTATTCCGCCGGCAAGAATTTTTCCATAGGCAAGGCGATATTTTTAAGCGAAGAGGACCGCGGCTATCTTAAGTTTATTTCCGGCGCCGGAGTGGAGCTTGAGGGGCGCGGGGTTCCCACGGATAAGCCGATAAACCTGATGGAAGCGCTGGCGTAGGTTCGGGCCAGGTACGGGGTTGCCCGTTCCGCCACGTAGGAAACCCCGTTTACCGAGACTCTTCGGAGTCATCCCTCTCGCTTCGGCTCGGCTCAAAATCGATAGGCCAGATGATGCATAATTTCTTTGTCGCAACACTAGTACACCGTAAACTTAATCATTAGTGGCATTGCGGGAGCCAACGAACTATTAAAAATCAGCTTGACAGCGTACTAGTCCCGAATGATGATGATTCTTAAAGCCCTTATTTCCAGTTTGTTCGCCGGGCTGCTTGAATTGGATAATGTGCAGGCCGGGCAGTTCCTGATCTCAAGGCCTGCTTTAGCTGGCCCGCTGCTGGGATGGCTCAACGGTTGTCCGTTGGAAGGGGCGAAGATAGGTCTTCTTACGGAGCTCATTTATATGGAGTTCATCCCGATCGGCGGAGTGGTCCCGCCTAACGGGCTTGTGGCCGCGGCTATCGGCGTTTTAGGGGTTGCCTGGTCCGGTCTGCCGGAATCGGCCGCTTTCTTTTTCGGTATCCTGGCCGGTTTTCTGTATGGCGGCGTGGAATACCGCTTAAGGGGAGCGCGTACCGGCTGGATAACGGGCATAGAAGCCGAAGTTAAAAATGGGGCGGTAGTGCGCCTGGGCAGCCGCCTAGCCGGTTCATTGCTGACGGAGAGCGCGGTGTCCGGATCGTATATTTTCCTGTTTTCCGGGCTGCTCTCGCTTTCGGCCGCCCTGGCCTCCGGATTGGATCTGAAAACGTTGTTTCGCGCCTCGGATTTCGCTTATTCCCTGATGCCCTGGCTGGGGTTGAGCGGACTTTACTTCAGGTTCAGAACGCAGGTGTATAAAAAAGGGTAGAAGAGGAACGGCGCGTTTAAAGTGTTTTAGAGTTATGATATGAATAATGTCTGTGAAAAGTCCCGGCCCTCCGCCGCCCGCCCAGGCTACTCCGCGCTGCCGGAGGTGTTTGTCAGGTCTTTTTTTATCCAGGCCGGTTGGAATTCGGAGAGGTTCCAGAACCTGGGGTTCGCGTTCTCTATTATGCCGGCGCTCAGGAAAATATACGAGCCCGGCGAAAGGTTTAACGCCGCGGTCCTGCGCCACCTGGGCATCGTTAATACCCAGCCGTATATGGCGGGTTTTGTGATCGGTAATATCGTCAGTATGGAAGAGGAGATGGCCGGCCGGCCGGGGGACGCTGAATTTGAAAAAAAAATGCTGGGAGTCAAGGCCGCTATGGCTTCTGGATTCGCCGCCATAGGCGACCGGATTTTCTGGGGCCGGCTTAAGCCGCTCACCACCCAGCTTTGCATAGTCGTCTGGCTTATGTCCGGCTTTTACGGCTGGCTGTTCACGGGGGCGGCGTTCCGGCCCTCCATGGCGGTGCTGTTCGGCGGGCCGCTGGCCGGGGTCGCGGTCTATGGCGCTTTTGCCGTTTATATGCGGTGGGTCGGGATTAAGAAGGGGTATTCCTGCGGCGGCGGCTCCAACTGCGGGTTTGACGCGGTAAACTGGTCCGGACTCATAAGGCTGCTTAGTGTGACCGGTTTCGCTTTTTCGCTTTTGATCGCAATCGGAGCCTTCGGTCTGCTTGTCGCGCATAACTGGTCGGGGGAGGATACCGGCGGTCAGGCGCTGAAGGCCGCGCTGGCTCTGGGCGTGATGGCGTTGCAGCGTGTCACGAGAAAGTCCGGCCGTTCCGTCTTTTTCGCCGTGGGGCTCATCCTTGCCGTTTCGACGGCGCTTTTTATGGCGGCGGAAAAATTTCAAATATACCTATGACGAAAAAAGACATCAAAATTATAAATGAACTCGGGATCCATGCGCGTCCGGCGGGCATGATAGCCAATACCTCCGCGCGCTTCGCCTGCGATGTTAAAATAGTAAAAGACAGGATGGAGGTAAACGCTAAAAGCATTATGGGCATTATGACGCTGGCCGCCGGAAAAGGGTCGCTTATAACCATAATTGCAAACGGCGTTGATGAGGCGCAGGCCCTGGCGGCGATAGTTGATCTGTTTTCGCGGAAGTTCGACGAGGAGTAGTGAAGCGGCCGCCGCTGGAAGGCCAAGCGGCGTGGCTGCCGGGCAGCTTGGAGCTCTCCGGCCGTCTATAATGAGGGAATTATGCTGATAAAAAAAGGTATTGCGGCAAGCCTGGGGATAGCCATAGGCAGGGCCCATATCGTCAAGGAAGAGAACATCCTTATAGAGCAGAAAGAGATCCCGAAGGAAAAGCTTAAGGCCGAGATAAAACGCTTCAAAGAGGCGCTTGAGAACACCAAGCTGGACCTGGACGCCATACGCATCAAGGTTTTAAACGTTCTTGGCAAGCAGCATGCCAAGCTTATAGACGCGCATCACATGATCCTGCAGGACCCGCTCATCACCAAGGAGGTCCCGAAGCTTATCGCCGCAAAGGGCGTGAACGCCGAATTCGCGCTTTCGGAGATCCTGGACAAGGCGGAAGAAGAATTTGAAAAGATAGACGACGAGTTCTTTCACGAGCGCAAACACGATCTCTTTGATGTCGGCAAGAAAATACTTTCCAATCTGGTCAACCGCGAGAAGACGAATCTTAAGGACCTTAAGGAACCGGTCGTTATTATAGCCCACAATCTCTATCCGTCCGACACCCTGCACATCCGGGAGTCCAACAAGGTACTGGGGTTTTGCATGGATCTGGGGTCCAAGTCCAGCCATACGGCTATTTTCGCGCAGAGCATGGGCATCCCTGCGGTTGTGGGGCTTTCGGATATCAGCCGCCAGCTTAACAGCGGCGACACCATTATTGTGGACGGCGAACAGGGGATGGTTATCATCGCCCCTACGGCCGAGATCATAGAGAAATACAGGCTGCGTCAGGAGGAGCTGCATAAGCAGGAGCATTTCTTTCTGCGTCTCAAAGGTCTGCCGGCTACCACCCGCGACGGGCATAAGATAGGCTTAATGTGTAATGTGGACTCGGCTGAGGATTCAGCCGAGCTGGCCAATATTAAATCCGAGGGCGTGGGGCTTTTCCGGACCGAATTTCTCTATATGAACCGCGAGTCCGTGCCGACGGAAGCGGAACAGATAAAATTCTATTCCACCGTGGTTAACGCCATTCCCCATCTGCCGGTGACCATCAGGACCGCCGATATCGGCGGGGATAGGGCCACCCAATTGGGCATAAAAGGTCTGAAGGACGAACGGAACCCGTTCATGGGGTTCCGCGGCATCCGGCTGTTCATAAAATATCCGGAGCTCCTGAAGACCCAGCTCAAGGCTATATATAAGGCCAATCTCGGTGGCAATATAAAGATCATGATCCCCATGCTTTCCTCCGTGGATGAACTGCTTACGGTCAAAAAGATAGCCAATGACGTAAAGACCGAGCTCATTGAGGAGGGGTACAGGATAAAGACCAACCCGGAGTTCGGTATTATGATAGAGATCCCGGCCGCGGCCATTATCCTGGATTCGCTGCTGAGCGAGATAGATTTCGTTTCCATCGGCACCAATGACCTGGTGCAGTACACGCTGGCGGTGGACCGCATTAACCAGTATGTTTCCGAACTTTACGAACCTTTCCATCCGGCGGTTCTGCGGCTGATCAATCTGGTGGTTCAGACCGCTCATAAGAAAGGCAAGCCGGTTTCTGTTTGCGGAGAGATGGCTTCCGATCCGTACGCAATCCCAGTGCTGGTTGGCTTGGGCGTGGACATGCTTTCCGTCCCCATTAAAATGTATCTGCGGTCAAAATATGCGGTGCGTTCCATGAACTTTGAAAAGTTCTCGGCCCTTTCCCAGCACCTGCTCGGGCTTTCTACGGCTGATGAGATACGGAAAATAATAGAAGAAGAGGTGAAATAGATAAACAGCCGGCAGTTGGCGGTGAATGGTTGCCGGGGGAAACACTTTCCCGCAACCGGCGACTGTCAACTAACCTGAAAAATTCAGTTGCATTTTTCCCTTCGCGGAGCTCAGGTGCGCTTCGCGCGGCATACACCCTAGAAAACCTGGCGCGCATTGCGCTTGGTTTTCGACCCGCTGCTGCGGGGAATCCCGGCCGTTTGATGGCCATAGGCCCTTATACGGCACCTACGCAGGTATTGCTTTTTTTGTTCACCTGATTTTCCAGTGGAAACCAAGTTGAACTGCAGGATTCGGGCTAACAATCAGCAAGAAAGGTTTTCTTTACTTATGAACATCAGGAATTTCTCCATCATCGCCCATATAGACCACGGTAAATCCACGCTGGCCGACCGTTTTATACAGCTCACCAATACCATTCCGGAACGGCAGATGAAGGAGCAGTTCCTGGACGGGATGGAACTGGAACGGGAGCGCGGCATTACCATAAAAGCCAAGGCCGTCAGGATGCTTTACAAGTCGGAAGCGGACGGTAAAGCTTATATCCTGAACCTGATAGATACGCCCGGCCATGTGGATTTTTCTTACGAAGTTTCGCGCGCCATGGCCGCCTGCGAGGGGGCGATACTTCTGGTGGACGCATCCCAGGGCGTGGAAGCGCAAACTCTGGCCCACGCGCACCTGGCGCAGTCGCTGGGGCTGACCATAATCCCCGTTATAAATAAAATAGACCTGGAACACGCGGACCCCGACGCGACCGAAGAACAGATCTGGGAAGTGCTGAAAAATCCGTCCGATTCCTCCCGCATCAGCGCCAAGGACGGGCGCGGCGCCCGCGAGGTGCTCGAACGCGTCATCAGTGAAATTCCCGCGCCCGTAGGCGGCGCCGACAAACCGCTTAAGGCGCTGGTATTCGATTCCTTTTACGATGTGTATAAAGGCGTGATTATCTTCACCAGGGTGGTGGACGGGGCCATTTTTGCCGGCAGGCATATAACGTTCTATTCCAGCGGGAAAAGTTATAAGGTGGAGGAAGTCGGCTACCTGACGCCCAAGCTGGTGAAGTCGGACAGCATCCAGACAGGGGAAGTGGGGTATATTATCGCCGGCATCCGCGATATCCACGAGATAAAGATGGGCGATACGATGTATGAAAAGGGGAAACCCGTCGCGGAGCCGCTTGCCGGGTACAAGGACGTGAACCCGGTGGTCTTCGCCGGCTTTTACCCGGTCAACACCACGGACTATACCGCGCTGAAAACCGCGATAGAAAAATTGAATCTGACCGACTCCTCCTTCAACTTTCAGGGTGAAACTTCCAAAGCCCTGGGGTTCGGCTTCCGGCTGGGGTTTATGGGATTGCTGCACCTGGATATTATCAGAGAACGCATAGAGCGGGAATTCGATATCCCGCTTATCGCCACCAATCCGAACGTTATCTACAGAGTTCTGGCCAAGACTCATTCCTCCTCCAAGGAAAGCAAATACATCGAGGTCACCAATCCGTCGGATTTCCCGCATTACGGGGATGTTATGGATATCATGGAGCCTTATGTCCGCGCCAACATCATAGCCCCGCTCGCCTACATGGAAGGGATAATGAACCTGCTCAAGGAAAAACGCGGCGAGCATATAAAGATAGAGTATATTTCGTCAACGAGGGTGATAGTGGAGTATTTCCTGCCTTTGAGCGAGATCATTATAGATTTTTACGACAAACTTAAGTCCGTTTCAAAAGGCTATGCCTCTTTTGATTACGAACCTTATGATTACAGGTCTTCGGACATGGTAAAGATCGAGATACTTCTGCATTCCGAGCCGGTGGACGCGCTGTCGTTCATCGTTCATCGTTCAAGGGCACTCCATAATTCCCGCCTCCTCTGCGAGAAGCTTAAAGACCTTATACCGCGGCATATGTTCGAGATCGCGGTGCAGGCGCAGGTGGGCGGAAAGATCATAGCCAGGGAGACTATCGGCGCGATCCGCAAGGATGTTCTGGCCAAATGCTATGGTGGAGATATAACGCGTAAACGGAAGCTGTTGGAAGCTCAGAAGGAGGGGAAGCGGAAAATGAAGCTGCTCGGTTCCGTTGAGATCCCTCAGGAAGCTTTTATGTCGTTGCTTAAGATCAGCCAGAACAAGTAAGGAGCGCTTGATAGTTAGGCGGCTGGGCGGATTTTTAAGGAGTTCTGGATCTTAATTGTTTGCCGCCCACTGACGATTTTAATTAGGATGTCTAATAAAATGGAGAACAACTAATGGAAGAAAAACTTTTTTGGATCGGCATTCTGATGGGGCTGCACCTGTTCCTGACCCAGCATTTCAGTGAGAAGGGGAAATTTAAGTCCGATAAATTCTCACGCATATGGCACGCGGTATTTATCGCCATAGTCTCTTTTGTGGGTGTTTTGCTCCTGATGGTGAGCCTGGATAATCGCAAGGGGGAAGTGGTGACCGCCGTGTTGTTCTCTCAAAAACAGGTCGTCTATGGGCTTATCGCGGGCCTGTTCGGAGGACTCTGGGGGTATTTTAATTTCAGCCCTAAAAAGATCTCCGCCAAAGACGCTAAATCCGCCGCCAAAGCCTCCGCCAAAGCTCCGGCGGAACAGCCGGCCGCGATACAGGAGGATATGGAATGGTCCGAGACCATCTTCTCGGCCGTGGTTCTGGCTTCGATCGTAATGTTCCTTTTCGTACAGGCTTTCAAGATACCTTCCGGTTCCATGCGGACCACATTTTTGGAAGGCGACCATCTGTTTGTGAACAAGTTTATTTACGGTTTCAGGATCCCGTACACGCACAGGAAGATCCTGGATTTTAAGAAAATAAACCGGGGCGACATAGTGGTTTTCCAGTTCCCGTCGGTTGATCCAGCCGAGGAGCAATGCGGCGGGCGTCAATACGGCAAGGATTTTATAAAGCGCGTTATCGGCCTGCCGGGCGAGACCGTGGAGCTTAAGAACGGAGTGGCATTCATCGACGGCGTACGATTGCCGGACGAGCCATACACGCAGTATCTGGATCCCAGCCGCTATCCGAGGCCTCATAAAAGCCGGCTGTCCCCGGCCGACTATCAGGTTTTCTGGGAGAACAGGACGCTGGCTAAAATGGTTTCCGAACTGGTCCGGGACAATTTCGGCCCGGTGACGGTTCCTAAAGAGCATTACCTTGTAATGGGCGACAACAGGGACCGTTCCTGCGATTCGCGCTACTGGGGGCCGGTCCCGGCTTACCTTATAAAAGGCAAAGCCTGGTTCATCTACTGGCCGCCTTCCAGGATGGGGCTGCCGCAGTAGGAGGAGTCAGGCCCGCGGTCCCGGCTCTGGTGATGATGTGTGTGAGAATATTATGAAGATAACGGAAAGATTGAAAAAACCGGGTAAACTTTTCTCTTTTGAGTTTTACCCTCCCAAGACCGAGCAGGACGAGGAGAGATTGTTCGAAACCGTGAAGGACCTGAAAAGCCTTAAGCCGGATTTTATCTCCATAACCAATTCTTCCACCGGCGCGACCCCGTACCGGACCGTGGATTTGTCGGGGTCCATAAAGGAAAAGCTGGGATTGGAGGTTATGGCCCATCTTACCTGTATCGGCCACACGAGGGTGGAGATAAAAGCCATAGCGGAGCGGCTTAAGGTTCTGGGTATAGAGAATGTCCTGGCCCTGCGCGGAGATATCCACAATATCGACGGGCATAAGGCTAAACGGGAGTATCACTACGCCAGCGAACTGGCCGCGGACCTTAAGGCTATGGGGGGCTTTGCCATCGGCGGCGCCGGGTATCCCGAAAAGCATCCGGACGCGCCCGACTTCGACTCCGATATCAGGGCGTTGAAGACGAAGACTGCGGCCGGAATCGACTTTATCATTACACAGCTGTTCTTCGAGAACAGGTTTTATTTTGACTTTATGGAGAAAGCGCTTAAGGCGGGAGTGTCCGCGCCGATAATCCCCGGTCTCATGCCGCTGACCAGCTATAAACAACTTCAGGGTTTTGATAAATTCAGCGTATTCCTGCCGCAGATCATAAAAGACGGCGTGGAGAAATACGCGGAGGACAAGGATTCGCTTTTAAAATTCAGCGTGGAATACGCTTCCCGTCAGGCCGAAGACCTGCTCAAAAACGGGGCGCCGGGGGTGCACTTCTACACCCTGAACCGGTCAAAAGCCACGAAAGAGATACTTAATAATTTAGAGCACAAATGACCGAAGAAACCGGAAAAAATAAAAAGGTATTTTTTAGCGACTGGGAACTTAAGCGCAGAGTGGCCGGCGGCAAGGACGTCCGCCTCCCGGATAATGCTATCATCAGCCCGCTTTCCAGGGACTGGCTGGAATACGGGACGCAGGGGGAAAACCGGCGGTCACAGGCTGTAGGTTGCGGGGGCGCGCGGACGGAAGTGGCGCTGAGAATAAAGATAGCTGAGATCGGGCGCCGGCTCTACTCCCTCGGTTTTGTGCCGGCCACCGACGGTAATATCAGCGTAAGGCTGGCGGATGGCCTGGTTCTTATAACTCCCTCCGGCTTGGCGAAAGGAGGGTTGACTCCCGAAGACATAACGAAGACGGATATGGAGGGAAGGCTTATCAGCGGAAAAAAACCGTCTTCCGAATATCTTCTGCATTTATGTTTTTATAAACGGAGGCCGGACGTTATGGCCGTTATCCATGCCCATCCCCCCCTGGCCACCGGTTTGGCCTCCGCCGGCATGGCGTTGGACAAGCCTCTCACTTCGGAAATGGTCATCACCCTCGGCAAGGTGCCTTTGGCTGAGTACGCCACGCCCGGCACTACCGAGGTGACGGACTCCATATCGGGGCTGGTGAAGGAACATAACGCCATAATGCTGGCCAACCACGGGGTGGTGACCTGCGGCCGGGACCTGGAAACGGCTTTTCATCGCATGGAGACGGTGGAGCAGGCCGCCAAGATCACTTTGGTCGCGGAACATCTGGGCGGCGGCACGCTTATCCCTCCGGACAAGGTGAAGAAACTTGAAGAGATCCGGCGGAGGCTGGGACCGGCCGCTTGATTCCGCCGGTAAAATTGCGCGGCCGGGAACTATTGCCCGGAATATTTTATGGGCGCTGATCGGTAAGGCCGGCGGTTATCTTTGTCCGGTAAAAGAAAGAAGACCCAAAACATGTAATGGATGTTTTTGTACGGTGAGTTTTTAATAAAATGCGGTTCCGGATTAGCAATTTCGGGATAAAGGAAGAAAAAAATGAAGCTGATGCACACCACTGAAACAGGGGCTCTCATAACCCTTCAGACTAAGGATACGGCCATGGACGATCTGGTCAGGAAGATCGCTGCTATCCCGGCGGAGATCCGGGCGCTTGAGGGCGCTTTCGGAGAAAAAAAGAATTCCATGACCGCCGCCAGAGACACGCTGGTCAAACTTCAGGTGGAAAAAAAATCCAGGGAACTATCCATAGCGGAAAAAGAAGAGGAAATAAGGAAGCACCAGCGCGACCTTAACATGATAAAAGATAACGACGCTTTCAAGGCGCTTCTGTCCGAGATAGCGGGGGCGAAAAAACAACAGGACGACATCGAGACCGAGATCCTCGAATTTCTGGAAGCCATTGACAAGGCCGCCGCGGAGGACAAGAGGCTTCAGCAGGAAGTGAAAAAAATAGAAGAAGAAAAAAATCTGCGGATAAAAGACCTTGAGGCCGCCAAAAAAGATTGTGAAGCCGCGCTTGAAGCCGCTAAAACCGAACGCGCCGGTTTTGCCGCAAAAATAAGCGGGGAAATACTGGAGAAATACGAGTTTATAAGGGTTCAACGCAAGGGTCTGGCTATAGTGCGCGTTAAAGAGGATAAGACCGGAAAGATCTCCTGCGGCGGCTGCAATATGGGGCTTACGGCGCAAAAAATAGTGGACATTAAAACTCCGGATGCCCTGGTTTTCTGCGATAACTGCCAGAGAATGATATATCTGAATCAGGCGCCAGGGTAAAACATCCATGGCGGTTTTCGTAAGGCTCGGATTATAAATTTGATCGCGGACGGAGGGTCGCTTTTCCCGCTTGCGGGAGGAGAGGAACTTCCGAACTCCATAAGGCAAGGCGCCGGTTCAAAGCCGTTAAGCGGCCATAGGCCGGGAAGCCGGGGCTATATCCCCGGTTTACGGAAAGTGCCACAGAAAATATACCGCCCGCGGCCGAAAGGCCTCGGGTAAGGGTGAAAAGGTGCGGTAAGAGCGCACCGTTCGCCGGGCAACCGGCGATGCATGGCAAACCCCGTCCGGAGCAAGGCCAAACATGCGCGGTGGACTGCCCGTCCTTCGCCCGCAAGGGCGGAAGCGCAGAGTGGGCCGCACAAGATAAATGATCCTCTCTACGCCGTGAGGCGTAAAGACAGAATTCGGGGTACAGTCCGCGATCAAAAAATATATGCGTTGAGAAACCTGCGGGGAATTTTTGAGGTTGTGTAAGATGTTCCGTAAAATTGTGTTTCCGCTCTCTTACTTCCGGTTTTGGACAAGGAGTTATTAATGGACTCATTAGCAAAAAAAATACCGGAGATAAAATTCTCTTCCGACGCCGAAGAGATCCCCTGGGACAAAGCCGTAGTCTGGACCATAATGCCAAGGGTCGGCCCCAGGGTATATGAATGGCTTGATGCCGAGCACATCCGCTACGTAAGCTGGACCAACGGCATAGCCTCCATTTTGCCAGAGCCCGACTCCATCATAAGCAACCATTGCCAGTGCATAATCCTGCCTTCCGCCTTCATATGGATAGGCAAAAACGTAAAATCCGCATAAGGTATTATTTGTATAATATCGTATATTTGCTCCCTAAAATACCGGAGGTTTTTTCCTATGGCGAAACCTAAAATGAATCAGGAAGTGATTAAAAGGACGGCGGAACTCTGCGGGAAAAGAAAGATAACCATACCTACCTTCGCCCAGATGAAGGACCCCTCCCTTGTTCCGGCCAAAATACAGAGGGAAATGCGGAAGGTCGGACTCTGGGATGTCAACCCGCTGAACCTTTTCAGGATCAACTGGCATAACGACCTGAAGACCGGCCTCTATGGCGGCGTGAACTATCTGGAACTGCCCGAGGCCATCACCGGCATCAAGGCGCGCGTTATAGGCATTGTGGGCAAATATTTCCCCACGGGCGCTCACAAGGTCGGCGCGGCGTTCGGATGTCTTGCGCCCCGTTTAGTGACCGGGGAATTCGACCCCGCCCGGCAGAAAGCGGTGTGGCCTTCCACCGGCAATTATTGCCGGGGCGGCGCGTTCGACTCCGCCCTCCTTGGTACCACGGCCGTGGCCATCCTCCCGGAAGGCATGTCCAAAGAACGCTTTACTTGGCTTAAATCAATAGGCGCCGAGGTCATAGCGACCCCCGGCACCGAGTCCAACGTTAAAGAGATCTACGATAAGTGCTGGGAAATAAAGAAGACACGCAAAGACTGCGTCGTCTTCAACCAGTTCGAAGAGTTCGGCAATCCAACCTGGCATTATCATGTGACCGCGTCCGCCATCGAAGAGGTTTTTAACACGGTGAAGAAGCCCGGCTCCAGACTGTCTGCGTTCACTTCCGCCACGGGGTCGGCCGGCACCATCGCCGCCGGAGATTATCTTAAGAAAAAGTTCCCGGGCATGAAAATTGCCGCCTCCGAAGCCCTCCAGTGCCCCACTATCCTGATGAACGGCTTCGGCGAGCACCGTATCGAGGGCATAGGCGACAAACATATCCCCTGGGTGCATAACGTACGGAACACCGACGTGGTAACGGCCATAGACGACGAGTCCTGCATGCGCATCGTGCGGCTCTTTAATGAGCCGGCCGGCAGGAAGGTGCTGGCCGAATACGGCGTAAAAAAAGAGATCATAGACCAGCTCGGCCTCCTGGGTATTTCGGGCGTTTCCAATATGCTCAGCGCCATAAAGACCGCCAAGTACTACGAGATGGATTCCAATGATGTCGTCTTCACGGTCTTCACCGATTCCATGGAACTCTACGGCTCCAGGCTTGAAGAACTGAACAAGGAGCGCGGCGCTTACACGCGTGAGAACGCCCTCGTGGATATGGAGCGCCGCATCAAAGGCGAGACCACGGATCATATGCGCGAACTTAACTATTACGATCGGAAAGCCGTTCATAACCTGAAATATTTCACTTGGGTGGAACAGCAGGGCCGCACCTCCGAAGAACTGAGGAAACTCTGGGACCCGGAGTTCTGGGACGAGACCTTCGCCCGGGTCACGGAATGGGATAAATTGATAACGGAATTTAATAAACAGACGGGATTATAGGATGCCGAACGGCCCGCAGCGCCGCACGGCTTTTCGCCGTCAAGCTGCCCGCCAGTCCAGCCGTCCAGCAGATTTTATGTCCATAAAAGGAAGTTTTAAAGCCGAGTGCCCCTCCTGCAAAGAGCGGTTTGACGCCGATTTCTGGACCGTGATACGCGGAGACCGGGATCTGCAGCTTAAAGAGGCGCTTATCAGCGGGGAATTAGATCTGCTCATGTGCCCGGCTTGTTCGAATATTTTCCCCTGCGAAGAGACGTTGATCTATATGGACCCGGTAAAAGAGCTTCTGGCGTTCGTGATGCCGGCCGCCTATCTGGCGGAAAAGGAGAAATGGCTGGAGAAGATGCGCCTGGATTACGAAGCTTTGAAGCCTTCCTTGGTGAAAGAGAATTTCCTGGCCTTTGAACCGCTTTATTATTTCGGCGCCGGGATGCTCTCGGACCTGCTTCTGAGCGACCGTGACAGGGAAGAGGAGACCGAAGTTATGGAATTTATGGCCGGGGAGCAGGGCTTCAAAAGCGCGGCCATCCGGCCGGGTTTCGCGCGCGAGCACGATCTTCCTTTTTCCCTGCCGTACGCCGGCTGTCCCTGCAGGGACCACGCTCTTGAAGCCGCGCGCGCCGTTTCGTCAGCCAACGATGCCTTGGCCAGGATCAAAAACCTCATCAAGCTCCTGGAAGAGCTCAAAACGCAGGACCTGCCTTTTATTAAATCATGAAAATAACACCGTTAAACGATCTGCCGCTCATTAAAGAGACGGGCGCGCTGGCCGCGGCGCTCGGTTTGGAAAGCTATGCCGTAGGCGGCTGCGTGCGCGACTGGTCCATGGGGCTGCCTTCTTCCGACGTGGATTTCCTGCTCAGCGGCGACACTGTTCCGGTAGCCGAAAGTTTGGTGAAAAAACACGGCGGCGCTTTTACCCGGTTCGATAAATTCCTTACGACCAGGATCTTTCTGGAAGGCGGGCGCAGGGTGGACCTGGCCCGTTTCAGGAAGGAAACCTATCCCAGGCCCGCCGCCCTGCCCGACGTTTCCGCGGCTGCTTCGGTCCGGGAAGACCTGAAGCGGCGGGACTTCACCGTTAATGCCATGGCGGTGGCTATCCTGCCGGACAGTTTTGGTTCTGTGGCGGATCCTTTTGGCGGTCTTGAGGCTATCAAAGCCCGCCGGGTGCGGGTGCTGCATGCGGCCAGCTTCGTGGACGATCCCACGCGCCTTTTCAGGGCTGCGCGTTTTGCCGGCCGGTTTGACTGGCAGTTAGAGGAAGAGACCGAAGAGCTGGCCAGGAAGTGCGTTAAGGAAACTATGCCCGCCCTGTTATCGCGGGAGCGGGTCCGTAATGAGCTTTTTAAACTGCTTGAAGAAAAAGATCCCACAGAGGCGTTCACCATTCTGAGAAATCTGGACGCCTATAGGTTTTTTAACAAAGAATTCGTCTGGCCGGCCGGAGCAGTGGAGCTTGCCGGCGCTCTGCCTCGGCTTTCCTCCATAGCGGCCGCAATGGGCCGGGCCGGAGCTCCGTTCCTGGAAAGCCTCAAGCTGCCCGGCAAAACCATCGCGTCTATAAAAAGAACCGTTTCCGGAGTTTACGGAAAAAACCTTTAGCCCGGAAAATAAAATACGGTTTCGGCATCTCTGTATATTGATGATGCGGAAACCTCAATGCGGTTATCGGTAAATCCCTGTAATAGGGGATAAAAGAATCGGAGCGGGAAAAATGCCGGGAATATTTTTTATTGCGGGTTCTATGCCATACTTCTCTTTCCCGGACGTACGTCTAAATACCAGTTTGATATCTGTGTGCGGCGGCTTTATCGCACGGAGGACTTTTGAAAACTAATTTCACGCCGGTTTTATTCGCGGCATTATTGTTTTTGCGTGCGGCCGCTGCGGGCGCGGAAGGCAAGGGTTTTTCCTTCGTGGTTATAGGCGACACCCAGCGCCTCGGTCCCGTGCCTTATTACGGTATCTCTCCAGCGCTTGAAAAGATTACGGAGGAAATAGCCCTTGTGAACCCCGACATGATATTTCATCTCGGTGATGTGGCCTGGGGGTATGGCGAGGATGACGTCTCTTTCAGGCGGGATCTGGACGAGGCTTTCAAGCTTTTCTCGCGTTGGGATACGCGCGTCTATTATACCCCCGGCAACCATGATACGCTGACCAAAGAGAATGAAAATGAATTTTTCCGCCATTCACTCCAGGAACGTTACTATTCCATCGATTACAACGGCTATCATTTCATAGTTCTGAACACGCAGGAAACGTCCGGTTCGGAAAAAGGAGGTGTATCGGAGAAGCAGATGCTCTGGCTTAAAGCCGATATCTCCCTCGCGCGCGGCAATAAAGGCGTTTTTGTCTTCATGCACATACCGATAGTAACCGGGGGGCGGCTGCGGGCCCGGAAATATAAGGAACTTGCCGGGGTTTTCTCGGCTTACAAAGTGAAAGCGGTTTTCGCGGGGCATATACATGCTTTCGCGGAGAGCGAATATAAAGGCGTGAAATATATCATAACAGGCGGAGGAGGGGCAAAAACCGCCAGTCCGGAAAATGGCGGCTTTCACCACTATATCGTAATGGAAGCGGATGAAGCAGGCAATCTTAAATCCACGGTTGTGGAGCCTAACCGTTTGCAGATCAGCTACTCTTACCTCCAGGAAGGCGGCAAGACCATAGGCACAGCCATCGTAAGCTATGCGGGTTATAGTGGAGTGGTGCTTCCGGTGAAAGGCTTGCGGTTCACGTTGCCGAAAGGCGATTATGAAGTGGTGTTGGACCGCGTGCCGCCGCAGGACAGGATCAACGGCTGGGATGTGTGGAAAAAACAACCGCTTTTAGCCCGTATCACCAAAATAAAACCCAGCCAGAGCGACCCATCAAAGGCGGACATCTACGTGGAAGCCGAAGTGCCCAGCGTCTACGCCGTGTCGGTGACGCTTAAGCCCAAATAGGATGAACCGGGAGATGCAGGATTATAACTAAAACGTTTCCGGGCGTGGTTGTGCCCTGTTAACCTGAAAAATTCAGTTGAATTTTTCCCTTCGCGGAGCTCAGGTG
>MGVA01000012.1 GCA_001800245.1 Elusimicrobia bacterium RIFOXYA12_FULL_51_18 | reverse complement strand
CGGGATTCCCCGCAGCAGCGGGTCGAAAACCAAGCGCAATGCGCGCCAGGTTTTCGAGGGTGTATGCCGCGCGAAGCGCACCTGAGCTCCGCGAAAGGAAAAATTCAACTGAATTTTTCAGGTTAGCAGCCTGTCCGGCATGAGTCTTTTATGACGGAATCGACCGTCTGAAGCGCATAGCGCTGGGCCGCTTTAATGAGCCTTGTACACTTTAATAAAAAAGCCCGGTTTTCCGGGCTTTTTTGTTTAACTGATTACGGGATTAATATTCCGGCCACGGTAGCCGTCATAAACGTGGCGATGGAACCCACGATCATCGCCTTGAGTCCGAGTTTGGCCAGATCATGGCGGCGTGTAGGGGCGATACCGGAAATCCCGCCTATCTGTATGGCGATAGAGGCGAAATTGGCGAAG
Source organism: Elusimicrobia bacterium RIFOXYA12_FULL_51_18 (assembly GCA_001800245.1). GTDB lineage: Bacteria > Elusimicrobiota > Elusimicrobia > Elusimicrobiales > UBA9959 > YA12-FULL-51-18. The sequence goes on along the minus strand of MGVA01000012.1, from coordinate 17,843 downwards.
CCGGACAACGCGTAAGAGGCGATAACGATAGATCTGTATGAAAGTTGCTGCCCATTTTTAAGCAGATCGGCCATCTGCAGATAAGCCACAAATTCATTTATGCCAGTCTTCACTCCTATCAGCTTGCCCACCGTCCAGCAGTCCTGCGCGGGAACACCCATCACCCAGGCTATTGGCGTACCGATCAGGCCGAGCAACATTTCGATGGAAAGCGCCGGAGCACCGAGCGAAGTGGAAAATTTTATCAGCACGAAGTTTAGCATGGCTATCAGCGCGATGAAGGCCAACAGCATGGCGCCGACGTTAAAGGCGAGCGTCATACCTTCGGACGCGCCCCTGGCTGCGGCATCTATAAAATTCGCGTCTATTTTCTCGTTGATCATTTTTACATGCGAGCCTCCGGTAAGGGGCTGGCCGGTTTCCGGCATAACTATCTTTGCGCAGACAAGGGCGGCCGGAGCGGACATGACGGACTGGGCTATAAGATGCCCGGCTATGTCCGGAAAATACTGGTAAAGCATTCCGACGTAAGCCGCCAGCACGCCGCCAGCGGTATTAGCGAAGCCGCCCACCATCACCGCCAACAGTTCGGAATTTGTCATATCCTTGACGTAAGGCTTGATGACCAGAGGAGCCTCGGTCTGACCCACAAAAATATTAGCCGCGGTGGAAAGAGTCTCCGCGCCGGAACATTTCATTGTCTTCTGCATGACCACCGAAAAAATATTTACCACCCACTGCATGATACCGAGATAGTAACCGAGAGTCATCAGCGAGGAAAAGAAAATTATAGTGGGCAGGACGTTAAAGGTGAAATTCACAAGACTTGAATCCACCTTTCCGGTGACGAACGACTGGAAAAGGAAATTGGTCCCCTCCTGACCGAAGCCGAGCAGGGCCATAGCGCCGGAATTAAGTTTCTGAAATATCCAGAGGCCGGGGCCGGTCTTTAGAACCAGTACTCCGAACAACAACTGCAGGCCCATACCCCAAGCCACAAGCCGCCAGTTGATCTTAGATCGATTATCCGACATCGCGTAACAGATACCGATAAAAACGAAAAGCCCCAGGAAGGAAACGACCCTGCTGAACGGACTCGAAGGGACTTGCTCCCTTTTCATCTTTTCTATCTGCGCGCGTATCGCCGCTGAAGGTTGGACATCCGCTTTATCCACGCCCGATGAGAGCTCCGACGTAACCGTGGAACCGACAACCGCAGGTTGCTTTTTAGCGTCGCTATTCCCGGCGAACGCCTGGATGGCGGCATACCCCATGATGGCGCACAACACATATAAAACCCATATCTTGCTCAATTTCGCGAAACCTGAAAAACGATTCATAATAAATCTCCTCCTATCCTGACCGCAAATGTATTAATGCATTCAGGCATATAAAAAACACCAGACTAACTTTAACACTCTATAACACTCCGCTATGACTGCTTTCCAACGGAGATGATTTAGATTATACAATACTAGCTGCATCCTCTCCACTGTGGTGCGTCAATCGGGTTGTTTTAAACAAAATCCTTTTTTGTCATAATAGAGACTGACCGTTATGGCCCTTAAACTTCTTATAAACTCCCTTTTTAAAGGCGGCGCGGAAAAACAGGCGGCAGCGCTTTCGCGGCGGCTCACCCACGACGCGTTCATATTGCTTGAGCGCGAGATAAATTTTAATCCGAAAAGCCCGCGTATAGAATTCCTTTCGGATCATACCGCCCGCACCTCCGCGGTTCTCAAGACCCTGTCAATTCCCGTTTACGCGAAACGACTCGCGGGATTGACGGCAAAAAACGACGTCGTCCTGTCTTTCATGGAACGGGCTAACCTGGTAAATATCCTGGCGGCCAGCGGAACCGGGCGCAGGGCCGTCATTTCCGAGCGGATCTGCCCCTCCCTGGAATTCTCCGGACTGAGGGGACTATTGATGAAACCACTTATAAAACGCCTTTACCCTCTGGCCGATCTCGTCATAGCCAATTCAAAAGGAGTAAAAAAAGATCTGGAGATCAATTTCGGCCTCCGGCCGGAAAAAGTAAAAGTGATCTACAATGGTTGTGAGACGCAAAGTATAACAAAACTGGCGGCGGAACCGCTGGACTACGCCTGGGCGGAAGTCTTTAAGAACCCCGTGCTGATCACCAGCGGCAGGCTGGCCGCGGCCAAGGGGCACCGCCATTTGTTACGGATCTTCAGCCTGGTTAAAAAAAACCGCCCCGGACTGAAATTGGTCATTTTAGGAGAGGGCGGACTCAAAACAGATTTGCTTAAGCTGGCCGAAGATCTGACGCTGAATATTTTTGACGCCGAAAAACATCCGCTCCCGACCGGTCAGCGCGACGTATATTTCCCCGGCTTCGTTACGAACCCTTACAAGTTTATCGCCAGGGCCGCGATTTTCATTTTCCCCTCCCTTTGGGAGGGCCTCCCCAACGCCCTTATCGAAACCCTGGCCTGCGGAACTCCGGTGATTTCCGCCGACTGCCCCGGAGGCCCCAGGGAGATACTTGCGCCGGATACGGCTTTTGACTCCGGGACAACAACGCCGGAATACGCCCCTTACGGCCTGTTGATGCCGCTCCTTTCCGGCCTAAAAAACCCGGCGTCGGCGCCGCCTGAAGCGATGGAAGAAATATGGGCCGCCGCTATCTCTACGATGCTGGAGAATCCGGCCACGCTGGAAAAATACGCGGGCACAGGCCTGAAAAGGGCTGAAGATTTTGAACTCTCTAAAACAGCAGGACTCTGGCGTGAACTCCTTGACGCACAGACCGGCCCCGATTAGCATTTCGCATCAGTAAATTCGCCATTACCTCGCCTATGCTACCGCCTCCCGCACAGGCGAGCGCAGGCAACGGCATTGCCGGTTAGGGACGCTTTCTTTATGTTATTTTTTTCGCGAAGGCTTGCGGACATCGCCGGCTATAGTACCGGGAGCCTGCACGGTTATTGCGGCGACGTCCGACCAGGTTCCCGCAACCGAACCGTCCGAGCCCATCACGCGCATATAATAGGTCGTATCGCGCTCAAGCGGAAGGCCGGAGAGATCATATGCTTCCTTGTCCGTGAACGCGTCCAGTATAGGCGCGCTGAAATCCGGGGTGGGAGAAAGCTGCAGGCGGTAGTATTTCAAAGAGGCATTCTTCGCCCAGGATAGCGGCCGGCCTTTGAATACGGCGGCGGGAGACAGCACGGGCGCGGGCAGCGGCGCCTTGGCAGCTGCGGCGGCCGGCTTGGAAACGGCAAAAGAATAGAGCTCCTCGGAAAAGCGGCCTTCCCGCCGTTGGCCGTTGTTCAGAACAAGCAGACCCGCCACGCGCCAATAATAGACGCCGTCCGGAAAGAAGGCGGGGATTACCTCGTAGCGGTTCCGGCTCAAAACAGTTTCCAGCGTTATGGTTTTAAAATCCGTATCGGGACTGATCTGAAGTTTGTACTCTGAGGCTTTCATCACCTCGTTCCAGGATAGGACTATGGCGGCTCCCTTTTTAACCTGCTGCACTTTATAACTTATGACCAGCGGGGCTTCGGGCGGGTCTTCCACGAAATGCTTGTTCCAGATATTTATCGCGAAAAAAACGTTCTCTCCGTATTTGGCCGCTACCGACATATCGTCTATCCTGACCCGGTAAACAGCCGTGCGGTAGTCTTTTCCCAGAGCGGCGTCCAGTGCCGTAGGGACATAGCCAATGAAGGCGTGCGGCGCATAGGCGTGCACAATGCGCGCACCGTTATCCGCCAGGTATTTCTGAAAATCCTTATTAAAAGCCGCCGAATCCGAATCCACTATCATCAGAGCGTTCATGCCGCTGCCGTCCTGCGCAAGAGCGCCGCCGGGCAATGCGGCCGCAAGGCCAGCCAGCAAGATAAAGATAAACGTTCGCATCTCATTCCTCCAATTATCCGCGCGGGCGACGTATAAGGCCCACCCGCCGCGTTTGGCGGGAGCTATACCCGCCAGAAAAGGCCACGCCATAAATATATCCGCTTATATTATACAATTGCCTTCCTGCGGATTTACTGCGCGCTCTTTAGTATAATTGGTTACATGGAGTTGCAAGCCTTTAAAAAAACCCCGGACGACGATTGTGTTGAGGCTGAAATAGTTTCCGGTCCGGGCACACGTAACAGCGCCGACCAGAAGGAAGAAGTCCGCTCCGGCCGCCGGGGAAGATCCAACAACTACGGCGCCCCCCGCCACGCCCGCCAAACAGCCGGCGGGTCAGCCTCCGGCGGAAACCACGGTGCCGTCAATATACCTTTTTACGGTTTATTCCAGAGGATAAAATTATTATTTATCACCGCCACGCTGCTGATAAGTTTCGCCCTGATAGTCATCGGACTCTTGCTCACCTCCACCATTATAGGCGCCATAATAGGCGTCCCGCTGATTATCTTAGGCGGCATACTCCTGTGGATACTATTCCGGCTATTGACCTTTGGCCAAAAAGGCAACACAATGATCTTCCCCCGCTTTTGATCCGCCCCATACATGCGCGCGTTACCGGAGCGATTATATTGAAAATGATATAATTGACTAACTCCGCAGTGGTGTTTTAAGCGGATTTTGAATGCTAAGGATATCTATGTCCAAATATCTTATAACCAGCGCCTTGCCTTACGCCAACGGGCCCATTCATTTCGGCCACATCGCCGGGGCCTATCTACCCGCCGACATCTTTAACCGCTTCTTACACCAGAAAGGCGAGGAGGTCCTCTATATCTGCGGTACCGACGAACACGGCGTCGCAATTACCATCAACGCCGAAAAAGCCGGCATAGCCTACAAACAATATGTGGACAACTACCACAAAGTTATAAAAGAATTCTTCGACAAGCTGAACATCCGCTTCGACCATTTTTCCAGGACCACCGCCCCGGAGCATTATGCCCTCGCACAGGAATTTTTCCTCGATCTGCATAAGAAAGGGTTCATCAAACCGGCGGTGGAGGATCAGTTCTATTGCGTCACCTGCAACCGCTTCCTGGCGGACCGATACGTCTCCGGCACCTGCCCCAAATGCGGCGCCGACAACGTGCGCGGAGACGAGTGCACCAAATGCGGAGAGTGGCTGGACCCCTCCAAGATAGTCTTCCCCGCCTGCAAGGTTTGCGGCAAAAAACCCGAGATCCGCCAGGCCACGCAGTATTTCATGGACCTAAAAGCCTTTGCCCCCAAATTAAAAGAGTGGATAGAAAGCAAAAAGGACTGGAAACCCAACGTTAAGAACAAGGCGCTCTCCCTTATAGAAGAGGGCCTGGTCAAACGCGCCATCACCCGCGACATTTCCTGGGGCGTGCCCGTGCCGCTTGAAGAAGCCAAAGGCAAGGTCCTGTATGTTTGGTTTGACGCGCCAATCGGCTACATTTCGGCCACCATGGAATGGGCGAAGCTGAACGGCAAACCCGAAAGCTGGAAGGACTGGTGGTTCGATAAAGAAACGAAGCTGATACATTTCATCGGCAAAGACAATATAATCTTTCACACTATCGTCTGGCCCGCCATGCTCATGGGCCAGGACAAACCGTACATCATCCCAGAGAATGTGCCGGGCAATGAGTTCTACAATCTGGAAGGCAGGCAATTCTCCAAGTCGGAAGGCTGGTACATAGACACGGCCGATTTTTTTTCCAAGTACGGCGTGGACGCTCTGCGCTATGCCATAGCCTCCAACGGGCCGGAGACCTCGGACTCGCAGTTTACCTGGGAGGATTTCCAGGCCCGCAACAACGAGTTGGCCGACAGTCTCGGCAATCTGGTCAACAGATGCTTCTCGTTCATCAGGAAAAATTTCGAAGGGAAGATCCCGGCGATAGCTTCCCCGCTCACCAACGAGGACAAGGCCCTTCTTGAAAGTTTTAAGCAAGGCTTTGACGAAGTGGGTAAATCCTACTCGTCATATCGGGTGCGGCAGGCTATAGCCCAGGCGATGGCGCTGGCCCACTCTTCCAACAAATACATCAACGACACCGCACCGTGGACGCTTAGAAAAACGGATCTGGCGCGTTGCGGCACGGTGCTAAACGTCGCCGCCAGAGCAATCATAAACACCGCCATCCTGCTCTACCCTGTAATGCCGGACACCGCGTTTAAGATCCTCTCCAGGGCCGGCCTTACCCCAGCCGGCAAGGCGCCGGAATTCGCCCCCTATGGCGGCGACCTGAACGATCTGCCTCTTGGCGCGGACGACACCCTGCTCTTCGCCAAAATACCGGACGAGCAGATAAAGCTGGAAATAGAAAAGTTAAAATCCTCCGCCAACCCCCAGGTCTAAAAATCAGCACCCGGCCCAGGACCGCTCGCCCCGGATTAAAAACTTGAGAACCCTACGAAGGGGCGGCGGCGGGTTTTCTGCGCACTCCATTTAAGGGTTTACGACCGGGGTCTGGAGCGAATCCCTGTCATTAGGGACGGCGGTGAATGTTTGAGCCTCGCACTGTGTGCGAGGCGAGTTCGCACGCCGGCGTAAGACCCCGGACGTCTTCCCCTTAAACCCGATCCCGGAGCGCGCAGAAAACCCGCAGTCGCCCCGGCCGGGCGATACTAATAACCCAAAGCCCACCGCCCCCGACGTTACCTTTTCACACTATAGCAGCCTGATACCGGCTTTTGCGCAAACGGCGGCCATGGGAGCGGGCCAGACGCTGGCATGAACCTCTCCGATATGGAGTTTTTTGAGCAAAAACATGCAGAGCCTTGATTGACCTATGCCGCCGCCTATGGTCAGCGGAAGCCGGTTGGCCAGCAGCCTTTTGTGCCAGTAAAGTTTCTTCCGGTCCAGGGCGTCAGCTATCTTAAGCTGCTTTAAAAGCGCCGTCCGATCCACCCTGATCCCCATTGAACTCAACTCAAAGGCGATCCTCAACGGCTCATACCAGACGAAGATATCGCCATTGAGCCCCTTCTTACCGTTGATCGTGGGCGTAGTCCAGTCATCATAATCCGGCGCCCTGCCGTCATGCGGTTTTCCGTCGCTCAAAGCCCCGCCTATCCCTATAATGAAAACGGCGCCATGGGTTTTAGCGGCCCGGTATTCCCTTTCGCTGGGTGTCAACTCCGGATACATTTTCGCCAGATCCTCGGAATGAATAAACGCTATCTCTTTGGGAAGCACGGGCCGTATGCGGGGATACTTTTTATAAACCGCGGCTTCCGTCTCCTTTAAAGCGCTATATATTTTCCGGACGATCGCCTTCAGAAAAGCGAGGTTCCTTTGCTTCCTGGTTATTATCCGCTCCCAATCCCACTGGTCAACATAGACCGAATGCATATTATCCAGAGAATCCTCATCGGGCCGGATGGCGTTCATATCGGTATACAAACCCTCACCGGGACTAAATTTATAATCGGCCAGGACCATCCTTTTCCACTTGGCCAATGAAAAAACCACCTCGGCGCTTGACCGGCCGTCCTTGATCTTAAAAGATACTTTTCTCTCGCTGCCGTTCAGATCGTCATTAACTCCCGACCCCGCCTTCACGAACAACGGCGCCGATACCCGTTGCAGACGCAAATCCCGGGAGAGATTGTTCTGGAACGCGTCCTTAACAAACTTGATCCCCCTCTCCGTTTCTCTCAGCGACAGTATGGATTTATATTTTTCATCAACGATCAATTCCGCCATATTTATTATCTCCCGGAGATATTCATTAACTCGGCTACGATATCTGAATATAATAACAAAATTATCCCTTCAAAAAGCGCAACACGATAAATGCTTTTGGGCCCGGTGCGACAGCGGGTGCCATGGGCGCTCCATTCAAAGCAAAAAAGCGTTCATCTCACATTCAACGTGATCCCCGCCGAATGTGCGGCGAATTCGGGAGCGTACATGGACTGCATCACCGCGGAGCCGATCCTGTAGGTCCCCGGCGTAGTAGGCTTCACCCGATACTTCAGAACGTATTCACCGTGCGGCAACCGATCCACGAAAAAATTAGTCAAAGAATCCCTGGGCTCCTCGTAGCGAGATAACTTGTCCCATTTCCATCCGCTCAGCAACTCCTCCGCCTCAAAACCGGCCCCTCGCGGGTCCTTGATGTGAACATACTCGAACTGGCTCCTGTTCGTTATCGTCAGTTGGACCTCTATCTGGCCGCCCACAGGCACAGTATCCCCCGCGGCGAGAGGCTTCAGCACATAGTTATCCCTCTCCTTCTCCCTCAGGAAATAATTGCGCGAAATATTCATCATGCCGGAAGGCGATTCTCCAGCCGTCTTATCGGTAGTATAAATACCCGTAAGCGAGGCGAAAGCAAGGCCGGGACCCGTTTTTTCTATGGTTGCTGTGACATCACGCCCAGTTATCCCGGGCGCGTACTTGGACCAGCGCAGCGGTTTGGAAACCCAGTCAAAAGGCTGGAGCGAGACCGCATCCGACATCTCCGCCCATTTTATATTGAACGTCTCATCCTTTTCAAGCGCGCCTTTAGACCTCATCACATCCAGCAGGGAATAAATAGCGGCCGCAGACGCCTTAGTGGACTTCCACTCCCCAGCCTTGCGGCTGAACAATAGCCATTTCACCATGCCGGAGATCCTGGCATCTTTGGGACTGAAAGCCAGCAAGGTTTTCAGAATAAAAGCGTGCTTTTCCACAGTGTCGTTGTACCACAGCCAGGAAATTTTTTCCGGCGTCCAATAAAACCCGGAGATATCGTCCTCACGGGAACCGTCCATGGCGCGCGAGAGATACTTTTCGGCTTTTTCCCGCTCGCCCAAGCGCAGATAGACATGCGCCGCATAGGCTTTGCCGAAAGCGGTCATGGCATTGGAATATTTGTCGGCAAAATCCGCCCACAGTTTGGCGTAAGAAAGCGCGGTCTTATGCTCCGGCCAGTTTGCGGGGAACGAGGTGATCACATAGGCGGCATAAAGCATAAGCGATGTTTCACTTTCATCAGGCGCCATGTGGCGCGGGATCTCGGCGAAAACATATTTCAACGCTCTTCTGGCCATATTCTCCGGCACAGACACGTTGTAACGCGCGGCCTCAGCCAGACTGTCCAGCGCGTAGAGCGTCATATACAGGTCCGGATGTCCGCCGGGAAACCATGGAAAAGAGCCGTCTCCGTTCTGGTAAGACTTAAGCTTCTCTATGGCGTCTTCTTGCCCGGCGGCGACCACTTTAGGATCCAGCATATCTATGGCCGGCCAATATGACTTTTGGCCTTTTGACGCCTCTTCCCACGGGGTTTCCATGAGCGTCATCATCCTGACCGGATTATCCCGTTCCCAGGCCGGCGTAAGGGTATCGCGTTTGGGGATCTTGGCCGCTGACTTACTGAGTTCAGGATAACTGTTATAAAAACTGTTGGTTATAGCCAGGGGCACATACCTGTTCAAGAGCTGTTCCGTACACTCGTATGGATAATGCACCAGGAAAGGCAGACTGTTCAGAACCGTAAGAATAAGCTGGGGCTGGACCTCCAGATGCATGGATTCCACAAGACGCGTGTCATCTTTGTCCTCAAGCTCCTTAAGCTTCAGTTCCTTTGAAACCTTGCCGTCCAGCGAGGCCGCCACCGAAGCTATGAGGCGTTCCCGCGAAGGGAGCACCGGCAGATCGTTCTCCTGGGCGTCGGACAATTCTCCGGCCCTGGCCACGACCCTGACTTTGTAGGCGGCGGTCCCTTCCGGAGCCGTTATATCCCAGTAAAGCGGGACCGTACCGGAAGCTTTTACAGTGAAAGGCTTTGACAGGTCCTTGAGCGAGAATTTATTCCCGGCCGGAGAACCGTCGCATGTAACGGAAAGCTCCACTTCGCCTGAAAGGTCGCCACCGCTATCGTTACTTATAACCGCCGTGAACAATGATCTATCCCCTTCCCTGAAGAAACGCGGGATGTCCAGCCGGACCATCAGGTCTTTTTTCGTGACCGTTTCACCGGAAACTTTCCCCCGTTTGACATCCCCTGTTATCATATACGAACTTATCTTCCAACTCGTAAGCCGCTCGGGCATGGTAAAGGAGAACTTCCCGCTCCCGTTTTTCACCTTAAGTTGCGGATTAAAATATGCGGTTTCAGAGAAATCTTTCCTGACCCGGACCTGAGCTTCGGCCGGGGGCGCGGCAGGAGCGTTAGCGGACTTCGCAACTGAAGCGCCGGCCGTCATCTGTTGCGGCATCATTTGCTCTTCCCGCATGGCACTGGGAGCCATCGCAGCGCCGTCCATGGGAGCGATTGTTTGCTCCATCATCATGCGCATCCCTTTTGATTTAAACATCCCGCCACGCAAGCCATACCCCCTTGAGAAATTTATCCTAAAAGCCGGCAGACGCTTTTCCTCTGCGTCCAGGCTGAATAGATCGAACATACGCTTAATAAACCCCGTCTTTATAGGCAGGGTTATGGCGTATGGCGCGAAGAGCGAGCCGCGCCCGTCGGAAGAAGACCGGCGCTCCGGGTACAGCGACTCCGTCCAGAAAGCCGCGTCCTTCTGATAATATTCAAGTGACCGGTCAAAGATACGAACGGTCCCTTCTCCGCTGACAGGTTTTCCGGCCGCATCATTAACCTTTAGCGCCCATGAGGCCTTCTGGCCTGGCTTGAGAACCTTGTCGTAAGTCAGGTTCAAGGAAAGCTCCCGGTCCTTAAGCGGTACCGCCGCCTCGGCCATGGCGGAATAAACTTTAAAGCCGCTCGCTCCGAACCAGCGCAGGCCGAAGCCTCCCCGATATTCGCGCAGCACTTTTATTTCGGCAAGTGAAACTCCTCCCGCGGGAAGCATTGTAGTGGAGAGCAGAAAATTTCCGGCCAGCACTTCAAGATACTTGACGCCTTTAAGAGCCGTGGCGCCTATAAGGACCCGCGCCGTTTCTCCGGGCTGGTAGGAATTATGTTCAAGAATAGCCACCGGCGGAAGATCAAGCCCGGATTTATCAAGGCCTGGATTCGCGCAGACTAGTATAATCCAACTTTCGGATTCTCCTCCCCACGGATCTTTGGCCTTCAGTCTCAGCCGGTAAACCCCTTCCTTAAGCGCATTCAGTTTTACGGTTGTCCGTGAACTTTTTGAAAATTCCATGGTTCCGCCGGCGACCAGTTTCCCGTCCGGCGCCCGGCTGAACGCCTCCTCAAGAGAAGGGGTATGACCGAAGGAACCCCACTGGCTTTCGCCCTGCTGGAACTCCGGCGCCTTATCTATCCTGAAAACTCTGTAAGAACCGGTTCCGGCCGCCTGTTCGTCGTTCAAATCCATAAGTCTGGCCTTGAAGACAGCCGGTTTATCCGAGATAAAGAAACCGGCTTCGGGCAAAACATCGAACATATAGGCTTTTGAGCCGGCATTGTAGGAGCGGGAATCCGTGATGGTGCGGCCTCCGGAATCACGGGCCTCCACCTCAACCCGGAAAGACGAAGGGTAATCCGCGTAAGCGGAACTTTCAGGAGAGGGCACAAAAGTGAAAGAGAATTGTCCCTCATCGTCCGTTTTAACCTGTCCCGCGGCCGTCTCGGATGAACCTGACGCTTCGTAAAGCCGGCCCCACCACCAGGCGTACCACGGGAGATAACGGGTCCGCGTTACCCGGTAACCGACCTGGGCGCCGGGAACCGGGGAACCGAAATAATATTTTGCTACGCCTTCCACCTTAGCTGTTTCCCCGTATTTAAACGCGGCGGCCGCGGCGCCGAGTTTTACTTCAAATTCCGGCCGTTTGTACTCTTCCACTCCGAAGTAAACGCTGCGTCTGAAAGTCTGCCCATACTCCGCTAGTTGGGCCGAAACCGAATATTGGCCGAGCATTCCGCCTTGGGGCACCTTAAAAGAGCCGGCCGCACTGCCCAGCCCGGTGAACGCCAGGTTCTTATTAAAAAGTTCCCGCCGGTTGTGATCCCTGGCCAACACCTTTAGGCTGCTTTTACCGTCATAGGCCCGATACCCGCGCGGCTCCCTTACAAGCGCCGTGACCTTAAACTTCACCTCCTGGCCCGGCCTGTATATGGGCCTGTCGGTCTCGACAAACAGTTCCACCGGCTCCGGCACATGAAGGCCAGCGCTCTGGGCACTATTCCAATACGCGTAACTTCCGCCGGAAGAGAAAAGCGGATCGATTGAAAAATTTTCGCGAGAAGGGTACGTAACGCTCAAGGGCGAAGAAAAAGACGTATAACCGTCCCCGCCGCTCCTTAGAGTCGTCCTTTCCCAATTACCATAGTCCCTGTTGTAAAATGCGTCTATAACTCCGTCCGCCACCGGGCGGCCCGTGAGCGCGTTTAGGGTGTAGAAATGGAAGATATCCGCGCTTGTCCGGCGGTCCGGCGCCGCGGGATCATAAAGGAAATCTTCGGGATCGCCTTTTATCCCGGATGTGCCCAGCAGGAAGATGTCCGTGATATTCACCGTTACGGCGCGCAAAAGCGAGGAGCCGGACTCAAACCCCTTATCTCCGGAAGCGATCACCACATACATCCCTTTTTTAAGTTCCGGAGATATTATCTCCCGGTTGGCGTATTTGTACGGACCGGTATAGTCAATCTTTGATTCCCACTCCAGATCGGCCTTTCTGGAGAGAAACACTTCCGCCGTTTCATTCTGCAGATAGCGCAGCCTGCCCCAGCTGTTTTCAGGGTAACGCCCCAGCGCGGAAAGCTCTGAGGGATCCGTCCGATAAGCCCTGAAATAGACGGCCGGAAGATTTCTAGCATTGACGGTCAGTATCCGTTTGCCGGGAGGGGGCGCGAATTTAGCGGACAATTCCAGCTGCGGCATCTCTATCTGGGCCCGCATTTTTGAACATTCCACTCCGGGTTTTGTCCTGGGAGCCAGATCTTCCGCTTTTTTACACAAATCAACCGCGCCTTTATAATCCTGCTTTTCATTCAGCAGGGACGCGGCTTCGTACGCGGCCAAAGCGCGCGAGAACGGCGCGCCCATAACGTTGGACCATTTTTTCAGAATAATGACGGCCAAATCCTTAAGTTCGGCTATATCGCGGATAGCGACCTTGTCGCCGTGGCCGAAGGGAATCAGAAGACGTTTTATGCGCCATTGTTCGGAGGCAAATTTCCGGCCTTTGGCGGATCTGGCGGCGGCGTCTTCGTAAATGGCGGCCGTTTTTTCCGCGGCGGAAGCGGCTTGACTATAGTCGCTTTTATAATTTTCGTTTACGAACTTGATCGCGTCCGGCAACGTGTTCCCACTGTGGCCCGATCCATCCAAAAGATAATCCCCCCAGCGAAGCACCGCGAAATCCCAAAGCGTGGGGGTGTAATCAAGAGCGGCATCCTTGATATCTACAAAATAGGCCTCATTTTTTATGTCGGATCCGGCCAGGGCGTCCCGAAGTTCCCAGAGAGCGTCATAATCCGCCTCTATGCGGCTGCGCCACTCTTCCCCGGTAAGTTTTGTGACGTCGGTGGTTCCTTTTTGGATATCGGCCGGCAGGGAATAGCCGTACTGCGTCAGGAACTGCCTGCCAAGTTCCGCTTTAAGCAGGAGGTATCTGCCGCGCCAAAGCGGATCGCTTGGGAGTTTGAGAGCTGAGAAGCGCCCGGCCGCTTCTCCGTAACGGAACAGGAGGCCTTCGCATTCCGCCGCGCGGTACCCGGCTTTAAGAGCGGCCTCACCGGATAGTCCCGCGGTTTTATCATAGAGAGCGAGAGCCTCCTGGTAAAGCGATTTTTCAAAAAGAGCGTCGGCTTTTTGAAGTTCCCCAGCCCCCTGTCCTTGCGAGACGGCAAACAAGCATGGCGGTATGGCGAACAACAGAGCTGAGAAAAAAGTTTTCATTTTAGGATCTCTTTTTCAAGTACGGTTCATCGGTACCGCAAAAAAATGCGTATTACGGTTTATAGTTCCGTGGGAGCATCTCGGTGGGGATAAGGATAACATGGTCGGACGGCAAGCCGGGCCTGTCTTGAAAGGGTTCGCTTTTATCTTTGATCTTGACGCTGGTTTTGCGCACGGTTTTTCCGAACAAATAAGCAACGGACACGTGGTGAGTAAGACCGAGTTCGCCGTAGGGCACAAGCGCGTAGTCCAAAGCCCAGGACTTGTCCGCTATACCGGCGCCGAACGTTAAATTATTGCCTTTCGTTTTCATGCGGGTGGAATAGCCGGCCCTTAACGTAACCGGAGAGCCCTCGCTTTTTGGAGAAAAACAGTACTCTACTCCGCTGGAAATCCAGCCGCCATCTTTGGAACTGTTCATGTCAGCCATAATAGTTATAGGATCCAGGTCCGCTTTAGCGCCTATCGTGGCCGTTTTCGGCAGATTTTCCGACACCTCGCCAAGCTTCAGTTTCCCCCTGGTATTTTTCAGCGCGGCGCCGACGGTCATCGCGGAGAAGCGCAACATAAGCCCAATATCGGCCGCGTTAGCCGAGGCATGCTCGTCTATCTTGACGTAAAGCTTCTTAGCCGTAACCCCGAACGCCGCGATTTTCCCAACGCCAAATCCCCAGGACGCGGAAAACACTTTATCCGAAGGCGTAAACTCCCCGTCTAACGCGCCCGTGTTATCGCGGGAATCCAGCTTGCCGTAATTCAGAAACTGTCCCCCTACAGCGACCGCGCCCAGGCTGTTAACCGGGCAGGCAGCGGAAGCGGCGCCATGGGAGACGGATTCAAACAAGCTGCTATAGCTTGTGGACACAGAGCAGCGTTTCACAAAACCTAACCCGGCCGGATTCCAGAATATAGCCGAAGAATCCCCGCTGTCAGCGGCGCCCGAATCTCCAAGCGCGGCGTTCCTGGCCCCGACTCCGAGTTTAAGGATCTGCCCGGTTGAATTTCCGCCAGATGCAGCAGCCGCGCAGGAAAAGGGCAAGATCAACAACGCCGCAGCCGACGGGATAAATTTTATCTTCATCGTTCTATAGCGATCTTCAGAATTTTCATATTGCTGGAAGAAATCTTCACATTGGCGAAATACACTCCGCTCGCGGCGTTCTTGCCGGCGGTATTCTTTCCATCCCAGACTTTAACGTTCAGGTCGGCTCTGACCACCGCAAATTCGCGCACCAACTCGCCCGCGATGGTATAGATCCTCACCGTGGCCTCATCCGGAAGATTTGCGAAGATTATCCCGGCCGCGTCATGGGAACCACCGGAGCCGGGCTTCCAGGGCTGGGGATAAACTGTCATCGGGGGCAAGGCCGGATCTACGCCCCTTAAATAAAACCTCATGCTATTGCCGCTTGCCGTGATATCCTGCACCGTCATACCAAGAGGTTTTCCCGAATAGCTCAAACTGTTAGGAGTGGTGGTGTCATCAAAAACGGTATTATTACCGAGGCGATAGTAATCGGCGTCGTTACCCGCACTCGTATTATTTTCCAGATTTTGTATTCCACCGGCCTCCTCCAGGTCCACCAGGTAGTGCGTCTGATCATTATTGTCGGTCTGCGTCTCATCCACGTGCCATATCAGTATGCCCCGTATAGCCCCGGGAAGAGACGCATCGAAACCATATCCCTGTTTATTTTCCATGAGAAAATACTCGGTGGCCGCGAACCCGGCGCCTCTCAAAAGGTACATCGCGTTAGCATCATCCTCCACCCTGGCCAGTGAATAATTACCGGACATGACCAGTTGCGTGGGCGCGGCCCAGCCTAGCGTTTTCTTACACCACGCGCTCATATGCGCCGGAGAAGAACCTGAATCACCGTTCCACGAGCCTCCGGCCATTAAGCATAAATCTCCGGCCCCCTGGCTGTCGTAACCGTAGTCATAAAGGTCCGGAAGACCCAGAAAATGGCCGGTTTCATGGCAGATAACCCCGATGCGCGTTATAGAGGAGGACAGATCGGTATCCCACCCCCGCACTTCGGGTTCGGTGTGGTAGAGCTGCATCTGTACGCCGTCCTTTGTCACGGGAGCGGTGAGGTCCCACATGTGGGACCATATATAATCCGGATTATTGCCGCCGTATTCCTCGCCCCGGCCGGAGTGTATTATATCAAGCCCATCAACCCAGCCGTCGCCATTTCCGTCCATCGTGGAGAAATCGAAGCCGGCGGTATCCAGCGCGTTGATGGCGTCTGAAATCATTTGCTGGGCGTTAGCGTCGCCATTCGCGCCGTAATACGCGATAGTATTCGGAAGCGTGACCCACTGGCTTACGGTGGACTCCATGGTAAGCTTGTTATAAGAAATCTCGTGATAAAAATCTTTTACCGAACCTACGGCCCCATCGGTAACATATCCGGTATCATTGAACAGACTGCTTAATTGCGCTTGGGAATATGTGGTGGTCTGATCGGAAAACCTGGCCAGTATGACCAGATTCTTCATGGTGCCGGTCAGTATGGGTGTCTTGGCGGGCGGCACGGCTCCGGATTGAAAGGCGGAAAAATATCTTTTATTCCGCATATTCTTCGCATATTTTATTCGCCCTTTATCTCTAATATGTTTTTCGAGACCCAGCTTCCCGGGGTCATAAGAGCCGACCTTGTACTTACCGGTATTCAAAGATCCGTCGGCATTCTGTTCAGCGTAAACCCAATTCATGGTATGGCTGTCTTTCAGGACGGTATAACCGTTCTCATCCTCGTTCCAATGATAATATTCGTCGCCCTTGAGGGAAACCGTTATCTTGACTCCGTCAGGCTGCAACAATTCGACCTTTTTAGGATTGGCCGGCACGCCCCAGGAAAGTCCGGGAAATAAAAAACCGAGGAAGAGTACAGGAAAGCCCCGCATCAACCCGGTCGGCATACAGGCAAACATCGAAAGCGTTTTTTTCATTATCTTCAGGCTTCTTTTAAACTGCCGTTAGTAATCACTCCGGATTCCTCCTGAATAAACAAATTCCGCCCGGTTATCATTATATTTTATTTACGTAACCTGTAAAATCGTGCTTCGTGGCTATTCCGCATCACAGGCAATAGATGCTTATTCAAATTCTCCGAGCAATATCTGTTCCAGTTCAAGAACTACTCCGGTTTTCGCTTTTACTTCGGCCCGGACTTTTTTTATGAGCCCATAAATATCGGAAGCCGTGGCCTTGCCCCCGTTAACAATAAATCCGGCGTGCTTTTCCGACACCCTGGCATCCCCTACCCGCAACCCCTTTAATCCCGCCTCATCTATAAGCCGCGAAGCGAAATCACCAGACGGGCGTTTAAACACGCTTCCAGCCGAAGGTAAATCCAGCGGCTGTTTCTCGGCCCGTTTGCCCAGAACGCAGGCCCGATCCGCCGCCAACGCCTTACCGTCCCCGGCCGGAAGCCGGAAAACCGCGCTTAAGATCGTCAGCCCCTCAAGCCCTTCCACTTTGCGGTAAGCGTAACTGACATCGGATTTTTTCAGAACCAGCGCCGAGCCTGAACGGTTCATTACCTCCAAACTCTCAATGCAGTCAAAAGTCTCCTGCCCGAACGCCCCCGCGTTCATGAACACGGCCCCCCCCACGGTCCCGGGGATCCCCGATGTTTTCTCAAGGCCGGCCAGCCCCGCCTCTACGGCGGCTTTGACTACATTGTCCCACAAAGCGCCGGCTTCGGCGGTAAGCGCACCGCCTGCGATTACGATCTTATCGAGCTTCAGCGTAAGCGCACATACGCCCTTAAGGCCTTTATCGCTTACCAGGATATTAGAGCCCGCGCCGAGCGTCAGGTACGCGATGGCGTTGTTCAGGCAAAAAGCGGTCAACCAGGCCAGATCCTCCCTGGAAGCCGGCTTCACCACCACATCCATCGGCCCGCCCGCCCTGTAAGTGGTAAAATCGGAAGCGGGCCGGTCAAACAGACAATCCGCTCCGAATCTTTCTTTTATCGGCCTGTATAGCTCAATCATGTGCTCGCTCCTCTCTGTCGCACCCCGCGCTTAACAGATGCGCGGGGCGGATTACCGCCGGGCTTTATAAAGTGGCGCCCGGTGCTCCACAAGGAGGG
>MGVA01000011.1 GCA_001800245.1 Elusimicrobia bacterium RIFOXYA12_FULL_51_18 | reverse complement strand
TCAACTTACAGGTTCATTGGAGCCTGCTCGTTTCGCGTTGCTTCGGCTCGGCTTCAAAATCGGCAATTTCGTCATGAAAGCCTTATGTCGGACAGGCTCCTAGCCTCCGCATTCCATGTTCCTGGATGTGGTTTACGACCATACAATTGAACGGGTCTATGTGCCCGAAAGACAGGCTCCCGGCAGCCTTATTTTATAAAGCTGAGGTGAAACCATGATCGCGACATTGATGACGTTTGTTACATTTAAAAATCTTATCTTTTTTACCGGATTAGTGCATTTTTGCCAGGTACCGGCCCTCATGTTCGCCCCGAAGATGTTGAGCTGGAGGGAGGATCTGGCTAAACTTCTGCCTATCAACCGGCATATCTTTTTGGCTCTGGGCAGCAGCATTACGTATATAATACTGGGCACGGGTATTATGGTGATGGCAACCTCTTCCGAATTAGCGGCCGGCGGCAGGCTGGCTGCCGGAGTAGACGCGTTCCTGGCGGCATTATGGACATATCGCTTATCGCTGCAGATTTTTATTTACCCGAAGATCTGGCCGGGAGGCTGGCTGGGACGCGCCAGTTACTGGATCCTTGTCGCAATATTCGTTTATCTGGCTTCGGCCTATTCCGTATTTTTTATTTTGGCCGTCTGATGGGCTGCCGGGCGCAAAGGATGCGTCGGTGGACGGGCTTATGAAAAATAAATTTCACGGAACCGCAAGCGGAAAATGAAAATCAAAATTCCCAGAATAACAAACCTGGCCCAGCGGTTTATGCTGGGCGTGATCCCTATCTCGCTGGCCGGAATAATACTGCTTGGCGTCTCCGCGTTTTATGTGACCAAAATCCATATCATAAGAAGCGTGGGGAATGAGATCAGGATTTTCAGCCAGGGAGTATCTTCCAGCGTTTCAAATTTTTTCAAACAAAGGCAGAACGATCTGGAAACCCTTTCGGAAACGTCTCTCCTCGCCGATTATTACAATAACGCCGATTACGGCCTCACGGAAGAGGCCGAACAATATCGCCAGGAGCTTGAACGGTATTTTCTTAAATTCGCCCAGAGGGCCGGGGTTTACATCCGCATAACTTATGTCGATCCGAAAAGGCGCGAAGTATGCGGGATAGAGGATTCAAAGATCATGGCGGCCGGGCATCTTTATAGATCGGATGAAATTTTAAACAAGACGTTCGCTGATAAAAAGTCCGGAATAACAAGATTTCCGATATCCGTTGATCCGCTGTATGGCGCAAAAATCACTTATGCCAGGCCTGTTTTCGACGCCGCTGGTAATTTCCGGGGAACGATAGTTCTGGAAGCCGGCTTAAAACCGCTGCAGGATATTTTGAACCGCCTGCAGGTCGGGAGCACGGGAAAAACCTTTATAACGGATTCTCAGCAAAACCCGGTTCTTGCGGGGACAGATATTCTTGAAAAGAAGCCCTTTTCTCCTTCCGATTTTACTTCAAACGTGCCCATAGAAGGCACCGATCTGCGGGTTATGGTAGTGGCGCCCTTGAGCGACTTTCAGACTCCGCTCAGAACAATAAGCAGATTTACCGTTTTTCTTGTCACTGTCTGCGGCGCGCTGGTGGCGCTTTTTATATATTTGACTATAAAAGGAATGACCCGTCCCATTAAAAAACTTGTCGATGCCACTCAGCGGCTTGCCAAAAACCAGGTGTTTGAAAAGGTGGAGATCACCGATCATGACGAAATAGGGGTTCTCGCGAGCTCATTTAACTACATGGCGGGCCAGCTCATCGAAAGGAGAAAAGAACTTGAGTCCCGGGTAAAGGAGCTTTTGGTTTTGCAGGGCATGAGCGTGGCGGTTATCGAAAAGCTCGATGCGGACCATATCTGCGGGATCTGCCTGGAGGCGGCGGTGGCCGGGCTGGGTTTTGAAAGAGGCACGCTTTATCTGATCAACCGGGAAAGAACGCATATAGTGGGCCGGCATGTTCATTCCACGCGGGATGTCGGGTTTACAAAAGAAAAAATGCAGGAAAGAAGGGTCCCTCTGGACAGCGGCGATATTCTGGCGGAAGTGGCGCGCACTAAGAAAGCGGTGATAGTGGAGAACCCCCTTGAAGATCCGCGTGTTAATAAACGGTTCATAGACGAGGTGGCCACAAAAGCCTTCTGCCTTGTGCCTGTGATGACCGAGCAGAAAGTTCTTGGAGTTATGGGCGTTGATAATTATTATTCCGGCAAGCAAATAACATATGCCCAGATGAACAAACTTATGCTGTTCTGTAATTTCACCGCTCTAGCCCTTGAAAACGCGAACCTGGTAACGGATGTCAGGCTATCGGAGGAGCGTTACCGGACCGTTCTGGATAATACTCCGGATGCTATAGCCGGGCTTGACGCTTCCTTGCGGATCACCGTGTGGAACAAGGGCGCGCGGGCTCTTTTCGGCTATTCTTCCGAAGATATAATCGGCCGGCCTGTGGCGAAACTGTTCGAACTCGGGGCTTTTGAAGCCGTTATGCGGGAAGTGAGAAAAAAAGGTTTTTTTGTCGGCAGTTGCGTTCCGGGGATCACGTCCCTGGGTAAAAAGCTGGAGCTTGATGTGACATGGGCGGGTTCAGGGAACGGTAAAAGTTCGGGAAAGGAGTGGACGGTCGTGATACGGGATACCTCCGAGCAGCGTAAGCTGCAGGCCCAGCTTATACAGGCGGAAAAGCTATCCGCTGTGGGTCAATTAATATCGGGCGTGGCTCATGAACTTAATAATCCCCTCGCCGTCATAATAGGTTATTCCGAACTTTTGCATAAAACGCAAACGGATCCGGTCTGCGTTCCCGCCGAGGATATGGCGGACATATATGAAAGCGCCATCCGGTGCGGAAAAATAGTGGCCAATCTGCTCGCCTTTGTGAGGGAAAGCCGCAAGAAAAAGCAGGTCGTTTCTATTTCGCAGATAGTCAGGAGTTCAATAGGCCTTATGGCTTACAAACTCAGAAAAACGGAGAATATCGCCATAACGCAGATGGAAAGCGGGCATATCCCCCCGGTCATGGCGGATTTTCATCAGATAGAACAGATCCTGGTCAACTTGATACAGAACGCCTGCGACGCTCTTTCGCATAAAGAGGGAGAGAAAAAAATAGAGATCAAGATCTTTCACCGCGTAAATTCGGTTTTTATTTCGGTCTTCGATAACGGCCCCGGAATCCCGGAAGAGATACAGTCCAGCATCTTCGACCCCTTTTTCACAACTAAAAAGGAGGGGCAGGGAACCGGCCTGGGGCTGCCGATCTGCCTGCGCATAGCGGCGGAGCATGGCGCCTGTTTAACCTGCGCCAGCGCTCCGGGGGCGGGCGCCATCTTCACTCTTGAGCTCCCGATAGTCAAAATGATCGGGGAAGAGGCGGCCGGTGAGGGCGAAACGGCCTGTAAACCTTCTCCCGGAAAAAGGGTGCTGGTTGTTGACGATGAGCCTGATTTTCTTGGAATGATGAAGCGGATGCTTGAGGCCGAAGGTCAGATAGTCCATACCGCGTCTTCCGCCCTTGAGGCGGTTGAGGAATTGAAAAAAGGGGAATATGATATAGTGATCTGCGACGTGGAGATGGGACCGGCCAAGGGGTTTTTGGTAAGAGAAAAGATGCTGGAAATGAATTCTACGGCGGGCTTCGTCTTCACCACCGGGAATCTGCTCAATTCCGAGCTTCTTAAAAAAATCAAAGAATCAGGCGTTCCATTTCTGCCCAAGCCTTTCAATATGGCGGAGTTGTTTTACACGCTGAACGAGGTTTATTCCAAACATTAAGGAAGGAAGTTTATAAGGAATTTTAAATTTTCTCATCCCTCTTTCTTTACTCCGTGTCTGGCCGGAGTTAACAGTCTGCTGTCCGTAAGCCATAGGCCTTGATGCGGCACTTTTCCATAGCCTTTAAACTTTCCCCTTGCATAGCGAGGGCGCTTTCCGCGGGGCATCCCGCATATTCCCATCCACCTTATCTATCAATGTAAGCCGCTTCCATCAGCAGGATCGGGGTTAACCGAGCGGCAGATTTACTTTAACAATGGAGCCTCCGGAAGGGACGTTGGAAATGGTAAGGCTGCCGCCGTGTTTTTCAACTATCTGCGAACAAACATACAGGCCCAGGCCGGTTCCGCCCGTCTCTTTTCTGGTGGTTCTGAAAGCCTTTATCCCGTCTTTAAGCATAGATTCCGGAAAGCCGGGGCCGTTATCCGAAATGTCGATCGTTATGCCGCTTTCGGTGCGGGCCGCTTTCACCGTTACCTCTCCTTTCTGCGGGACGAAGGAGAGGGAATTAGAGAGGGTGTTTACAAACAGGCGCTCCATGTGCACTTTGCTCATATTAATCGGCGGCAGATCCGGTGAAAGTTCAACTTTTATGGTCACGCTTTTTTTCTTGGCTGCGTAATCCACTAAATGGACGGCGTTTTCCAGCGGTTCGCGTAGGTCTCCCGGCTTGAAGATATACTCCTGGCCGCGCACGATGCCGAGCGCATTGGAGATGACGTTCTTTGAGAATTGGGCGGCTTTGATTATGCGTTCCAGGTCTTTTTTATCCACGCTCTCTTCTTCGCAGGCTATCTGGGCGCTTAAAAGTATTACGGAGACCGAATTGCCGAGGTCGTGCATGACGCCGCTCACTAGCTGACCGACCTCTCCGGCGGAGGCCGTCTGCGCCAGTTCCGTGTCTTTTGTTATAAGTTCCCGGGTCATTGCTTCTACTTCCCGGCGTTTCGAGATCAGTACGGTTTCCACTTTTTTCTTCGCTTCCGCGGTGCGGTAGACCGCCGCGGCCGACAGGATGAACACTGAAAGTTTGACCAGCAAACTCATGACCTCCACCAGATCCGCCGGATGCAGCGGCCATGAGAACAGCGTCGCCGCAAGCGCGCACAGGAACACCACCCCGGCCACATCCTTCAAGCTCCCCAGCATGGCCGCGGCGAAGATCGGCAGAAGATACAGCACCCAGAAATAAGACTCCCCGCCGCCTGAGTAATAGAGCACCCCGGTTATCACCCAGAGATTGAACAGCAGAATAAAGTCTATCGCCCAAAGGCTGACCGAAACGCGTGTGCGCAGCAGCTGATTGAAGACGACATTGGACGCCATCAGTAGCAGGAAGAAATAAAGGATGGTCGGATAGACTATGCGGTAATTATTCCGGTAAAAATAAGCTATGGCCACCATGAAGACGGAAAAGATCACGTCATAGTAATTCCTTGAAAAATTAGTGACCCGCCCCCGGCTAAACGCGCCCGAGAAAACGCTCATATATCGCATCATGTGTTTTTTTGTTGTTGGACTAAAAGGCGGGCTTTAACGATAGTCGCAAGCGAATCCAGATTGACGGGTTTGGTTATATAGTCGAAAGCGCCGTTCCTGAGGCATACGCGGGCTGTTTCTTCGTCTTCGTTCCCGGTTATCATCAATATCCCTATGTCCGGCCTTTTTTCAGAAAGCTCTTTCAAAACCATTACTCCGTCTTTTGCCGGCATGGCGATATCAAGAAGGACGATGTCGGGGATTTGTTTTTCTACTGCGGCCAGGGCGGCATCTCCGTCAGCCGCGGAAAAAACGGCATAGCCTTGTGAAACGAGGAAACGGCCTAGCATCGCGCGCACGCTTTCATCATCATCCGCCACCAGGATCCTGCCGGCCTCCGGCGCGGGAGGCTCCGCGGCGGGGGCGCGTTCATAACCCGGATCCGCGGCTTGTTGGCGTGCCGCGCCGAGTAGCCGGTCTATTTCCGTAAGGACATTTGAGAGGCCGTCGCTTTTCGAAAGAAAGGCGGTCGCGCCGGAGTTGAGGTAGTGGTCGGCGTCCTCAATATTGTCATAACCGGTTAAAATGACTATCTGGGTCTTTTGGCCGGTTGCCAGTATCCCGTCCATGACCTCCGAGCCGCTTAACCCCGGCAAATCCCTGTCCAGAATTACAAGATCGGGCAGGCAGTTCTTAAAGACGATCAAGCCGTTGACGCCGTCGGCCGCGATCTCCACACTATGACCGGAACGTGTTAGAAACACCATGAGCGCGTCGCGTACGATCGCGTCGTCGTCTATGATAAGTATCTTTGCCATAATCTTCTATCCTAACCCCGGAATTATATTATATATTAAATCAGAGGACGAAAGTCTGGCGGGAAATGCGAAAATCCGGTTTGAAAGGCGGGGGCTGATTAATGGAAAATGAACTTGAGAAGCGGCGTTACCAGACGCAGAAGATGGACGCGCTTGAGCGGCTGGCAGGCGGCATAGCCCATGATTTGAACAATATCCTGGGTGTCATAGAAGGCTACGCTGTTTTTATCCTGAAAGCCATGTCCGCGGGCGATCCTGTCAGGCCCGACGTTGAGGAAATACTCCGGGCGGAGCAGCGCGCTGCCGCGCTCACCAAACAGCTCGCCATGTTCAGCTGCGGGAAAGGGGTACGGACCGCGATCATTGATGTGAATGAATTTATCGCGAAGCTTGTGAGTAATGTTAAGAGGCTCATCGGGGAGGATGTGGTTCTTGAGATCTTCGCCGCCCCGGACCTTAGACCCTTTCCAGCCGACGCTTGCCGGCTTGAGCAGGCGCTCATCAATTTGTTGGTAAACTCCGGGGATGCTATGTCCGGAGGCGGGCGGATAAAGGTGTCTATAGAGAACGCGGACCTGGGCCGCTCTATGCCGAAATGCCCGCGGCCGGTGGAACCCGGTACGCAATTCGTCAGGATCTCGGTCAGCGATCCCGGCGCCGGCATGAGCGCGGATACGCTGGGCCGTCTTTTTGAACCTTATTTCACCACTAAACCCAAGGGCAAGGGCAAGGGATTGGGCCTTGCCGCGGTTTACGGGATAGTCAACCGGCATAATGGGTGGCTGGAGGTTTGGAGCGAGCAGGGAACAGGGTCGGTTTTCACGATATATCTTCCGGGGGTGGCGGCCGTACGATCCGTCTGACGCGGGAGAAACCGCCGCGGAATGTGGGCGTGTCCGTGGC
Source organism: Elusimicrobia bacterium RIFOXYA12_FULL_51_18 (assembly GCA_001800245.1). Classification (GTDB taxonomy): domain Bacteria; phylum Elusimicrobiota; class Elusimicrobia; order Elusimicrobiales; family UBA9959; genus YA12-FULL-51-18. Next base: position 24,626 of record MGVA01000011.1, on the reverse strand, counting down.
CGCCGCTGGCCATATGCGGCGCAGCCATAAGTCCAAAAACTATTGTATTCAGGAAATAATATGAAAATACTTATTGTTGAAGATGATCAGAGTATCAGAACCCTCATGGAACAACTGTTGGAAAAACGCGGATATCTAGTCGAGTCCTCCGGAAACGGCCGTGATGCTCTGGAAAAAGCCAGGATTTCTCCGCCGGACCTGATCGTTTCGGATATTATGATGCCTGAAATGGACGGGTTCATTTTTTGCCGTAAGATAAAAGCGGATGAAAGGCTTAAAAAAATTCCCGTTATCCTGTATACCGGAACAAAATCCGAAAAAGACGAGGAAGAACTGGCTCTCGGTATGGGCGCCGTCAGGTTCCTCGCCAAGCCGGCGGATATAAACGTTCTTCTGGCCGCGATCAAGGAGGAGCTTGTAAAAGCCGATAAAGCGAAGTCCGCATTGCCCGCGCAAGCGCCTGCAGCCGGGGCGGAAGTGGACCATGACTATCTGCGAGTCCTCTCCCGCAAGCTTCTGGTCAAGGAACAGGAGTTGGCCGATACAGTGAAGCGCCTGGCTGAGAGCGAAGGGATGTACCGGCGGCTTGTGGAAAATATACCGGATATAATTTATTCTTATTCAACCAAGAGGGGAAGGGTTTATTATTCTTCAAGTGTGGAGGCCGTCCTTGGCTACTCCTGTGATTTTCTCCTTAAAAACCCTTTCTTGTGGGACAGCAGCGTTCACCCGGAAGATAAGTCCCGCGTCGCGCAGGCGATAAGCGGGTTCTCCAAAGACAGGGGCTTTGATCTGGAATACCGGATAAAGAGCCGTACCGGAGATTGGCAATGGTTCCGTGACAGATCTGTGGGGATGCATCTGCTCGGGAACGAGGTCATTATAGACGGGATAGCGACCGATATTTCCGGCGTAAAGCGGAGCGAGCAGGCGCTCAGGCAAAGCGAGTTTAAATATAAGCGGATCTTTGAAAATCTTCAGGATGTTTTCTATCAGACAGATATGAACGGCCGCATAATTGAAATAAGCCCTTCGATACAAAAACAATCCGGTTACACCAGGGAGGAATTGATCGGCAGACTGGTGGCGGAGATGTACGTGGATCGGGAAGACAGCGCGAAACTTATGTGCGTCTTTCAAAAGGCCGGCGAAATTATTGATTATGAGCTGCGTCTTAAGGTTAAGGGGGGCAGGCCGGTTTATGTTTCGGTGAATGCGCGGGTTTTTTTTGATCAGAAGGGAAGCCCCGCCGGCATCGAAGGTTCGTTAAGGGATATCAGCGCGCGCATCCGGGCTGAAGAGGCTCTGCGTGGGAGCGAGGAATGTCTGCGTCAGACGCAGAAGCTTGAATCTATACGCCAGTTGTCGGGCGGCGTCGCGCATGACCTGAACAATCTGCTTGGCCCGGTTATCGGCTATGCCGGCCTGCTGCAAAAAAGTTTTACTCCCGGGGATTCAAGGCGGGAGGATGTCGGAGAGATAATCAAGGCCGCGGAGCGGGCCGCGAGCCTTGTGCGCCAGCTTCTGGCCTTCAGCCGCAAGCAGGTTATGGCGCCCCGGATCATAAATCTGAACGACCGGGTGAATAATATAGGCGCCATGCTGCGCAGGGTTATAGGCGAACGTGTTCGTCTTGTTTTCGCGCTGGCTCCGGATATAGGTCCGGTAAAGGTTGATCCCGGACAGATGGACCAGGTGATACTTAACCTTGTGCTGAATGCCCGGGATGCTATGCCGCAGGGCGGAGATATCGTTATCGAGACCTCCGGTCTGGAGCTCTCCGCGCCGGCCGAGTGCGATGGGGGCGAAATCCCAACCGGAAGTTACGTTGTGCTGGGCGTTAAAGACACCGGCTGCGGCATGGACAAGGCTGTAAAAGCGAGGATATTCGAGCCTTTCTTTACCACAAAAAAATTCGGAGCGGAAAACGGTCTGGGTCTCGGCCTTTCAACATCTTACGGGATAGTTAAGCAGAGCGGAGGCGAGATCCAGGTGGAAAGCGAGCCGGGAACGGGGTCTGTTTTTAAGATATATCTGCCTCTTATCAAGGGCGGCGTGGTTGAGGCCGAGGAGAAAGCGGGTCCGGCCGCGGTATTGGCCGCCGGAAAAGGCCGCATTCTGGTGGTGGAGGATGATGAATCCATGCGCAGGATCACAAAGAGGGTGTTGGCCGCGTCCGGTTACGCCGTCACTGAGGCCGCCGACGCCAGGCAGGCGCTCGCTTTTCTCTCTGAGAGCCTGGAGCTTCCGGCGCTTATGATCACCGATCTGGCGATGCCGGAGATGGACGGGCTGAAACTGTCCGGAGAAGTCTCCGCAAAGTATCCAGATATGAAAATCTTATGTATGTCCGGCTATATGGATAAGGAAGATGAGCTTGAAAAATTACTAGGCTCAAAGGCGGCTTATCTGCAGAAGCCGTTCAGTCCGGATGCGTTGTTGAGGAAAGTGGATAAGCTTTTGAGGCCAGCATGATCCTGCCCCGCCGCAAAATTTGAAAGATACGCCCTGAGGCAAGGCATTGCCAGTCGAGCCCATAAGGCCTATAGCATAGGCCCTTTAGTCTCAAGCTCTTGTCCGTCACCCCCCGCCTATTTTTAAAAAGCGTTCTATTTGTACATGTCTTCCCAATGGGGGTTGACGTGGCTATAGGCCTTTGGGCCCAAAAATCAATAGGCCTAAGGACTATTATCGGGCTAGGTCCTTTGTCCTTGATTATGGTCAAAGAAGTGTTAAACTGTAAAACGAGCCCAGCGCGTTCAGACCAAACCGCAGTGCAGGAGGAATAATGTTAAGGAAAGCAGCCGCAGTGTTTGCGATAATCACCGCAGTCTCCACCCTAGTGTCAGCAGAGATTTCTTTTGACACCCCAAAGAATACCAGCATACAGCAGGAAATATCCAACCTTGAACTAAGCGTGCCTGAAGCAGCTCCTGAATTGGACGCGAAAGCTTCCAAGATCAAGGAATGGACCGTTATGGTTTTCATTAACGGCAAGAACAATCTGGAAGAGTATGCCCTTAAGGATATGAACGAGATGGAAATGATCGGCTCCTCCGATCAGGTCAATGTTGTCACCGAAGTGGGACGCATAGCCGGTTATGCTTCCTCCGACGGCGACTGGAAGACCGCCCGCCGCTACCTGGTGAAGAAAGACAGCAACGTGAATAAGATCACCTCTCCCGTGGTTAAAGACCTGGGCAAGGTGGACATGGGCGACTATAAACACCTTATAGAGTTCGCCAACTGGGCCAAGACCGCTTACCCCGCCAAGAAATACATGCTCATAGTCTGGAATCATGGCGCCGGCTGGATTAAAACCCCCAATGGCGATATCAAGGGGATTTCCTACGACGACGAGACCGGCAACCACATGACCACCCCCCAGCTGGGTATGGCCATGAAAGCCATCGGCAAGGTGGACGTGTACGGCTCGGACGCCTGCCTGATGCAGATGCCCGAGGTTAACTATGAGATCAAAGACTATGCTGACTATATAGTGGGTTCCGAAGAGACCGAGCCCGGGGACGGTTATACCTATAACCTGCTGCTCGGCCCCCTCGCGGCCAAACCCACTATGACCGGCGCCGAACTCGGCAAATTGACCGTGGACGCCTACTCAGATCATTACGGCACCGAGAACCATACACAGAGCCTCGTCCTGGCCTCCGCCATGAACGGCTTGATCGCCCCTCTCAACAACTTCGTGAAGGCCGCCATGGCCACCAGCGATAAAGCCCTGATTAAGACCGCCATGCGCGGCGCGCAGGCTTATGCCTACCCCGAAAACAAAGACCTGTGGCACTTCCTCAGCCTCTACTCCGCTTCCACCAAGGATGCGAATGTGAAGGCTGCGGCAAAGGCCCTGCAGAGCTACCTGACCGGCACGCTGATCCTTCACAACCGCGTGAACAGCAACTACAGCAACTCCAAGGGTCTGGCGATATATATGCCCAGCTATACCAACGCTTCTTATAACGAGCTGGCCTGGGCCAAGGCCTCTCAATGGGACGAGTTTATAGGCTGGTACAGCAAATAAGTAACAGTAATTCTTAGTATGGCAGTACCAAAGGAGAGGGCCGGCTTAACCGCCGGCCTTCTTCATTATGGCGCCTTTGTGAATCGGTGGCGTTATTGTACGGGGTCCTTTGGCCCAGCCGGACGTGGGACCTTCGTCTCTTGTCCGGCATGGGTAATAGGAGTAAACTATAGGCGTGGTTTTGCCCCATTAGAGGAACCCTCCGGCGGAAATCGGGGGGAGACAAAACATGCGGTTGTTTAATATCCCCGGCTGAAATAGCGAAGTGACGGTTGCCGGCGTTCTAACGGGGCTTACATCCAGTCTATACAGGAGGGTCGTGAATATGTTTAAGAAACTCTCGGTTTCCGTGGTCGCCCTTGCTTCCCTTGCCTCTTTATCCGTGGCGGCGGTAAACTTCGATAACCCCAAAGCCAACGATCTTAACGAAGAGATCAAAAGTATCGAATTGGCCGCCCCGGTTTTCTCAGTTCAGGAAGCGGCCAAGAAAGTTTCCAGGGTCAAAGAATGGACCATCATGGTCTACATCAATGGTAAGAACAACTTGGAGAAATTCGCCCTCAAGGATGTGAACGAGATGGAGATGGTGGGGTCCTCTGGTAAGGTTAATGTGGTGGTTGAAATCGGCCGCATGGCGGGTTTTGACTCCTCTAACGGGGACTGGACAGGAACCCGCCGCTATCTGATAACCAAAGACACGGATACCGCCAAAATAAGCTCACGCGTGGTGCAGAACCTGGGCAAGACGGACATGGGCGATTATAATAATATCTCCGCTTTTGGTAAATGGGCCAAAGTTAAATATCCCGCCAAGAAAACCATGCTTATCATCTGGAACCATGGCGCCGGCTGGATCAAGAGCGCTGAAGCCGCCTCGGGTGTGAAAGGCATTTCGTATGACGACGAGAGCAAAAACCATATAACTACTCCCCAGATGGGAGCCCTGCTTAAGGAAATGGGCGGCGTGGATCTGTACGGTTCGGATGCCTGCCTTATGCAGATGGCCGAAGTGGTTTATGAGATCAAAGATTATGTTTCTTATATAGTGGGGTCCGAAGAGACCGAGCCGGGGGACGGTTATACGTACAACGATCTCCTGGCTCCGCTTATCGCGAAGCCGGCCATGGATGCCGAGGCGTTCGGAAAGGTCGCGGTGGACGCCTATGCAAAACACTATGCCTCCCTTAAACAGGGTTCCACCCAGAGCCTGATCAAGTCGTCCGCCGTTCCCGGCTTCCTTTCAGCGGCCAACGACTTCGCCTACGCGATCACCAAGGCCGGTGAAAAGGACCTTGCCAAAACCGCCATGAAAGGCGCCCAGGCTTACGCTTATCCGGAGAACAAGGACTTGTATCACTTCGCCAAGCTGGTAACCGCGGGTACCAAGGACGCGGATGTTAAAGCTAAAGGCGAAGCTCTTATGCAATACATAACGACCTCCCTGGTATTGCGCAACAAGACGACTAACGGCGCCGGCGGCGGCTGGTTCGCGCCTCCCGCTGATTACAGTAATTCCAGCGGCATAGCCGTTTATTTGCCCGGCGTTGCCGCGCCCGCCGCATATAACGAGCTTCAGTGGGCGGTTTATTCGAACTGGGATGAACTGATCAATTGGATAGCTCAGCCTTAATAGCGGATTGAAACAAGTTTAACGGGGGCCGGCTGCTATGCCGGCCCCAGTTTTTTTATTGTAGTGGTGTTTAAATGCGGGATTTGAAGTGGGCCACGGTTTTCTTAAGGCCGTCTTCAAGGGAGATCCTCGGCCGCCACTTCAGTTCCCTGCGGGCGCGGGTGATGTCGGGCCTTCGCACTTTGGGGTCGTCCTCAGGCAGAGGCTTGAATATTATTTTTGATCCGCTGCCGGCGGCGGTCTTCACCATTTCGGCCAGTTCAAGCAAGGTGAGCTCGCGCGGGTTGCCGATGTTGACAGGCTCGTTTATGCCGCTCTTCAGCAGGCGGTAGATACCGTCTATCAGGTCGGAGACATAGCAGAGGCTGCGGGTCTGCCGGCCGTCTCCGTAGACCGTTATCGGTCTGCCTTTAAGCGCCTGCACCATAAAGTTCGGCACCGCGCGCCCGTCTTTCAGGCGCATATTGGGGCCGTAAGTATTGAAGATGCGGACTATCCGCACCTGCATATGGTGGTAGCGGTGGTAGGCCATGGTCAGTGCCTCGGCGAAGCGCTTGGCCTCGTCGTAAACCCCGCGCGGGCCTATGGGGTTCACATTGCCCCAGTAACCCTCATGCTGGGGGTTTATCAGCGGGTCGCCGTACACCTCGGAAGTTGAGGCGATCATAAAGATGGCGTTCTTGTTTTTGGCCAGTCCCAGCGCTTTATGGGTGCCCAGTGCGCCTACTTTAAGCGTGGGGATGGGGAATTTTAGATAGTCAATGGGGCTGGCGGGGCTGGCGAAATGCAGAACCGCGTCCAGTTTCCCCGGCACGTGCAGGTAATTTGTGACGTCGTAATTGATGAATTCAAATCTGCCGTTCTTGAACAGGTCCCGGATATTGTCAACGTTGCCTGTGATAAAATTGTCCAGCCCCACCACCGAATGGCCTTTGTCAAGCAGATGTCTGGAAAGATGGCTGCCCAGGAAGCCGGCGGCGCCAGTAACGAGAATCCTCATTTATCATCTCCTAAATGTTAACCCGAATCCTGCAGTTCAACTTGGTTTCCATTGGAAAATCAGGCGAACAAAAAAAGCAATACCTGCGTAGGTGCCGTATAAGGGCCTATGGCCATCAGACGGCCGGGATTCCCCGCAGCAGCGGGGCGAAAACCAAGCGCAATGCACGCCAGGTTTTCTAGGGTGTATTCCGCGCGAAGCGCACCTGAGCTCCGCGAAGGGAAAAATTCAATTGAATTTTTCAGGTAAAGGCCGGGAGGTATAAAGGATCAGGGTGGAAAAGTTCCTTTTGTTCCGCGGTTTATTCCGTCTTATCCTTTAGCCTTTCGGAAGTTGCGCAGGCATTGTATCCCCGGCATTATCAACAAAAGCAGCTTTAACTTGCGGAGTTACGGTTAATGGCGCCCGACTGATTTGTAGGTAAAACCGAGTTCCCGCATTTTGGCGGGGTTGTAAAGGTTGCGGCCGTCTATCAGGATCGGATGCTTCAGGTGGGCCAGTACCTTTTTCATGTTCAGTCTGCCGAACTCCGCCCATTCGGTGATCAGGCACGCGCAGTCGGCGCCTGCCACGCAGTCATAGGCGTCCTTGGCGAAATAGATGTTCTTGATGACGCTTTTTGCGTTCTCCTGGGAAACCGGGTCATAGCCGCGTACATTGGCCCCCAGCCGTTTGAACTCGGCGGCAATGTCTATACTGGGGGCGAAGCGCATGTCGTCCGTCTCCGGTTTAAACGCCAGGCCGAGCATAGCCACGGTCTTTCCTTCAAGGTTCCAAAGCTCGTCCTGCACCTGTTTCACCATCCACAGCTTGGCCTGCTCATTGATGTCTTTGACCGTTTTTAGAAGCTCGAAATTGTAGCCTTTGCGGCGGCTGAGCCAGTAAAAAGCTTCCAGATCCTTCGGGAAGCAGAAGCCGCCGAAGCCGATGCCGGCTTTCAGAAAGCTCATGCCTATCCTTTTGTCCATCCCCATGCCTTTGGCCACCATCTCCACGTCGGCGCCGGTTTTTTCGCAGACCTGGGCCACGGCGTTGATGAAAGAGATCTTTGTGGAGAGGAAAGAGTTTGAGGCGTGTTTTATGAGTTCGGCGCTCTTCACATCGGTCACCAGCAGCGGCGCGCCTTTCATAGCCTTATAGATCTTGCGCATTACGTGTTCGCACTGCCTGGAGGGGCAGCCCAGCACAACCCGGTCTGGTTTCAGAAAATCCCGCACCGCGGTGCCTTCACGCAAAAATTCCGGGTTTGAGGCTACGTCGAATGGGATGTGTTTTTTGTTGTGGCGCGTTACTGTTTTGTATATCCACTCGCAGGTTTCCACCGGTACGGTGGATTTCTCCACGATCACGGTGTAATCGCTCATGTTGCGGGCTATTTCTTCGGCCACTTTTTCTATGGCCGAGAGATCGGCCGAGCCGTCGTCCCGCGGGGGTGTGCCCACGGCTATGAAGATAGCTTCCGCCCGGCGGCCGTCGTGGTGCATGCCGTCCTTTATGGCGTTAGTGAAGAACAAACGTCCGGCTTTCACATTTTTTTTGACCACGCTTTGCAGGCCGTCTTCGTAGATCGGCATCACCCCTTTCTTCAGCATGGCGATTTTTTTCGGGTCGGAGTCAACGCAGACCACTCGGTGGCCTATCTCGGCCAGGCAGGCTCCGCTTACCAGCCCCACATAGCCGGCGCCGATAATGCAAATGTTCGCTTTGTCGTTTTTTTCTTTTTTCATGTCCGGCTCCATTTTAAGTCGCTAGAATTATGAATCGATCAGGATCTCTTTTGTTCCGTGTCGCACGAGGCTGTGATCTCGCTGTCCTTTTCGGGCTCGATCTCGTGCGCAGTGGCCAGTTCGCAGGCCCGTTTCTTTTCCGCCAGGCCCAGGAAGTATATGGCTACCAATATGATTATCAGTCCCAGCCAATCTTCCATTTTGGGCGGCTTCTGCGCCATCAGCAGGAAGACCAGCAGCGTGGTTATGGTTCCGGCGATCAGAGAGGTCAGGCGGTTTACCAGTCCGGAGAAAGTGGCGGTACGGCCTTTGAACATGAACAGGAATACCGAGAAAAAAGCTCCTATGCCGTAAGGAATGCCGGCGATGGCCGCTTTAAACCACTGCGGGTGCGGCATCGAAAAGGCGCTCTGGAAGTTTGCCACAAAATCCTTGGCGTTGGACGGATCCGGGGTCATAAGGAACACCACGGCCAGAGTGGCCAGGACCATGGCGCCGCTGGCGGACAGTTGCTCTACCGCGAAAAAACCTTTATTGTCGTACGGCACGCCCTTGGTACGCGTGTTTTTGAAATAGTTCATGATATAGATGCGGATAGCGTAGGCTATGATATAACTGGTCAAAATCGTCACGGCCGCCGCATTGGTAAGAAAGGCGAAATTATTGGGGTCGAAGACGAACAGCTGGGGGAGGAACAGCATATAATTCCCGGTGTCCCGCGCCAGGGTGATGGCGCCTTTGAAGTTAAGAAGCTGGAGGGCCACCGCGAAAAGCGCGAAGATCACGGCGACGTTTTCCTCCCAGTAAACCTTCTTGGTAAGGATGCCCTGGTAGATCTGGATCGTGTCGATGATGCGGCTTATCACAATGATGCTGGCCCGCATGATGATCATGGCTACCATGACCGAGATGGGCAGCAGATACATCAGCGTGGTAGTGGGGATGACCACCGCGGTGCAGACCCCGGACGGGATGATGTAAAGAAATTCTTTCGGGAAAGTCATCCCCAGCACGGTTATCTTTCCCTGAGACTGGAATTTGTACCATTTCCAGGCTATTACCAGCGAGACGCAAAAAAGGCTTGAGAAGAGCGTGGAATAAACCATGTACTGAACGTCGTTCATGGCGGGATAGCCGGGAGCCGTGTTCATGAAATATTTCGGGGCTATGCCGGTCGCGATATAGGTGGCGAAATAAGCGAGAGCCAGCTGCAACAGTCTTTCGGTAGTGCCGTCGTGGGTCTTTTGCGTGAAAACAGTCCTCATCATTTTTATCATAGCAGCCCCTTATGTGGGATAATCAAACATATATATTATAATTTTAACCCTTTAAATCGCAATCGCCAAGCCGGACTCCTGCGTGTATTCTCCGCAATGCCGAGCCGTAAATCACGATTGTAGGCGGTTTTTATGGGAAAGCGGGGTGCAAAAGTGTCCTGGCTATTCCCCCTTACCGCTCAGTTTCCCCGGAAAATTAGTCCGCTGAAATAGCGGGGGTTTTGCAGGCCGGAGAACGTTTTCCCCAGGTTAAAGAGGAAAGAAGATCATTGAACCGGGGGCTTTGGGCCGTAGGTCTCTTCCAGGACCGTCTGCAGCTCCTGCGCCAGGACGTCCATGCCGGTGGTTTTGGAAAGCACTCGTTTCACCTGGGGGAAGCGACGCACCGCTTCACGACTGATGCGTGTAAAATGGGTGGCTGTCACAACCAGTACGGGTATGCGGGCCAGGTAATGATCTTTGCCGAATTCCCGCAGCATGGCTATGCCGTCAAGATCCGGCATGCCGATATCCGTGATGACCGCGTCCGTAGGGGTTTCGCGGCACAGCGCTATTCCCTCCAGGCCGTTATGGCCCACAGCTACCTCGTAGTCCGCCTCCAGAGTGGCGGACACCAGGGAGGCGAACACTTCGTTATCATCGAGTACCACTATGCGAGGTGTGCTCTTCATATACTCCAGTATATATAATAACGGATAGACGCTTTATCCGTTTCGTATCGCGGCCAGCTGGCCGCAGGCGGCGCCGATGTCCGAGCCCTTCTCGCGGCGCAGGTACGTGCGTATCCCGGCTTTCATCAGTGCCTTCTGAAATTCCTTAACCCGTTCCATCCTGGACCGCGAAAAATCCCTTCCGGGAAATCTGTTATAAAGTATAAGGTTTATTTTACAATTAATGCCCTTTATCAGGTCCAGCAATTTTTCGGCGTAACGGTGGGTATCGTTGAAGCCGTCAAAGAGTATGTATTCAAAGAACACGGATTTGCCGGACTTCCCGCAGTACTTCCCGGCTGCTTCCAGCACCTCAGTCAGCGGATATTTTTTCTCCATGGGGGTCAGCCCGGCCCGCTGATGGTTATCGGCGGTAACCAGCGATACGGCCAGTTTTATTTTCAGACCGGAATCGGCCAGTTCATTTATCACCGGGACTATCCCGATGGTGGAAACGGTCATTTTACTCTGCGGAAAGGCGGGGCCCTTCTGGTCCGAGAGGAATAGTATGGCGTTTTTAACATGTTCCCAATTTAGGAACGGTTCGCCCATGCCCATGAAGACGATGTTTCCCAGATCCCCGCCCGCTTCGCTAAGGCAGGCGTCGAATTGCGCCGTTATTTCGGACGAGGTGAGATCGCGGTTGAATCCCATAGCGCCGGTGGCGCAGAACCGGCAGGCGCAGGCGCAGCCGGACTGAGAGGAAAGGCAGGCGGAAGCCCGGCCTTTATTGAACAGAACGACGCATTCGGCCGGGGCGCCGTCATGGAATTTAAACAGCAGTTTTACAGTGCCGTCTATCTTTGAAACCCGTCTGTCGGCTATCTGCATTTTGTCCTATAACCGCGGTGTCCAGCCGGGCTTTGAAAGAAGAACTCCGTGGCCTTACGCCGGCGTAGGCTTTAGGGATACTGCACTAGGAGCCTGTCCGACATAAGCAATTTCGCCTGCAATTGCCGCTTTTTGCGGGACCCTTTCCGGGGATTACCCACAGGTGGACACCGCATTGCGGTTTCCCCTACTGCGCCTTCGCACCGCTCAACTTACAGGTTCATTGGAGCCTGCTCGTTTCGCGTTGCTTCGGCTCGGCTTCAAAACCGGAAATTTCGGCATGAAAGCCTTATGTCGGACAGGCTCCTAGCGACGCTTAACACCGCCCGTCCCGCCTTCGGCGCAATTTCCCGGAAGCGGCCCCGCCGTAAATCCCAGCCGCCGCGCCTGGAAATGATGGGCCTTCGCCGCGGAGCACTGTCCTTGCGCAGCTTCATTTGCGGCGAGATTGGCGTAAGCCGGGGCGTAATCCGGAGATACCGCCGTGGCCATAAGGAAAGCCTTACGGGCCTCTGCGCGGCGGCCCAGTGTCTGCTGCACCAGTCCCAGGTTGTTCCAGCCGGGTCCGTTTGCCGGGTCTAAAGCCAGGGCCCGCTCCAGCAGCGGGAGCGCCATAGCGTGACGGTTGGCCATTCCGTAAAGCGTGCCCAGGCTGTAGAGGGCGTCCTTGTGGCCTGGGTTTGTTTTGAGGATCGTCAGATAATGGGCTTGCGCCTCTCCGCTCCGTCCGGCTTTTACCAGGGCCTCGGCGATGTTGATGTTTGCTACTGGTTCCAGAGGAAACTTCTCCAGGGTGTCGGCCCATAGTGTGAGGCTGGAAGTCCAGACTTTGGTCCGCTCAAAAGTCGCCGCGCCTAATAAGACGGACAGCGCCGCCGAGAGGATTAGTCCGGCCCTTTTTGCCCTGCCGGCGGGCGCGAGCGCTTCGGCCGTTTCAAGCAAAGCGTATATAAGGCCCACAGCCGGCAGATAAAGGAAACGGTCCGCCGCTATCATGTTCCCAATAGTCAAAAGTGAAACGTGCGGTAAAATGTGCAGGGCAAAAAAGGCGAGGCCCCAGGCGGCCGGCCTGTTGCGCCTGTAGGCGAAGATGAAGGCCGCCGTAAAGGCGAGCGCCGGTAATGTATAGAGAACCGCATTAGTCTTGAAAACCGCCAGCATCTCCCAGTATGGATATACCGCCGAAAGGTTGAACGGCGCCAGGGCTTTTAAAAGATAAAAAGAAAAAAGCGCCGGCGCCTGCGCCGGCAGGATCTTTCCGCCGGAACTTTGGCCCCACACGGAGATCGCAGTGAATAATGCCGCGCACGCGAAAAAAGGCGCGGTTCTTCGCGCGATCTTCGGCAGGTTATGGCATGCCCGCCCGGTCTCAAGAAGCAGCAGAGCCAGGGGGAAAGTGACGGCCGCCGGTTTTGAGGCCAGAGATATTATAAAAAGCGCAAGAGCGGCCAGGTAAAACTTTCTAGCCCCGGTTTCCAGATTCAGCCAATAAGACGTGAGTGCGGCCAGGTAAAAAAAAGCGTAAAGCGCCTGCTTTCGTTCCGCTATCCAGGCCACGGATTCCACGTTCACCGGGTGCACGGCCCATAGCAGCGCGGCGATAAAGGACAGGTTCCGTTTTTTAGAAAAAGAGCGTAAAAAAATAAAGACCAGCCAGGCGTTCAGGCAATGGAGGAGGAGGTTTCCGGCATGATGCACTACCGCCCGCTCTCCGAAGAGCGCGTTCTCCAATAGGAACGAGAGTTCCGAAACCGGATAATACTGTGAATTTTTGAAAGAGCAAAAAATAGTTTTAAGATTGGCGGCTGAAACAGCCTGAAGCGAAGCGTTCTCGTATGTGTAGGCCGGGTCGTCCCAATTGGTATAGCCGGCTTTTAAGACCGGGCTGTAGGCCGATATTACGGCCGCCGCCAGAAATAAAAACAACGGCAGGAAGCCGCATCTGTTATTGCCGGTCTCGCCGGTAGGCATTTAATTGGGCTTGGGGGCTCTTTTCTGCGCCAGTTCAAAGGCCCTTTTTATCTTAGCTTCCAAAGTTTCCATTTCAAAGGGCTTTACCATGTAATCCATGGCGCCGAACAGCAGGGCGTCGTTCAGCGTGGCGGCGTCGCTGAGGCCGCTCACGGCTATTATGGGGACATGGGCTGTGTTGTCCATAGAATGGATGTCGTGCATGAGGCTGATGCCGTCTATGCCCGGCATCATGATGTCCATCAAAATTACATGCGGGGCCTCGCCCGGTTTCAGGGCAGAGAAGTATTCTTTGGCCTTTTTAGGGCTGAAAAAAGTCTTGATGTCGTATCCGTCGGCGGCCAGGCCGGTCTCGTAGATGTCGAGGATGGTCTCGTCGTCGTCCACCGCTATGACCTTTATCTTTATTTCTTCCGCCATAATCTTATTCTAACAAAAATTAAGTATGTAAAATAGAGAATCGCCTGAGAAATTATCCCGCCGATCCCCGCTCTTGATGCGTTGTTTTTCTTCTTACTTCGCTGCATCCAGGATCTGGCACTTGAAAGTGCCGCGTGTGGAGGAAAGGTAGAAAAGGTTCCTGAGCCCGTACAGTCCGCGCATAGAGATAAAGGTCTGTATCTTTTTGATTTCCGCTCCGGTTTCAAGAGGGATCAGCCGGTGAGGCTGCTTAATGGCTTTAAGGAGAGGCGGCATTTTCTGTATGTCATAGGTCTCTATGAGCTTGCTTTCTCTTTCTTTTGAGGCTTTGACCTGGAATTCCTCCAGCGCGGCGCCCGCAATCGGTTCGGTAACTAGGAAGCCTTTGAGCTTGTTCTCTACCGTCATCTTTTCCGAGGCTTTTTTCACCTCGCCGAAGGCGTGGGAGAAAGCTTCGCCGAAGTTGGTCAGGGGGTATTCCACGCGTTTCAGCTCTCCGTTGATATAGGCCGAGATCTTGAGTATTTCTCCCTTGTAGAATACCAGCTTATTCTCGCGGGGGCTTTGCGAAGTTATGGCGTCGGAACTTTCTATTTCGCGAAAAAAGTCCTTAGCCAGCTGGGTCGGGATCTTGCCGCGTTTTGTGACGATGGCCTTTCTTGTTTCGGTTCGGGTGACCATGGCCCCGTCCGCCGCCAGTTCCATATAATATGCCTGCCCGGTCTTGAGCGAAGACACCGTCATCCAGCAGGTCTTGGCTTCGGCGCCATTGGAGTAAGGCCGGAAAGCGTGGACCGCTATGCCGGTGAAAACGAGCATAAGGGAGAGGGTCAGGATTTTTTTAACCGGGGGATTCGGATTGATCATAGCTTTCAACTAACGAATCTATGGAAAGTTTTCTGCCGTATTTCCAGGCCAGCGCGGTAAAAGCGAGTAAGACCAGATTTTGGATAAACTCATGACTTAGAGAGTTGCCCTTTGAGGCGCCGAAACATCCGCATGAGGTTACCGGAAGCTTGCGTATTATGGCCTGCAACAGGAGGCCTTCAAATCCGAGGAGCGTGGCGCCCAGACATAAGGCCGAATAGGCTGTGAAAACGCCCGTGATAAGGAAAAGCCCCAGATAGATCTCTAGCCAGGGTACGACCAGGGCAATGAATATCGTAAGGGAGGCCGGGACCGCTTTGTATGTTTCTATGGCGTAGGCGAACTCCTCCGCCGGAGCCACGGCTTTCAACCAGCCGGCGTAGATGAATGCCCCGCCCACTATAAATCTTGCGGCTATGCCAAGCAGATCTTTTATCCCTGTTTGTTTGTTCATTTTTTCAATAGATTGTCAAAATTCTTAACTTGCTCAAGGAATTGGGTTCCGCCCACGGCTCTTTTGCCGTTGATTATGAAAGTGGGGGTGGCGTTTACGCCCCGTAGGTCTCCTTCCGCCACGTCCAACTGCACCTGGCGGATTGTGTCCTGTTCTTCAGTGCAGGCTTCCAGCGCAGGGACGTCCAGTTTCAGCTTTTTGGCGAATTCCGAGAATTCTTTGGGTTTATCCTTGGTCCGCGCCCATTTTTCCTGGTTCTCGAACAAAAGTGCGGCGTACTCGATGAACTTGCCTTGTTTCCCGGCGCAGTCCGCGTAGGCCGCCGCGTGGAAAGACCAGGGGTGGATAGTTGAAAGCGGATAATGCTTAAAATTGACGCGTACCGAGTCCTGGTACAGCTTTATAACATTTTTCATGTCGCCCTCGGCCGCCCGGCAGGCGGGACAGGCGAAATCGGTATATTCGTAGATCTGTATTTTTGCGGTTTGAGGGCCGAAAGTTCTCCAGGCCGGGGAGGGCCTGGCCGGGCCGATGCTGAACTGGCGGCATAAAAGGGTGAGCAGCGTCGCCGCGAACGCCAGCATTATTGATATCAGAATTTTTCTGGCTGTTTTTTTTGCCGGCATAATTGTAGGTGTAATTATACTATTGTTGGGCGAATCGTACCACTTTGTTGAAATCAGTATTGAAATCAGGGCATGATTCTGACTATTTTGGCCGGGCTGCGGGCGCCTTTGATCAGCATTATTTTTTTCGGTTCTGTCTTTATTTCAGCGGCCAGCAGCCTGATGGCCGCTGCATTGGCCAAGCCCCGCTCAGCCGGAGCTTTAACCCATAGCTCAAAAGCGTCCGGCCCCTTGCGGACCAGCTTATCCTGTCTGGAATCGGGGTGCACTTTCAGTTTATAGAACACTCAATATCCCCTACAGCGCGTCGCCATACCCCTTCCACCGTAATTCGTCCGCGACGTTCACCCCGGTTTCGTATTTTACACGCTGTATCAACGACTGCGAGGTCATGTCGGCCGGCTGCTTCAGTCCCAAAACCTCAAGCACGGTCGGGGCGATATCGGATAAAATACCGCGGGGCCGCAGCTTCATGCCGGAACCATCCCCGGTTATGAAGATGAATTCAACCGGATTGGTGGTGTGGGCGGTTTTAGGCATATTTATTTTATAATCCCACATCTCTTCGGCGTTGCCGTGGTCTGAGGTCACCATCACGGTGCAGCCGTTTTCAAGGGCTGCGGTCGTGAGCTTGCCTACCGCGGCGTCCACTATTTCCACGGCCTTTACCGCGGCTTCGTAGATGCCGGTATGGCCTACCATGTCGCAGTTGGCGAAGTTGACCAGAATAAAGTCGTATTTCCGAGAGGTTATTTCGGTGAGGGCGCGGTCGGCGGCTTCGGGGGCGTTCATTTCGGGATGTTCGCCGAAACTGGACGGGTCCCAAGTGCCTTTTATTTCCACACGGTCTTCGCCTTTATAGGGTTCGAGGAGTTTGCCGTTGAAGAAGGAGGTCACATGTTTAAACTTCTGGGTTTCGGCCAGGCGCAGCTGTTTTAATCCGTAATCGGCTATGGTCTGGCCCAGTAGATGGTCCATGGCGCCGCCCTCGTCCATAGGGGGCAGGGCGCTGAACTTGAAGGAGTCGTAATAGCGGGTGAGGCCGCAGAAGGTTATGTTGAGTTTTTGCCGGCGTTCCCCGGGGTAGTCGTCTTCTACGAAAGCTTTGGTCAGTTCTATGGCGCGGTCCTGGCGGAAGTTGAAGTGGACTACGGAGTCGCCGTCTTTGACGCCCGTATAGCCGTCTATGACGGTGGGAGGGATATATTCGTCCACCATGGGCTGGCCGTTGGGGTTCTTCAGGCCGGCGTAGGCGTGTTTTATTGCTTCTTCGGAGGAAGCCGATTGTGCTCCCTCGCCTTTGGTGATGGCGTTATAGGCCTGGTCGTTCAGGGCCCATTTTTCGCCGCGGTCCATGGCGTAGTAGCGGCCCATGATGGTGGCTATTTTGGCGGAGGGGATTTCTTTGATGACTTCTTCCAGCATTTTGAGGAAGCTGAGGGCGCTGCGGGGCGGGGTGTCGCGGCCGTCGGCGAAGAAGTGTATGCGGATGTTCTTTGCTCCGGCTTTGTGGGCGTGGCGGATGATGGCGTACATATGGTCCTGGTGGGCGTGGACGCCTTCGTCCTGTACCAGTCCCATGAGGTGCAGGGTCGATCCGTTCCGGACGGCGTTGTCTATGGCGTTCCAGAGGGCCGGACATTTGAAGAAGGAGCCGTCCTCTATCATGTCCATGATGCGTTTGAGTTCCTGTATGACGATCCTGCCCGCGCCCATGTTGAGGTGGCCGACTTCGGAGGAGCCCTGGTAGCCTTTGGGCAGGCCGACGAATTCTCCGGCGGGTTCTAGGATGGTGTTGGGATATTGCTTGAGGAGGCGGTCCATGACGGGGGTTTTGGCGTTGGCGACGGCGTTGTATTTATCGGGCTTAGCGACGCCCCATCCGTCGCGTATGATCAGCAGAACTCTTTTTTTATCCATATCGTTATCCTCAACCGAATATCGTTAAATTTTCCACCCTTCTTATTTTAGGAAATAAGGAGACCTTTATGAATAGGAAGAATAACTGTAACCGTATATCCCCTCCGGTATTATCATTAAATAGCTGGGCCGGATGGGGGGATATATGATAGAAGATAGGTATGGCTTTGGACGGTCCTGCTAAAGGTGGAAGATCATGATAGATTTAAAACCGGCGTATATGCGGACGGTTAAGGGCATCCTGGCCGGGGCGGTCCCGGAGTATGAGGTTCTGGTTTACGGCTTAAGGGCCGGCGGAACGGCAAAGCCATATTCTTATCTGGACCTCGCCATAATGACGGATAAGCCGCTTGGGGTGGAGCGCATGGAAAAGTTGGCCGCGACTTTTGCGGGCGCCGGCCTGCCTTTCAGAGTGGAGTCGGTGGATTGGGCGGATACCAGTAACGATTTCCGCAAAGAAATAAAAAGAACCGCCGTGGTGCTGCGTACGCCGGCAAAGCGAGCGAAATAGAGTCCAGCAGACTGTTAACCGGCCTTTTTTTATAATATGGGGCGGCCATAAAAAAACGCGGAGAGGAATTAATCCCTCCCCGCGTTTTTTCTTTCTCTGAAAATGCCGGTGATTTAGTGCGCGTAGGCTCCGAGGATCATCATCCCCATCTGGATGGAGTATCCTAGGCAGCCTTCCACTTCGATCCGGTAGCTGACCGGCTTGCCGTCGATCACGGCAGAGTAGGTCGGATTGACGAAATGTCCGCTCGACATCGCCTCGGGAACGATCGTTACCACAACCTCTTCTTCGTTGATGCGGAGTTTAAACGTGCGGGCCGCGGGGTCCGCTCCGGCCATGAACACCGACGTGGTACGCTGAGAAGAGCCGTCGCTGCTTGTGATGACTCCCCCCAAAGATTTGTCGGCCTGCTTCTTGAACTCCGCCGAGATGACCTGCCCGTATTTCCTCATTATCAGCCTGGAGGAGCCGGCGGCTTCATCAAAAAATCCCCACGCGATGCCGCCGTTGATGATCCCTGCAACGGTATGGTCATAGGCTTTCATTTCGATATTGGTGCCGGTGACGTTGCCCACCAGGTCTTGGCCCGGCTCTACGGGCTTGTATGCCGGAGTCGCCTGGCTTTCGGTTTTGGCGTCCGGGGTTTGTCCGGCTAAAGACAATGTCCGGGCTTTTTCAAACTCCTGGGACAGCGCTTCATGAGCCGAAGCAAAGTGGAAAACAGAGAACATAAGGCAAGCGAGCCCGCAGGCGGAGACCAACGTTTTTTTCATGACAAATTCCTCCATGTCGGTATTATGCTGACTTCGTATATTATATCAAATCGCGCATTTGGAAAAAGCGGCGGGAACTTTTTCCGGAACTTTTCCCCGGTATCCGCTGCAAGGCGGTTTTTTGTTATTATAAGCTGTGGCGTCCGATCTTTGGTTGAGAAAATATGATGCTCCCGGCAGACCATAACTTTGTATTCGGAGTTTTATCCATAGCCATGATGGTGTGTTCCCGCGCGGGATATTTTTCCAGTATCTTCCGCGGCAAAACGCACCCGCATGTGTTTTCGTGGCTGATATGGGGCACAATTTCCAGCATCGGTTTTGCCGCCCAGGTGGCGGAAGGCGCTGGCCCCGGCTCCTGGGCGCGCGGGTTCGGCTCGGCCACATGTTTCCTGCTGGTTATTCTTGGTTTTTTTAAAGGCGAGAAAGATATAAGGCGCGGCGACTGGATAACGCTGGCCGTCGCCCTGTCCGCGATACCGCTTTGGGTGGCTACCCAAACGCCGTTCTGGTCGGTGCTGATAGTGTGCTTTATCGATACCATAGGCTACCTTCCCACCGTACGCAAATCATGGTTGAAACCGCAGGAGGAGATGGCTGTAAGTTATCTTTTTTCCTGCCTGGGGGCGGCTTTTTCCCTGCTGGCGATAAAACAATATACCCCATCTACCTGGCTTTACCCGGTGGTCCTGACCTTCTCCAACGGGGCCCTGTGGGTATTTTTACAGGTGCGCCGCCGCGCCATATCCCTGGAGATGGGCGCTTGAATTCGGCATGGGGAACTGTGACGAATCGGCTGGGTATTATGAAGACATGCCGTTGCGGCAAAAAGGGAAAGGTTGTAATCCACCAGCAGACTGCCGATTCCGGCGATACGCAATGCGACGCGGGCGCGGTTTTCAACCGGTGAATAGTTTATTGATATAATACGACCTGTATGAAAGATCTACGCTTGCTAATTTGCTGCGGTGTCCTGCTGACGGGGTTCTTTTTAGTTTCCCTGCGCCTATCCTCGGAATGGGAGGAAAAGCTTGCCGTAAATCCGGAAGGAATGGACTTGCCGTATGCCCAGGCCGCGGATGAGGATAATGAGGAGGATGAAGAGGATGAGGAGGATGAGGAGGACGCTGTTCCTCAAAGCAGGCCTGAAACCGCCACCTCGCAAAAAGTCTGGAAGGAAAACGGCGTACTTAAGGCTCAATATCATTTCATCAATTTCAACCGGGAAAAACTCAGCGTTTCGTTCGGCATGCCCGTCACCGAGTACAGCAACTATCTTTCCGGATACGGCTATTCGGATGCGGAATTGTCCGCCCTCAAGGATTGGCGTGAAAAAGCGCATCAGGCCGCCTGGAGCAAGGCTATTGTGAAAGGTGGAAGGCCGGCAGCTGAGAAAGCTATAAAAGAAGTGGCTGTCGAGTACGACACCAGGCTGCGCAGACTACTGTTTTTGCGCGGCTTAGCCCTCAGGATCGGAAACGTAGTGGAATGCAATATGCCCGGCATAGTGAAACGCAATATCCCGGAGCTTAAATCGTTGGCCCTGGCTTTCCAGGAGCTGGCTTCAAAAGGCGGATATGGGGCCGAAGAAACCGTAGGCGCGGTGTTGGCGATGGTGCAAACGTCCATCCGCTATAAAATCCCCCCCATGGTAGAGGGCAGCAGGCATACTGGAGGCCTCTTGCCGCCTGCCAGAGCCCTCCTGAGCGGTTGGGGGGATTGTGACACCAAAACGGGCGTGGTGGCGTCAATACTCGGCAATTGGAGCAGGATACGTATGGTCGGCATAGCCGTACCGGGTCACTATTTGATGGCAATAAGAAGGATTCCCGCAAAAGGCGATATGTTCGTAAGATATGAGGGTTTGGAATATGTGCTTATGGAGCCGGCCGGCCCGGCCTGGCTTGAACCGGGTTCGGTGGGCAGGAACACGGCCTCGTTGCTGGAAGGTTCTGCGAGTTACACTATTGAGCCTTTTTTCTGACAGTCTGCTAACTTGTGTTTTGCCGTGTTGGAATTTGTCGCCGTCATATAGTCTGGAATACTGGAACTGGAGGGGAAATGCTGAATACAAGAATATTGGTCAGTATATTTGAGTTCGCGCTGGCAGTGATAATGTCCGGGATGGTGATCTATCTCACCTATAAGATCTTTATAAAGGCCAATCCCGATTTCGACATGGAAGATGAAATTAAGAAGGGTAACACCGCGGTGGGAACGCTTATGGCGGCTATACTGTTCTCGGCTTCGATGATACTTCAGAAAGGCATGGGGTCCGTGGTCAGTATGTTCCGTCTTTACATGTCGGCGCCGGGTGAAAACGGCCTGGGCATCGGTAAACTTTCGCTGCTCTCGCTCGGCCATCTCAGTATTTCCATGTTGGCCGCCGTTATTACGATTTCGGTCACACTGCGTCTGTTCGGCAGACTCGGCCGCACGCTGCAGGCGGGCAAAGAACTGCAGAAAGGAAATCTTGCGGTGGGGATCCTGCTGTCCAGCGTGGTTGTTGTCGCGGCTCTTTATGTCGGGGAGGGGGTAAGCGCCGTCTCCAAGGCCCTGGTTCCGCAGCCGTCGATAGGGCAGATAGAGATCCTTAAATAAAGAAGGAGCAGGCCGCATTTATCCGAAAATTGCGCGCCCCCCTTTTTTTATTGTGTGTGAAATATCCGGTCGGGAGTCGGTTCTTTGGGGAGGTATAGAAAGGTGCCGGGAACCTTTTAGTGGTTATTTAATGATGACGACAGGCGCTACTACCTGGATCTGCTTTCTAAGGTGGTAGTCGGGTTCAGGTTGAAAGAAAATGTGTCTGGCACCTTTTGTCTATTTGTTAGTCGTTTTAGCCAACTTTTTAAGTCCCCAAAATCCCATTCCCACAACAAACAACCAGAATGCCGGGATAAGTAAATCCCAGATATTCGTCGGGCCATAGAGCTTGACTCGCACGGCAAATCGTCCATATATGCCATACGATACGAATGCCCCTGCTCCAAACAGAAAAATCCAAGCTAAGGTGTTCAGGGTTGTGCTCAAAACCATTTTGTTTTTATTTTCCATGGGGTGGCATCCTACTTCTATTTGCCGGGACGTTTTGGCAACCAAGAGGTGTTATCCGGATCTTACACTCTCTCACGCAACCATGATATTCATCTTGAGGCTGATTTGGGTATGGACAGGATATCCACTCGCAAACTTTTTGAAAAAAATATCGGCAAATTTTTTTGAGTAACCCATCCGCTGAAAGCTCTTCTTTTTGCTCTTCCCAAGAGTCTTCTACCACTTCTTTATTGTCGCTAAATATTTTATAAAGTTCTTTTTTAACCGCAGGATCTGTGAAGACGCGCAGCATAATCCCGTTGCGCTCAACCACAACTGATCCGGAAGAATTAAGCGATACATAAACATCAGAGGGCGCTCCGGTATTTGAGCATTCGGAAAGTATGTCTTTTATCTTTTCTGAAATAACACTCTTGTGTCCCGTATATCCCTTTTGGGGTTGCGCAACCCGGAACTCCGGCTCGGAAAGCTTTGGGTCGGCTTGGATGCCCAGATCATTAAAAGCCGAAATTGCCTTGCTTGTGTTTGCATTGGCTATGCCCATACAAAAAATAATACATATTGCCATTGGTGTTATTGTTTTCATACAGTTCTCTAAATCAGCATATTTCGAGATTGAAAGCATTGCAAAAGTCAACCCTCATAGCATATCAGGCATGTCTTGACTTGTCAAGGCCTACAGGCATATTTGCAGGCTGATAATTCTATATTGGAGCATAATATATGAAGGGTTTGCTAAAATAACCGCATGAAAAATTACATTTATCCTTTGCTGTTTGCGGCGGTGTTGGCCGGCTGCGCGACAGTGCCTTATACCAATCGCCATCAATTCAATATCATTTCCGGCGCCGAGGAAGACAAGATGGGCCTGCAGGCATACCAGGAGACGCTCTCTAAGGCGAAACTTTCCACTGATGCGCAGGCGACAGCCATGGTTGTCCGTATAGGCCAGAGGATAGCCGCCGCGGCGGAACGGTCGGATTTTGATTGGCAGTTCAAACTGATAGACGACCCCAAAATGGTCAACGCCTTTTGTCTGCCCGGCGGGCGCGTGGCGGTCTATACCGGAATTTTGCCGGTAACCGAGAGCGAGGAGGGCCTGGCCGTGGTAATGTCGCACGAGGTGGCGCACGCGCTGGCCCACCATGGCGCGGAGCGCATGAGCCAAGGGGAACTTGTGAACCTTGGCGGAGCGGCGCTTCAAGTCGGCATGGCGAATAAAGATCCGGCTGCCCAGCAGAAAGTTATGAGCGCCTTCGGATTGGGCGCTAGTGTGGGAGTGCTGCTGCCTTTCAGCCGCAGTCATGAGGCGGAAGCCGACCATATAGGTCTGATACTTATGGCCAAGGCCGGCTATGATCCGCGCGCCGCCGTTCCATTCTGGCAGCGTATGGAGGCCGGCGGCGGCAAGAAGCCCCCCGAGTTCCTTTCCACGCATCCCTCGGATGCCGCCCGTATTAAAAAAATCCAGGCGGAGCTTCCCGAAGCTCTTAAATATTATAAAGGCAGATGATAATGCGGCGGAAGAGTCCGACCGGAGAGAGCATTGTTTTAAAGTTTCGTGAATATTTCCGTGAAAATAAGGGAGGATGTAATATGGCCGAAAACGAAGTTGTTCTGAAGTCCGGGCTTAAATATGTGGACGTGGAGGAAGGGGCGGGGCCAGCCGCCGTCAGCGGTAAAAATGTGACAGTTCATTATACGGGCATGTTCCCGAACGGGAAAAAATTCGACAGTTCCATCGACCGCGATACGCCTTTTACTTTCAAACTTGGAGCCGGACAGGTGATAAAGGGTTGGGATGAGGGCGTGTCCGGAATGAGGATAGGGGGAAAGCGAAAACTTTTTATTCCGCCGGAGCTTGGCTACGGTAAAAAAGGGGCCGGCAGCGTTATCCCGCCGAATTCGGATCTGTGTTTTGAAGTGGAACTTCTGGGTGTAGAATAACAGGCATGGTTTGTTTTTTAACCGCCGGGAAAGCCCGGTGGTTTTCCTGGTTTGCCGCAGACTTAAGTTTCAAATGATAGGGAATGGCTGTTAGTGCTTAAGGCGCGGTAAGCGCCTTAAGTCCGCAGCAAAATTTACGAATAGTCTTGGAATATGAAAAAGATACTGAACAACAGTCTCTTTGCATGGCTTTGGGTTTCGGGCGGGAATCTGCTCATTTTCCTGGCTGTGGTGCGGCTTTTTGGGGAACGTATACATCACCATTGGATGGTTCCGCTTTTCTCGGCTTTGATTATGCTGGAATCGGCGCTGATATATTTTGTTTTTGGCGAGCGCCGGACTTTGTGGCTGAAAGCGGTAACTCCATGGATCCTGCTTGTGGCGCTGATCCTGCAGTGGCGTCAGCGTTCAATGTTCCAGTGCTTCAGGCATTGCGAGGGCAGGCTTTCACTGGGGCTGTTCTGCCTGGCCGCGGCAGGCTTTTTAGTTGCTGCCGGACTGGATAACCCGGTTCAGAAGAGGGCCGCCGCTTGCTTATACAGGGGGATACTCCTATGGCTGGTAATCATTCTTGCCATGGGAACTATGCGGGGGACTTTCACATGGGTCTTTGTGCCCAGGGGCATATGGGGCTAAAGCCATTTGTGCGGCGGTTTATCGTCTGGTATCATATAAGTAGGGATATGTAGGGGATATTTTGCGTGAGGTAACATTTATGAAAATATTATTGACGTTGGTTATGGGCGCGGCGCTGGTCCCGTCCGTGTTCGCGGAAGGTCTTCCCGCGCTGCCCTCGCTTGATGAAGTGAAAACGCAGCTTGCCGGTCAGGCGGATATGAAGTATGTGCCTTTTCCGCGCGAGCAGATGT
>MGVA01000010.1 GCA_001800245.1 Elusimicrobia bacterium RIFOXYA12_FULL_51_18 | reverse complement strand
TCGCTCGTCGCGCCTCGTATCCGGCTCAAACCTGAGCCTTCAAAAGCCAAGAGATTTGCGAGACACTACACTAGGGCTTAAGCGACAACTCCCGGAGCCCCTGTTTCACAAACGCAAACCTGCTTTTTTCCGCATGGCGGCCTTCTTCAGTACAAAGACAGCAGATAATCTATTTCGCCATGGGCTATTATCAACTCCCGCAAAAAATCTTCGCGCGCATAGGCCTGCCTCGCGATACGCAAAGACGCGTGCCAGAGCGCCTTATCCAGCAGCAGTTCGGCCGTGGGGTAAACGGTCGTATTGGGCGGCATGGCGGGCGCCGCGAATATCTCCCGCCATACCTCTCCGCCGTCGGCATCCGCAAGCGTCTCTTCTAAAACCTGTTTCAGGCAGGGGAAAACTCCGAAATCCTCCGAGAAAGACCGGCAATTGTCCGCGGAAAGGGCCCACTTCAAAAACAATCCCGCCTCTTTCAGGTTGGTCGAACCGGAAGCGGCGGCCAGATTGTATCCGAGGATCTGTTCTTTTTTTCTGGCGCCCGGCAGACGCGCCGGTTTGAAAGGACTTTTCCTGCCGGGGAACGACGGCGTCCTGGTGCCAAGAACCATGGCGGTCCTATCCTCGTAAAAAGGCCCGCCTTCAAAAACAGCCTCTCCGAAAAGCGGCAGCCACCCCCTGAGCGCCGGCTCCAGATAATCTTCCAGCCCCCTCACAACCTCGTCTTTATTGAGCGTACAGCGATGCCTGTCTTCAGAAAACAAGTCCCCCCCCCGGTTCCAGACGCAGGGCAGCGCGTGCGCCGCGCTCATCCGTCCGGCGCCGTTAAGGACGGGGTAAAAACCGCGTTTTCTATTCCCCGCCGCCAGGCGTTCGCAGGCCTCAAGAAAATGCCCCCAATCCCGGAAACCGGCTTCAGGAGACAGGCCGTGCTTTTTGAGCGTCTCAGGCCTGTAAAAAAGAGCCGGCGCCTCCATCCACCACGGCGCCGAAAAGACGGTATCGTTTTCTTCCATCACGCAGCCTTTTTTCAGGAAATCCGGATATCTGGCGGGATTAAAAGATTCCACGACCGCGCCTGTCTCGGCAAGAAGGCCAAGCTTGGCGAAGACCGCGGTCCAGGACTGCGGAAGTTCTATAAGATCGGCGGACTCCCGGTTCTTGGAGTCCCGCAAATGGGCGAACAGGCTGCGCCACATGGACCTGCGGGTAAGCACCCGAAAATCCACCTTAACATCGGGGTAATGCGCGGAAAACGAGTTCAGCAGATTCTTGAAAGCCGCGAACTTTCCCATGTCGGAATCGGCAAGCAGCCATATGAGCATAAATAGGTGTCCGGTGCCGGGGGAAAACCCGCCGCCGGCGCCCTCCCCCCGGTCTGATTATAATTGAAAAGTATTAAATTAATATTGCGCGAATGAATTTCTATAAAGGACTTTTCAATTTCCCGTTATCAACGCCATGAAATTTCGGCCAGGTCGGGCGCGATATCAAGCGGACCGCCCGACACCCCGTAATCAAGCCGCCTGGCGCCGCAAAGGGCCACCATCGCGGCGTTATCCGTACAATATTGTTTTTCCGCAAACCCCACTTCATAACCCGCCGCGCCTGAAAGCTCGGAGAATTTCCGCCTCAAACGCAGATTGGCGGCCACCCCGCCGCCGACAACCACGCGCTTTATGCCGAAAGCCGAGCAGGCTTTGACGGTCTTATGGACCAGCGTATCGGTGACGGCTTCCTCAAAAGCCAGACAGATACCGGACTGCCCGGCCTGGGAAAGCCGCCGGCTTTTTTCATAAAAATCGGCCCCCAGAAGGTCCCTGAGCCTGTACGCCACGGCCGTTTTAAGGCCGCTGAACGAAAAATCAAAGCTGTCTTCCATATACGGCCTGGGGAAGGCAAAACCGGAGGATTTCGCCGCCGGCGCCTCCCCCTTTTTCGGACGCGGATGGGCGGCTCCCCGCGCACCGGCTCTTAAAGCCGCCTTCTCCACCGAAGGTCCGCCGGGATATTCCAGCCCCAGCAATTTGGCCACTTTGTCGAAAGCCTCTCCGGCCGCGTCGTCGCGGGTGCGTCCAAGCACCTTATAACGGCCATAGCCTTCGGCCAGCCAAAGTTCGGTATGACCTCCGGAAACGATGAGTCCGATACAAGGGAATTTAATACGCCTGGATGCCAGGCCTCCATCATACTCATAAGCCAGGAAATGGCCTTCGAGATGGTTGACACCCAACAGCTTAGCGCCGAGCAGCCTTGCCGCGGCCTCAGCCGCTACCCTGGAGACAAGCAGAGCTCCGGGCAGGCCCGGCCCGCGGGAAAAGACAACCGCGTCTATTTTAGGCCCGTTCAGGCGGCCTTTCCCGGCCGTCTGAGGCACACCGTGCCTTGTTACGGCATCTACGCAAGTATCAAGAAAAGGGCGTTCATATCCGGCTTTTGAAAGCGCCGCGCACAGCACCGGCGAGATTTTTTCCAGATGCGCCCGGCTGGCCAGTTCCGGTACTACGCCGCTGTATTTTCTGTGGAGGCCGATCTGGGAGAAGACGATGTTCGAAAGCAGCCGTCCATCGTCAAGCAGACAGACTGAAGTTTCGTCGCAGGTTGTCTCAAAAGCGAGTATGCGCATAACAAAAACTGTTCGCGCGCGACTACTTCGCCGCTTTTAGATTACCCAGAACCTCTCTGGCTTTCAGGAGTTCCACGGCGCGGTCCAGGACCTCATCCTTGACCGGGTCCTTTTTCTTATCCTGGCCGTCCCTGCCGGGATTAATAACGACATTCTCCCCGGAGGCGGGGTTTTTTTGCTCAAGCTGTTTTTTTGCGGCTTCCGACTCTTCCTTGCCGGGATAAAAAAATTCTTCGGCCTGCTGGATAAGTTTCTTCTCCGAGTCCACGCTGACCTTGACTTCTATGTCCGGAGTTATCCCCCCGGTCCCCTTCTTCTCATCACGATGAATAGAACGGCCCGAAGGGGTATAGTACCTGGCGATGGTCAGCCTTAACGCAGACTTATCGGAAAGAGGGATCATAGACTGCACGCTGGCCTTTCCGAAAGTGCGCTCGCCTATAATAACCGCCCGTTTATTGTCCTGCATGGCGCCCGCTACGATCTCGCTTGCGGACGCCGAATAGCGGTTCACAAGAATTACCAGCGGCATATCGGCGTAGGGCGACTGAGAGGCGGCCCTGAACTCCTGATAATTTTCTGGCTTGCGGCCCTTGGTATAGACGATCATTTTGTTATTGTCCAGGAATAGTTTGGAAATATCCACCGCGGCCGACAGCAAGCCTCCCGGATCGTACCGAAGATCCATGACCAAAGCTTCTATGCCCTGTTTTTTCAGGCCATCCAGCGCCTTGCTGAAATCCTCCACCACATGGCCCGTGAATTCAATAGCCTTGATATAGCCGATCTTTCCGTCTATCACTTTGGACTTAATATTTTCGGTCTTAATAATTTCGCGCGTAAGCGTAATATCCTTGTTGATCCAGTCGGAATTCTTATCCTCAGGCTCGCGGGCAATGGTGATCTTGACCTGGGTGCCCGGAACGCCGCGCAGCTTTTTTATGGCGTCGTCTATAACCATATCCTTGGTACTTTCGCCTTCTATTTTAATGATCTTGTCACCGGGATACATTTGAGCGCGGTAAGCCGGAGTATTCGGGAGCGGCGTGACCACGGTCAGCCAGCCCTCGCGCAAGTCCACCCGGATGCCGATGCCTCCGAACTCTCCCTCGGTGTCGCTTTTAACCCGCGTGTAAACTTCAGGCTCCATGAACTGGGAAAAATCGTCAAGTTCGCGCACCATACCGGCGGCGGCTCCGTAGATCAACTTCTGGGAATCGATCTCATCAACATAGCTTTCCTTTATCAGCTCCATAACGTCTACTATGACCTTAAGCTGCTGGTAAGTCTGGTCTATTGCGAAATTGACATAAGGGAAAGCCAGGCCGATAAAGACCGAAATGAGCGATGCAAGCACTATTTTTTTAGTGTTTTTCATAAATTCTCTCCACTTTTTGCCCGAAACAAATCCATCATCATGAAAATCCATAGTCCCATGACCGCGACAAGGGTAGATTATACATTACCTGTCGCTCCCCGTGCTATACAGGCACAATAAAAGAATAGAACCCCTAAAAAACCCGGATTTGCCGCCACGAACCACGTTCTATCAGTTCGTCAGCCAGAGCAACGGATCTATCGCCTCTGCGCCGATCCGTATTTCAAAATAAACCGCGCCATAATCCTTGTCGGCGGCGCCCGAAACCGCCTGAGTGTCCTCCCCGGCGCGGCCAAGCGGGGAACTCGGGGTCACAGCATCATTCTTCAAGACCGTAATATTCCGCAATAAACCGTAAATAGTAAAAAAACCCCGTTCATGGTCGATTATGACCACGTTCCCATAAGTTCTGAAAGGTCCGGAATAGATGACTTTGCCGCTCATCACGGGAAAAACGGGGGCGGCTTCCGCGGCACGGATCCTTATGCCTTCGCGAACTATCCAGGTCTTTAAGAGGGGCACTTCCTCCCTGCCGTAGCGGCTGATAACCTTGCCCTGCGCCGGCCAGGGCAGGGAGTGCCGGGGGATAGGCAATTCCCCGGATTTCCCCGCGCCAGGCCGGTAGGGAGACTGTTTCTCAAGTTTTCTCACCAGTCTGGTCAGGCCAAGCGCCGCGTTCTGAAGATTTTCCACTTCTTTTGAAAGCCTGGCCTGTTTTCCCCTGGTCCTTTCAAGCTCGGTGATCTTGCCTTTAACGATATTCTTATGAGCTGACCGCTGCTTATCCACCAGTTCTTTCTTGGCTTTAAGCTCCGTATTCTGGCGGCTAAGACTCTGAATATCGCCTTTTACTTTAACGGTTTCACCCTTTATCCTGTTGATAAGACTGTACTTTTCCAATATAGCGGATTTCAAAAGAAGTCCGCGCGAAATGTCGCTCAGGCCGTAATAAGGGTAATAGAAGTGCTTGTCCAGAAAATACATGGTGGTTTCGCCGTAAAGATCCGCCTGCAGATCTTTGTAGGCTTTTGACAGGGAATCGGCTTTTTCCTTCGAATCGGAACTTCTGGAGCGGACGCCCGCGAGCTGGGATTCCAGCGTCTTCTGCCTCCCCACGTTAAGTTTGTCCTCCTTTTTCAGGCCGTCTATCTGCGAATTTATAAGGAACTCCTCTTCCTTGTATTTTTCCAGTTCTTTCTTCTTTTCCTCCAGTTGCTGTCGGATCTCTTCCAGGCTCTTCTTCTTGACCGCGACCTTATCCGCGGCCAGGACCGGACAGATCAAAGACATTATAAGGAAGCCGCAAACCAGGAAACTGCGATTAAAATAGTTTTTCATCAAATGACGCCGTTTTTTTAATATCCGCATGAAGGCCGGGACAAAAACACCCCGCAAACAAGGAGTCGTTTTTCATCCCTCCGGATTCCGACCGGGGAATCGGGATCAATTGTGCGTATTTTTCCATTGAAAGATCACCCAGGCGGCCACGCCTCCGGAGGCGATGACTGCGGTCTGCCAGAAAGGCCCGGGCCAAAACCACAACGGACTCAGGTACTTGACCGGATAGACAAGCGCGTAGGAAACCGCGGCGGCGAGAGCGCCGGCCAGGATGCCGGCAAAGAACCAGTTCCGGTCGCGTCGTATGCTGGCAAGGAGATTTGCTATCGTATTTCGGTAAAACACCGCCATCAGAGCCATGATCACCAGCGCCACAAAAACCAGCGTCAAAGCCACTAAAATGTAATGCCCATAGAACAGGGCATGCAGGATGGCTGTCGCCTCAAGCGGCTTATATTTTATGTCGGCCACGCCGTTTATTTTCCAGGCTTCTTCGATCCAGGCGTTAAGGCCGCCCAGCGCCGACTCGTCCAGCGAAACCTCAAAAGTATCAGGCAGAGGATTTGCGCCCATATTCATCACCGCGCCAACCAGGTCCGGAGCTTCCTCGCGGAGCTTGCGCAGACATTCGGCCTTGCTTATAAAAGAAACCTCGGCGGTGCCGGGCAGAGCTTTCAACTGCTCTTCCATGCCGGCGGAGTCCCGCTTGATCTTATCGCTCTTTACCACCACTATGCGAAAGTCTTCCTTAAGTATCAGCGAGATCTCCCGGACCTGGGCGCGCATAAACAACAAAGCCTCGGCCATAAGGGCTCCGGCAAAAACGGTCAAAAAAATCACCCGGTAGCCTTTTCGGTCTTTTCTATGCGCTTCCCGGTGTTCTTCCCGGTACTGATGATGACGGGGGTCTTCCATGTTATTAGTCAGATTATATAACTTTGCATGGCGGGAAATACACCGGCGCGTTAAAATGTTGCGCGATAGGACAGACGGAACTTATGCCTGCGCGGCGGCCCCGGAGCGCTGTGAAGGGAAAAAATGCAACCGCGTTACCAGGTTAACCTGAAACAAAATGCCTTCTTTTGGGGGGATTTATAAGGATTTGTCGTTAAATTCCACGGCGGCCACGAAAGGCGAGCGGGAGACCGTTCCGACCATGTCAACAGGCAGACTGCCGGTGATCTCAAAAGCGGTGAACTTGGCGTTCCCCGAGTTTTGCGGCAGACGGAACACGCGCTCGGAGGCAAACCCGGAGGCGGAAGTAAGCTGACGAATAAAATCAGACACAAAAGCGCCGGAGCGCTCTCCGCCCGGAGCACGCAGGGTGAACCGTATCCGGGTCCTGAACGGCAAGCCGGAAGCCTTTTTCTCTATGGCAACGCGCCGCACCTTTGGATTTTTATATATGCCCTCAAGGTTTGAATAAGGCGCCCAGCCGAGCAAAAAGGTTTTTTTGCCGGAACCGGTAAAAGAGGTTTTTTCTCCGGCGAATTTAAATCCCGTTCCGGAGAGGGCCGTGATAACCGCGGCGTGATCGTCGGTCCTGGGAAGCACCATTATAAACACATAATCCCCGGCCCTGAACCCGGATAGAGCGTTGGGATCCAGCGGACTCACGTAAGATGAAATCGGGCCGTTTTCATTAGCGAAGGTAACCTTATAATATTGGCCGGGCACGGGTTTAACGGAGGCCTTAACCGCGGGAACCGTAACGGAAGGCTTTGCCGCAGGCCTGAAGGGAGCCGCCGCTGAATTATACGCGAGCGGTTCAATCCCCGGGAAGGCTGGATTGGCGTTCATAAGAGTGGGACCAGTAATCGAAGTCGGCGCGTCACGGAAACCGTTGGCGACATTGTGGGTATTTTTGGGATTCCGATAGCCGTATGCCATTTCAACATAATCCTGAACCGCAGGATCAAGAAAAGGATTTATGTCGGGGGAAGGCTGAAGGCCGGAAGAATCAGTTTGGGCGAACACAGGAACTAAAAAAAGCACCGAAAAAGAAACCGAAAAGAGGCGTTTTATTATTTTCATTTTTTCATCCGAACCAGAACAAAGAAACGAATATGATCTGCGTGATCATAACGTTTCCCCTGGTTACCCCGGATTCACAGGCCCGGGGGTGGATGCTCCTTCGCCTCTTTGAAGGATTACAAGAGAGATTTGCGCCAAATTTTTCCGCCAAACCTATTGCGTATATATATGTTACTTTCAATCGCATGTCCACACAAGGCGCTTTAGACCCATAAAACAGCCACAAATAGGCCTATATATAAATAGGCCCAAAGACCCAGGGCTGCCCCGGGGCGGATTCCATTTAGAAGCACACCCATGGTTGGCGAGAAGCGATTCCAGGACAAATATTATGGCTTAGGGAAGGCCGCTATAAAATTAGCGACCGGCCTGTAGCAGACTTTACTTGTACTGCCTCCCTTCAAATGGCATTCCGGCACATTCTTCCCTTTTCTCTCCCAGCCCAGGGTCCATCTTTCATCGCCCGCCGAAAAGGCCATCTGGGTGGAACCGCCGCCGTCCAGGCTGACCGTCTTTTCCGGCTGGCACCCCTCGGACGCCATATAATCGTACATCTTCTCAAGCGTCCTCACCGGATAAACCGCCGCCAGCAGCACCCCGCCGGATTTATCTATGCATACGGCGCTCCGGTTGGTAAGATCCGAATGGCCAGGCCACTTAGACCGGCCGGCTACCGCGTATTCTACCCTGGAGAGCTGCTCATCGCTAAGCCATTCGGTTCCGGAGAGGACGTCCGCGGAACCGTTTTTATAAACCACGAAGATCCTGTCAAAAAATTTACCGGGAACCATTATTACATTATTGGGCCTGGCGCCTTTTTCCACAAAATCGCCTATCGGGTGTCCGCTGGCGAGATCAAAGAAACTGGCGTTCATCATAACGGCCGGTTCGCCCGCGGCTAAAATCGCCTGGAGTACGCTTATCCTGTTTTTTCCCGCAAGAGCGGTGGCGCTCACGGTTTCAAATCTGAAAGATCCCTGGTCCAGACGCACGACATTGGCCATCTTTATGCCGAAGCCGGGCACAGGCTCGAATCTGCGCAGCACTTTTATTCCGTCCGCATTCTTAACGAACGAAGCCTCCTGCGCCGGCAACCTGAACATTCCAGCCCACAACAAAACCATGAGGAAAGTCCCAAACAGTTCCATTACCGGCGCCTTTTTAAATTTCATAAAAGCCATCCTCCGAACGATCCCCCTGGAAAAAGAAACCGGCGATTATTTGGGCATGAGCAGCTCACTTCCGAAAAGCCGCTATAAAAGTGGCAACCGACCTATAACAAAGCTTGTTCTTGTTGCCTCCCTTCAAATGGCATTCCGGGACATCGTCCCCGCCCCCTTTCCTCTCCCAGCCCAATTCCCATTCCGTATCGCCACCCGAAAAAAACATCTGAGTGGAACCGCCGCCGTCCAGACTGACCGTCTTTTCCCGCAGGCAGCCCAAAGATTCCATATAAGCGAAAATTTCCGGGAGCGTCTTCAACGGATAAACCGCCGCCAGCAGAACTCCGCCGGTTTCGTCTATGCAGACAGCGCTCCGGTTGGTAAGACCGGAATGGCCCTCCCACATAGACCGGCCGGCTACCGCGTAGACCACCGGATTTTTCACCGGAGGGTCCACCTTGCCGAGCTGCTTAGCGTTAAACTCTTCTATGCCGTCAAGAACGTCCACGGAACCATTTTTATAAACCACAAAGATCCTGTCGAAGTGTTTGCCGTACACCGGGATTATATTTCTGGGCCTGTCCCCATTTTCCACGAACTCGCCCATCGGATATTCCTCGAAAGGTTTTGTATCAAAGAAACTGGCGTTGATAATGGCTACGGGGTTCTCCGCGGCCAACTTATCAGCGGCATCGCGGACGGTCATAGTGGTTTTTTTAGCCAGACGCTGGGCGCTGACGGTTTCAAACCTTAAGAACTTCGGATCCAGGCGCACCACATTAACCATCTTTATGCCGAATTCCTTATCCCGGCTCGTCGGATCCGCGCTCTTCTGCACGGGCGCAAATTCTCTTAGCACCGTTATTCCACGGTTAGAAGCCGGGGGCGCGGCCTGAGCCGGCAGCCGGGCCGCCACGGTCCATAAAAGAGCCAAAGATAAGGCCCCAATGATTTTTATGGCTGACGTACTTTTATCTTTCATACCCGCCCTCCGGATATTATTCGGCTAAAAAGCCCCGCACACCAATATTTTAACAGCAGAAAACGGTTCTATCCGATTCCACTTATTGCGGGAGAAATATAATATTTACCGGCAGATTGGAGCCGCCGGACGGCATCCAATCAAAGGTTATAGTCATCGGGGCTTTCAAGGTCCATTTACCAATAAATATTCCATCAGACTGTGTCCTAATCAGATTATCCCTCGGCCTAGTAGTAGGCGGCGGAACTGGCAGATACGTGACCTTTTTGCTTTTTTCGTCATCGCTCAGAGAAGCCGCCACCACCGCTCCAGCATACGGTCCGCCTCCGGCCCTCAAGACGGCAGAAAAGGCCTGGGGGGGAGCGTCGCTTGGTTTAGGGATATTTATTTTCACATGATATGCCACGCCATAACTGCCTTTCAACTCAACTCCATTCCGTTGACCATTAGCGTCAATTTTCCACTTAAAATCCTTAGTGTCTTTATCGAAACACGAAGGATCAACATTCAAAGCAATAAGCCCTTTCGAAGTAATAGCCCGCCGCTGACACGTGAAATCGATCCCTCCTTTTAAACTTTGCCCCTCATCGGCAAGCACAATATAGGGCGCCAAAAATTCGCCGCTTTTATTTTTTTGCCAAACTAAATCGCCTGTAACCATTCTGTCAACCACGGGGAATGTTCCGCGTTCATGCTCTGGAACAGGCTCTATTACCTTTAACGATTTAGGTGATGATGGGCCGACCAACAGTTTGAGCGATGATGAGTCAATGGCTGCGGAAGGACTTAAGGAAACAATACTTAAACGAAGTTTCGCCGTTGTATTAAAATCTATTATCGCGTTAAGCATGCTTCCCGAAGGCACAGGCTTATTAAGATCCGGATCCAATAGAACAAATCCCCCCGGACTAATATGCAAGGCACGAACGGATTTAGCTAATTTCGACTCCAGCCAAGCATAAACCGCATCTTTACCCACAATCACACAATTCCCCGTAGCTCCCCTCTTTATCGCTTTTGCGGATATCGTCACCGTGGCTTGCCCAGCGGTAGGATTTTCCAATACAACAAGGAACTTGCGCGACCCTTGCTTACTCGCATGATAAACAAAAACCCTTACAGGTTGTCCCGCAGGGATTTCGTCGTCGCGGTAAAGAATACCGGATTCGCTAACTTGTTCCGGGCTGTCGGAAAAAATCAACTTCCCCCTGGGCTCCTGTGATTTAGTTGGAATTTCCACATAGCGGCCCCTATCCTTTATATTGGGATGGTCGATCGCAGTAATGTCGCCTCTCTTTTTTTTATCTATCTCTCCGGCAAAGGCGGACAAGACCAACACGCTCATGAATAGAAGTTTCAGCATACACTTTTCCTTTGCTAGAGTATACATCACCTCTTTGCGATCCGCAAGGGCCTTTTTTACCCGACGGACACCGCCCCCGCCGCGGGCCTGAGAAAGACCTTGACACAAAAACCCGGAACCTGATATAATTTATTTACCGGTAGGTAAGTTTTATGAAAACAAAAACGAACGAAAGAACCGCCAAGGGCGGCAAGACGCGCAAGCGCATACTTGAGACGGTCGCCGCCATGATGGCCGAACAAGGGCCCGACGGGGTTTCGATGCGGGAGATCTCCCTGCGCCTGAAAATAACAAAACCGGTCATTTATTACTATTTCAGGAACAAGGATGAACTTATAAAAGCCGCCTTTATGGAAGGCACCAAACACTTTCAGGAGCTTCATCTTGAGATACGCGACCCGAAACTCACGCTTGAACAAAAGCTAACGCGGATATTTTCGAACCACCTGGAATTCATGGGGCGTTATCCCAACATGCCGAAGTGCGCCCTGAAAATAATGGCCTCCCCCTCCTCCGGGGTGCTAAGCTCCCTGGCAAGGGAGCTTAAGCTGCGCAACAGAAAAGCGCTCCGGGAAATGCTGGAAACCGTGGCGGACAAGGAAGGCATCTCCCCCACAGGCATCACCAATATACTGCACCTGGTGAGCGCCGTTATAGCCTATTTTATGATAGAAGCCAGGGAACATGGGGTAAAAAATCTGGACAAAGGCCTGCCGGCGCGCCTGGCGCGGACGATCTGCGCTGGAGCCAAAAACCTCAAGGCCTGGGCCGGCGCCATCCTGCTTGCGTCCGCCATGGCTTCCGTCGCCGCCGCCATAGACCTGAGCGTCCCGGATGCCGTGGCAACCGCCCTGAAGAACAACGCGACGGTAGTCACCGCGGCGGAAACCCGGAGTATATATAAGGAAAGGGTCCGGGAGTACTGGGGCACCGTTTTCCCCCAGTTGAGCGCCAGCGGCCAATATACCCGCTACCTGACTAAACCCGCCTTGGCGCTTGCCGGGCCCAAGACCGATAATATATACACCGGCTCGCTGGACCTCAACCAGATCGTCTGGGCCGGCGGAAAGGTTTACACCGCCATCAAGATGGCCCATATGTATTCCGATGCCAGCGACGAACAGCTAAAGACCGCCCGGAATATGATCTCGAAGTCGGTCAAGCAAATGTATTACGCCGTACTTCTCTCAAGCTCGCTGGCCGGGATACAGGATGAGTCTCTTAACCTTGCGGCCCAGCATCTTAACACCATAGAGACCCAATACAAACAAGGCCTAGCCAGCGATCTCGCCGTACTGCGGCAGAAAGTGGAAGTTTCGAACACCGAACCGGCGCTCACCCAGGCCCGCAATCTCTACGAAGAAGGCCTCATTGAGCTCAAAAACCTCCTGGGACTGGACCCTGAAACCGAAGTAACGCTTACGGACTCACTCAACTGCTCTAAGAAAGGCCCTGGCGCCATAAACGAGCTTTACAAAACCGCGCTCTTCAACCGACCCGAATACAGGAATCAGAAATTCCAAAGGGACCTGTACCGGGAAATGATAACCATAGAAAAAGCCGGGCACTATCCTTATTTAAGCGCCTTCGCCTCAAGACAGTATCTTGGGCTTAACGACGCCGGAATCCCCGATCACAGGGAGCGGACCTGGAGCACGATCGCCGGGTTGAGACTTTCCCTGCCGCTCTTTTCGGGCGGTTCCGTTTCCTCCCGTGTAAAGCAGGCCCGCCTGCAGGCCGATATAGCCGAGACCAATCTTTCGGGACTGGAACGCAGGATAAAGATCGAGGTAAAAAAAGCCTGGCTGGGCATGAACGAAGCCTCCGAAAGGCTCCGCTCCCAGACGACAGCCGTGGAAACGGCCCGTAAAGCGCTGGCGGCCACCGAGATCCGGTTCAAGAACGGCCTTGCCAGCCAGCTGGAGTTAAACGACACAACGCTCGCGCTCAACAGATCTCAGACCCTGTACATCCAGGCTTTGCACGACACCTGCTCGGCCGACGCCGAACTCAACTGGACCCTCGGAGAGTAATTTCAGAATTGATCTTTCGTATTAAACTAACTTCCTATCCGGTAAAAATTCGGCGGCGACCTGACCGGAGGGAAGAAAAAGGCAAAAAACCTATGAAAAATATGAACATAAAAATACTGATTTTGCTGGCGATGGCCGCTGCCGCCGCCGGCTGCAAGAACAAAGAACTGGAAGCCTTTAACAATCTTGAAAAAGACCGTTTTCTGGTAACGGTTGAAAAGGCGCGGTTCCGGAACATAGAGGATTACCTTATACTTGTGGGGTCGGTGAAGGCCCTGGATGAAGCCGTCCTTTACCCGAGGGTATCCGGTAAACTGCTTAAGAACCTGGTAACCGAAGGCGAACGGGTAAAAAAAGACCAAAGCGTGGCTTTCATCGAACGCGATGAAGTCGGAGCGGTCTATGAGCCTGCCCCGGTTCCCTCGACTCTTACCGGCGTGATAGGCCGTATGTACCAGGACACCGGCGCCAATGTAACGCCCCAGACCCCCATAGCGCTGGTGGTCAACCAGGACCAGGTGCGCGTTGTGGCGGATGTGCCCGAACGCTACGTGGGGAAAGTTTTCATAAACCAAATAGCCTATATAAAAGTAGACGCTTTCCCAGGGAAGCTTTTCCGCGGCAAGGTTTACAGGGTCAGCCCGGTGGTGGACACGAAGTCCCGGAGTTCGGCCATAGAAATACTGGCCGACAATTTGAACGGCCCGCTCAAATCCGGGATGTTCGCTGAGATACGGCTGGTAGTCGGCGCCAGTAGCGGAGCGGTGTCTGTCCCCGCGGGCGCCGTTCTAACGGACGAAAAAGACGCCCCATATGTCTTCATCCCCGTGAACGGAGCGGCCTCCAAACGTGATGTAAGAACCGGCATCCGCAACGCGGATTTCGTAGAGATCACCAGCGGCCTTAAGAACGGAGAAGCCCTGGTAACTTTCGGTCTTTACGGCCTGAAGGACGGAAGCAAGTTAAAGATACAGGAATGAACGAATTCCCCAAAGGGGAATTCGGCTAGGCGGCTAGACAGCTTGGCAGCTTAGCGAAGGCAGAAACAAAAACATTTTCAGTTGCAGCACCCCAGTCCGGCCGCCCAGCTGCCCAGTTGTCCAGCTTCTCCAGGAGCACTTATGAAAATCACCGAAATTTCCGTCCACAAACCTATTCTCACCACCATGATGATACTGGCCCTGGTGGTGATGGGCACATTTTCCTACTTCCGCCTGGGCGTGGACCTGTTCCCGAACGTGGAATTCCCCTTCGTGGTGGTGCAAACCACGCTTCGCGGCGCGGGTCCGGAAGAGATGGAATCGTCGGTCACCAAACCCATCGAAGAGGCCGTAAACACTATTTCCGGCATAGAGGACCTGACCTCCACCAGTTATGAGGGCCTTTCCGTGGTCCTGGTCAAGTTCGTGCTGGAAAAAAACGGCGACATAGCCGCCCAGGACGTTCGGGATAAAGTCAGCGCGGTGCAGGCCAAGCTGCCGCAAGGCACCGACCCCCCGGTCGTAGGCAAGTTCGACGTGGGAGCCATTCCCGTGGTGAACGTGGTGGTTTCCGGAGACAAAGACCTTATTGAGCTTACCCGCTTCGCCAAGAAAAAGATCAAAGAGAACATAGAAACGGTCAACGGAGTTGGCTCGGTTGACGTGGTGGGCGGCCGCGAACGCGAGATCCACATCATCCTGAACCCGCTGAAGATGGCCTCGCTGGGTATTTCCACCAAACAGGTCAAGGATGCCATCGTACAGCAGAACATAGAGATCCCGGGCGGGAAAGTCGAGCAGTCCCGGACAGATTTCGTCCTACGCACCCTGGGCCGCATCAAGGACGTGAAGGATTTCAATTCCATAGTTATAACCAGCGCGAACGGCACCCCGGTGAGGATCTCGGATATAGCCAAGCTGGAAGACACGGGCCAATACATGACCACGGCCTCCTTTCTGAACGGCACCCCCTCCGTCACCCTGGTGGTTAAGAAACAATCCGGAACCAACACCGTGGAAGTGGTAAAAAAGATACGCGAGCGCGTGACCAGCATCCAGTCCCTCATACCGCCCGGTATCCAGACCCGAATAGTGGGAGACCAATCCGAGTTTATCCGGAGTTCGGTTGACACGGTGAAAGAGCACCTGATCCTCGGCGCTCTGTTCGCCGGCCTGATGGTGCTGTTGTTTATAGGCGACTTCCGCTCCACCATTATTTCAGTGCTGGCCATCCCGGCCTCCCTCATCGCAACGTTCCTGTTCATGGACTACGCGGGCTTCACGCTGAACAATATGACGCTTCTGGGCCTGACCATAGCGGTGGGCATAGTCATAGACGACGCCATAGTCATGCTTGAAAACATCTATCGTCATATGGAGGAACACAAGATCTCCCCGATAAAAGCCGCGCTGGACGGCGCGAATGAAATAGGTTTCGCCGTCATCGCCATGTCCCTGTCCCTGATGGTCATTTTCCTGCCGCTGGCGTATATGGCCGGCATAATAGGCCGTTTCATTAAGAGCTACGGCCTGACCATCGCTTTCGCGGTGGGCATCAGCACCTTTGTGGCGCTGACACTCACCCCGATGCTCTGCGCTATCTTCCTCAGGGTGAAGAACAGCGAAAAAAGCGAATTCCAGAAAATGACGGATAATATAAACGAATATCTGGCAAAACGCTATCTGGTAATGCTTGAATGGGCGCTATCGCACAGGAAGATAATGGTCATCGCCTCCATCGCTATAATGTTTTCGATGTTCCCGCTGTTCTTCTTTATCGGCAAGGATTTTCTGCCCCAGGACGATACCGGCCAGTACCAGATAAACGTAAAAGCGCCCGAAGGCACCAATCTTGAGGTCATGAAACAACTCTTTGCCCAGATAGAGGCGGAGACCAAGACCATCCCCTATGTTACCACCACCCTGTCGTCCATCGGCACCGGCACCGGCAGCCATTCCGGCGCGCCTTCGGTCAACGAAGGGTACATTTTGGTGGAACTTGTGGACAGCTCAAAGCGGCCCGGGATGAAAACCATCATAGCTTCATCGCGGGCAATGATGGCCAAATATACCGGCCTGCGCACCTCGGTGGCGGCGACCGGCGGCATCGGCGGCGGCTATGACCTGGAATACGTCATCACCGGGCCGGAACTGGACAAGCTGCAGAAATATTCGCAGGCCGTCGCGGATCACCTCAAGACACAAAAAGGCCTGGCCGATGTGGACATTAGCTTCTCCTACGCCAAGCCGGAATACCGCGTGGAAATAGACCGCGACCGCGCCCATGACCTGGGTGTAAAGATAGAGGACATAGCCACCTCCCTGCGCACCATGGTGGGCGGAGAAGAGGATATCACCAAATTTAAGGACGCCGACGATCTCTACCAGGTGCGCGTGCGCGCGGACAAGATCTTCCGGGATAAGAAAGAGGTCATAGAGGCGATGATGGTGCCCGCCAACGGCGGACGACTGGTGCGTCTGGACAGCGTAGCCCGCCTGGTGGAGGGTTTGGGCCCGACGCAGATAGAACGGTATAACCGGCAGCGCAAGATAACCGTGCAGGCCAACTCCACCGGCATGCCTCTGGGAGACATGCTAAAAAAAGCCGACGAGGCTTTTAAAAAGCAGAACGCCCCGGCCGAATATTTCGCCGGAGCGACCGGCAGGTCCAAGGAGCTTGGCAACATGCTGCTGGGCTTCCTTAAGGCCTTCCTGATGGCGTTCATCTTCATTTACATAGTGCTGGCCAGCCAGTTCGAAAGCTTCGTCTACCCGCTTTCCATCATCATCGCTCTTCCCCTGACCATCCCGTTCGCGGTGATCACACTGTTCCTCACGGGTCAGAATCTGACCCTGTTCAGCATCATGGGCGTATTCATGCTGTTCGGAATAGTAAAAAAGAACGCCATCCTGCAGGTGGACTATACCAATACGCTGCGGGCCAAGGGCCTGAG
This sequence comes from Elusimicrobia bacterium RIFOXYA12_FULL_51_18, assembly GCA_001800245.1. GTDB lineage: Bacteria > Elusimicrobiota > Elusimicrobia > Elusimicrobiales > UBA9959 > YA12-FULL-51-18. The sequence goes on along the minus strand of MGVA01000010.1, from coordinate 2,512 downwards.
CCGCCACGCCGCATCCATTGAGGCCAACAAAACGCGCTTAAGGCCCATCCTTATGACGACCCTGACTTTGGTCGCCTGCATGATCCCGACAGCCCTGGGCACCGGCGCCGGCGCCGGTTCAAGAAGCGCCATGGCCTGGGTTATCATCGGCGGCCAATCGCTGTCGCTGCTTATCACGCTTTTGATGACGCCCGTCACCTATACCCTGTTCGACGACCTGCAGGAATGGTTCAAGAAAAAATACATGAAAGGCGGACAGCACCCGGCTTAAGTCGGGTATTTAAGAATATCCGAGCAGTTTCCTGTTATGTATTTGCGGGCCATACTTATGCTAGCATTGGACTAGCAAAATATTGTCGGGAGGTACTCATGAAAACATTATCAGCGATAGCGTTAGTCGCCTGCCTTGGCGTTTTTGCGGATGCCCAGGAAGGAGCCGCGCCGGCCCAGGTAACCCAGGAGATCGCCGCCCCGGTCCAGGAGGCCGTCCAAGCGCCAGCCGTCGTCCAGACCGCTCCGGAAAAGACGGTGACCATTGAAGAACTCAGGAAAAATCATGTGGATACGGCGGCAGAGCTTAAGAAAAAACAAATAGACGAAATAAGGACGCTGAAAGACAGTATGAAAGGGAAATCCGCGAAAGAAATTAAAAAAGCCGTGGAAGCTAAAAAAGCCGAACAGAGAACCGCCATGAAAGCACTGCGGAACGCGAAGAAGGCGGAAACAATGAAGTTCAAGAAAGACCATCCTAAACCGCGCAATAAAAACAAAAAACACGAAGCACCCGTAACAAAATAAAACACCAGTCTTCCCACAAACCCCGGCGCTTTATTACCGACGCCGGGGTTTTTATTTGACGGCAAAAGAAAACAGGCCGGGGATATTTTCCCCGGCCTGCCGTTCGAGATCTTAGGCTGCTTATTTGCGCCACACACCGTCCGTCCAAGCCACGAACTCGTCCCACTGAGAGGCCTTTGAGAGGGAGAGGTCGCCGTACTTGGTCTCAAAAACGGCTTCCAGTTGCGGAGGCACGGTCTTAACCTTCATCGTGGCGTTGATGGCTATGCCGCCCACATTACCGTAGTTGTAGCCGTTCACAGCGTCCTTGTTCAGGCCTACGGAGCGCAGGACCAGGCGGTTCTTTATGAAGCCCATCAGATTCTCGGCGGCCTGGCGGGTTTCCTGGGAAACGGCGCCGCGGCCCAGTATCCCGGCGAAGTCGTAGAGATCCGCGTAGGGAGCTATAGTCTTCTTCGTATCCTTGGGGTCCAGACTGGTGAAACGTATCGCTTTTGCGACCGCTGCTTTTACGGCTTCAGTCTCGTTGTTGCGCATAGCGGCACCGGTGAAGGCGTTCAGATATGCCGGCAGCTCATTAAGAGCGGCGGGGCGCACCGTGGAAAGGGTGGCGCCGATGGAATCCAGCGGCATAGAGATAGGGCCGATGTTCATTCCGCCGGCATAGAACTCACGGAGCCAGTTCATAAGGAAATCGCTGAGCTGCCCATCGGTGAAAGCGGTGTTGCCGTTCACGAAGTTCAGCAGCTTCTCATAATCGAAGCCCTGGGCCAGCATGGTTTCCTCCGAACCCACAAAAAGACCGGCATAGTCCTTCATCTCATAGAGTACTTCCGCCATCTGCTGCAGACAGGCGTTCTGCATCAGCACGTCCACATAGCCGGCCTGGCGCATCATCTCGCCCATCTGGCGGGTGCGCACGTAATTCCCGGTTTCGTCGTCGAAGAGTATCCCCTTGCCCGCGCTATTCTTCTGCATTTTGGGATCTATCCAGCCCAGGCCGTGGTTCCAAAGAACCAGCATATATTTCCTGGCGGGGAATGTTTTTTTGGACCACTGCACAAATTCAACCACGCGCTTATAGTCGCCCATATCGGCGTTAGGATACTCGCCGTAAACTTTTTCTCCGGAGGAAAAGAATCCGCCTTTCTTGCCTATCAGCAGGCGTCGGGAGCCCTTGCCCTTGGCGCCATGTTCCACTACCACGTTGACCTTACTGGTGGTCCCCACTTTCTTCATTTCAGCGATATCTTTCTCGGCCCATTTACCCACAAGGCCCATTAATTGACTGTCGCTAAGGTTGTTCTTAGCGTTCATAAAGACCATAATGGTCCATTCTTTCCGGGCCTGCGGAGCTTCCGGCTTATCGGGCTTTATAAAATCCAGGATGCCTTTATCGGCCTCCATGGCTTTCACGTCGGCGGCGCTGATACCGTTAAGGTTGAGGTCCTGGGCTTTGATCGCGGTGGCGCCAAGGACCATCAGCGAGAGGGCTGCTGAAAGGAACCTGAGGTTCTTGTTTATCATGGAGATAGTCTGGCTTTTAAAAGGGTGTTTAGACAAAGGCGTAGGACCCAAAAAACGGAAGTTTTAGGACCCACCTCCCGGTAGGACCTTGGGGACACGGCTGTCCCAAGAAAGTTTTCTGATACGTGTCTGCCTTTCTGCAAAAGGGAACGGCAGGCCTGCAAGTTCGCGGGACCTGCCGGGGATC
>MGVA01000009.1 GCA_001800245.1 Elusimicrobia bacterium RIFOXYA12_FULL_51_18 | reverse complement strand
CTTGCGGAGCCACGAACCAGATCAGGTTCGGTATGGCCGACAGCGTGGGAAATCAGAAAACGGCGGGTCCGTACGCGGTGCTGGCTGATACCACGCCGCCGTCAGGTATATCGGCGGCTTCGGCCGGGATAGGGGATTCTACGGTTTCAGTTTCCGTTTCCGCCAATGACGGGGTTTCGGGCATCAGGGATTATAATTACGAACTGTCTACCTCGGCGGCTTTTGACAGCGGGGTTTCAAGCAGTAATTTCACCGGTAATAGTTTTACGTTCACAGGTCTTAATGACGGCACTACTTATTACCTGAGGGCCTATGCCAGGGATAATGCTTATAACCTGAGCGATCCTTCCGCGGTGGTCTCCACTATGACTTCGGGCATTTTGTATTTTACCGCTCAAAGCACCGCTCCGGCCTGGCATATTCAGGGTGGATCTGCCGCGTCGCTTCTCTTCGACCTGAATGTCAATTCCGGCCGCGCTACTTTACTTCAGCAGGTGCAAGTGGCAAAGCTTGGTAATATTCCGGATTCGGACATCGCTGCGGTTTATGTCTACCGCGATGACGGCGATGGAACTTTCGGGCCCGGGGATTCCCAAATAGGCAATGCGGCGGTCGTCGCCGGTACCGCGACCATTAATATCACGCCGCAGACTATAGACAACGCCGGCAAGCGTTTCTTTGCCGTTTATGCTCTTTCCGCTTCCGCGGGTGTGGGGAAAACTATCGGGGCCCGGCTTGTGGCCGCCTCCGATTTAACTGTCGCTTATCCTTTCAGGGCTGTGGGAACGTTTCCCGCTAATTCAACGCAGTCCACGGTTGTGGGCGAGCCCAATATCCTTGCCATCACGCCATCCAGCCTTACCGCGGGCGTGGTTCAGGCCGGGGTATTGAATCTGCCTGCCGTCAAACTGCTGGCGCAGACCGATACCGGCAGCAGCCGTCTTGACAGGCTGATCGTGAGGCTTGGGGGAACCGCTCCGGCGAATTATATAAGCGCCGTCAAGATTTACCAGGACTCCAACTCTAACAACATCTTTGACGGCGGCGACACGCTTGTAACATCCGGCGGAGATACTTTTTCCGCGGGCGACCGCACCTCCACGGTTACTTTCACCGCGTCCGACGCTTTAAGAACGGCCGGTTCCACCCCGTCCAGTTTCTTTATAACCCTCGATATTTCCGGCGGGGCCCAGGAGGCTTATAACTTCTCTATCAGGATCTCTACTCCTTCCGATCTGACGCTCGGCAACCCGCTGGATACCGTCGCCTTTTCCACCTGGCCGTTCATAGCGGATTATATCCTGGACTTCTCAAGCCCAGCGGTATCCGGTTTCGCGACATTAAGCTCCACTGGAGGCTGGCTAGGAGAGAGCCAGTGGACAAGGCTTGCGACCGGCGTTACGGCGCGCGTCCAGGCGCAGGATCTTATAAGCGGTCTCAGCATGTCTACCGGCGCTTTCAGCGTGCAATATTCCACTAACGCCGGAGCCACATGGTCCGCGATCTCTTCCACGGTCGCGGGGTCGGCGCCATATCTGGGCTGGTCCGGGGTCAACGGTTCTACCGAAGCCCAGACCTTGACCGCCTACAACTTAGCGGTTGTGCAATCCACTAATACGCAAATTTGCGGCGGCGCGGCTTGCGGAGCCACGAACCAGTTTAAGTTTACGGTTAGAGATATGATCGGCAATACCAGGATCTCTAGTCCGTACGCGGTGCTGGCTGATACCACTCCGCCGGCGGGAGTATCGGCGGCTCCGGCGGGGATAGGGGATTCCGCAGTTTCGGTTTCCGCTTCCGCCGGCGACGGCGCCTCAGGCGTCAGGGATTATAATTACGAACTGTCTCCCTCGGAGGCTTTTGACAGCGGGGTTTCAAGCAGCAATTTCACCGGGAACAGTTTCACGTTCACCGGTCTTGATGACGGCACCACTTATTATCTGAGGGCCTATGCCAGGGATAACGTGGATAACCTGAGCGACCCTTCCGCTGTGGTTTCCACCATGACTTCGGGTATTGTATATTTTACCGCCCAAAGCACCGCACCCTCCTCTCTTCTTCAGGGAACTTCAGTCGCTTTTCTTATATTCGACGTTAACACCAACGCGGGCCGTTCCGCGAATCTTTCACAGGTTAAGGTGGCAAAGCTCGGGAATATTCCCAACACCGACATAGCCGCGGCTTATATTTACCGCGATGACGGGGACGGGACTTTCGGGTCCGGGGATTCCCAGATAGGCAGCGCGGTGATTGTCGCAGGTACCGCCACCATTAATGTCACGCCGCAGCTTATAGACAACGCCGGCAAGCGGTTCTTCGTTGTCTATAAACTTTCCGCTTCCGCGGGAGTCGGCAAAACCATCGGGGTCAGGCTTGTGGCCGCTTCCAATTTGACGTTCACTTATCCTTTCAGGGCGGTTGGTACGTTCCCCTCGGATTCGATATCCGCTATAGTGGCGGACGGCCCCAACATCCTGAACATAGTTCCGTCAAATCTGGCCCCCGGCATAGCCCAGCCCGGAGTATTAAATCTACCCGTGATAAAATTCGCCATGCAGACGGATCAGGGCATCAGCCGGCTTGATAAACTGATTTTACGTTTTGGCGGAACCGCGTCGGCGAATTTCATAAGCGCCGTTAAAATATACAGAGACTCGAATCTGAACGGGGTTTTTGACGGCGGCGATACGCTGGTAACTTCCGGCGGCGATACTTTCTCCGCCGACGAACGTACTTCCACCGTCGCTTTCACCGCGTCCGACGCTTTAAGAACGGTCGGTTCCGCTCTGTCGTATTTCTTCGTAACCCTGGATGTATCCAATGGCGCCGTGGAGGGGAACAACTTTAATATCGGCATCTCCACCGCTTCCGATTTCAGCCTCGGCAACTCGTCGGACACGGTGGCTTTTTCCATGTCTTCTTTTACCAGCGCTACCACGACCATAGTGCTCTACAACGCCGCAACCATAAATCTGGCCGCCACAATGCCCGCCGAAGTTTCCCAGGGCATAAGCTACCAGGTGGCTATAGCCACCCTTAATGTGGATGTGGGGATAACCCAGCTTAGCCGGATCAGGGTTAACCGCACCGGTTTCGGGTCCGATCTGGATGCGGTCGTAAGCATTTATCTCGACTCTACCAAGGACGGCGGCCCGCTTAATACTACCGCGGACCTGTTCCTCGGTTCGGCTTCTTTCAGCGGCGGGGTGGCGACTATAAATATAACGACAGTGACGATAACCGCCGGTTTTGATTCCGTGCTTTTCTACGCTCTGAATATCGCGCCTCTGGCAAATCCCACCAATACCATAGGCATAAGCGTGACGAACGCGGACTATTTGACAATGCCGTCCTATACCATTTCAAAGACCGTTACCCCGTTGCCGTTTAATACCGGCACGGCGCCTATAAAAGCCACCGTCAACAAACTTATGCTGGCCGCCGTATCCGATATAACTACCGGCTCCATATATGAGGGCGCCGTTAATTATCCGATGTTGAAGCTGTCGTTCGCCACCGACAGGAACCAGGCGATTTTAACCGCCATGCGTGTGGATAAAACAGGGACACTGGCGGACAATCTGGTGACGGCCCTGAATATATTCCGTGATGAAGACGACAGTGGAGACTACGGCGCCGGCGATACACTGGTTACCCAAAGCGCCGGTTTGTTCTCCAACGGCAGTTCCAATCTTTCATTTACCGAACCGCAGATTATCGGGGCCACCAGAACTTATTTTGTCGCTCTAAGCGTAAGCCCGAACGCTGAAACCGGCTATACCATAGGCCTTCAGGCGGCGAATACGGCTTATTTCACGGTCACCGCGCCCAACTATATGTCCACCAGCGCCGTTTCATATCCGGTGGCTGCGGGCCCTGTGGGGGTCCAGGCGTATCCGAACACCGTTACCATAAGCACAGCCGGCATATACTCTTCGGGGGTCTATCCGGGCCAGAGTAATGTTCCCATTTTCAAGCTTACCGCAAGAGCCGATATTTCAAGGGCGAAGATACTTTCCATGAAATTCGACCAGGCCGGCACTTCCTCCGACTCCGACATCGCCGCGGTGAAGATCTATTATGACGTGAATAACCGCGGTTATTTCGACCCGAATTCTCTCAGTAATTATGTGCAGGTCACGCCCTCCACCGTTGCTTTCGGTTCGGATGGAACTATGGGCGCGGCTTTCCTTAATATTTCCACCGCCGCCCAGACCATTACCACCCTGCCGATCAATTATTTTCTCGTTGTGGATATTGCCGCCGGCGCCGCGGTAGGCAAGACCTTGATAGTCAGGGCACTCAACAGCGCTTCTTTCACGGTTAATGCCCCTAACAGCGTGGCTGTCAGCCCGTTAGGTACCTCCGCTATAACCATACAGGCGCCTCAACAGACGCTTTATGCATCTTTCCAGAACCAGCTCAGTACCTGGGTGGCGCAGGGGCAGAACACCATTCTGGTCTCAAGCTTCACGGTCTATGCCTCATCCTATGCCATAGATATGACCGAGATAGACGTAATGAGGGCCGGTACAGGCTACGATTCTGATATTCCCGAGATCAGGCTATACGGGGATAGCGGTAACGGTTTATGGGGGGGCATAGGCGAGGAAACGCTGGTTTCCACCGCCGCGTTCTATGATAATATAGCCCCGCTTTACGTTTCAGGCAGCGTGGGGCAATCCAGGAAGACCTATTATATAGTCGCCAATGTGGCCACTAACGCTTCCTATGGCAGGACTTTCGGCATCACCGTGCCCACGCCCAATTACATCAGGGTCAATTCTCCTCATCTGGTTTCCGCGGCGGCTTTTCCGTTCATAGGCTCTCTTGCGGTCATTAATCCGACCATAGACACGCTTTCTATAACGCCCACGGATTCGTCGCCCGGGCTCCGCCAGGGCGATACCGATAAAGTCATGGGCAAACTTGTGATGGCCGCGAATCAGAACTCGGCCACGATGGTTAGTCTGCGCCTGGACAAAAACGGCACTTTGCCCGACGCGGATATAACGGCGGTAAAAGTGTGGGAAGATAACGGCGACGGAAATTTCAGCGCTGTTAATGATTCTTTGGCCGCCCAGTCCGGCGGCTTTACCGGCGGTTATTCTTCACTCAGTTTCCTGCCCTCTAAAGTGATCGGTTTGGCCGGCAAAACCTTCTTTATCACCGTGAGCGTTGCCGAACTGGCGGAGGTGGGCGCCACCTTCGGCATAACGGCTCCGGCTCAGAATTTTAATGTGGCCGCGCCGGATATCCTCTCGGTGGCGGGAAGTACGGCGGTATTCACCACGGTCGGCACATTGTCCGATGACCCGGATATTCTCTATACGCGGCTCACAGACAAGGCTTCCGCCAGCCTCTATCAGGGTACTTTTAACAATTATATGGGTAAGCTGGAGTTCTGGACGAACCGGGACAGAGCTGTTATCAATACCATGAGGGTCGGATTTTCGGGAAGCGTTTCTCCTTCCGATATAGCGGTCAAGCTTTATAAAGACACCGACGGGGACGGCTTGTTTAATTCCACCTACGATGTGCTTGCCGGGTCCGCTCAGGTTTCCGGAGACAGCTCCTCGCTTGACTTCGGCGGAGGATTGAATTTAACGGCTTCCACCGCGACTTTCTTCCTTATGATGGATATCTCCGGGTCCGCAGGCATAGGGGCCACCGCGGGCCTGGCCTTCACTAATGAAACCAGCCTTACGCTCTCTGGCGTTGACACTGTCGCTCCATTTTCGGGTATTGCCACTACGGTCGGCACGATAAGGGACGCGAAGATCCCCACGCCGCCGGTTTTGCGTGTTTATAAGGCCAACGGTGAAATATTCGCGTCTGAGGCGGCGATCTATAACCCCTACAAGACTCGGATGCGTTTCTCATGGGAGTCTTCGGTCATGGCGGGGGATATAGAACAGGTCTATTATTATATGGGCGCCGTCCAGGCGGACGGGAATACGCCGGGATCTTCCTGGACCGGCGGCGGGATCAACCGCGACCTCTGGGCTACGGGCCTGGACCTGACTCAAGCGAACAATTATTATCTGTGTGTCAGAACTAAGAACTCTCTGGGCGCTTATTACAGCGACATCGTATGCCGGCAGTTTACGGTTGATGCGCTTATCCCTCAGCTGGCTTCAGCCAGTCTTAGCGTGACAAGGGAACAGAATTCATTGTTGATAAACTGGGGTTCGGCCTCCGACGTGCCTTCGGGCGTGGCATATTACAGGGTGGAGGAGAGAAAGGCGGACAGTCCGCTTTGGGTGCAGGTAAGCGCCACCGACTCCCGTACGATCATTATAGGGGATTCCGCAATGAGTCCCAGCGGTCTTCCGTCCTCGTACAGAACGTCGGCCGTTATAAGCCGGCTGCCCGGCACCTATTATTACAGGGTGACTCCGGTCAGCGGCGCGGGACTTGAGGGAACTCCGACCGAACCGTTAAGGGTGGATCTTTCTCTTTCTTCGCTGGAGGCTATTTCAGACGTTTCAGCTTATCCGAACCCTTTTGATTCAAGGAAAGTGGAGACTACCATACATTTACAGCTTAATATGTCCGATGGCGCGGTGGTTAAGATATACGATATCTATGGGAAAAAGGTGAAGACGCTGGATTCGGCGCCGGATACCGTTCATGACATAAAATGGGACGGCACGGATTCCAACGGGAAGAAAGCTTCAAAAGGGATATATATAGGGGTTATCGAAGCGGCGGGGCAGAGCGTTAAGGTGAAGATAGGTGTGATCCATTGACCGGATGCCGGAATCAGGATATGAAAACGTATAGAAAGCCGATGTTTAAAATTCCTTCCGTCCCCTCTTTTAAAAAGAGGTGTGAAGGTTTCTGTTTTACGTTTTGCATTTCCTTATTCCTTGCCGCTTGCCTTCTGCCTCTTAACCTTTTCGCGGAAGTGGGCGGGCGGGCAGGGGAACTTTTTAATTACGGCGCGGGGGCGCGTCCGATCTCAATGGGAGGCGCTTTTACGGCGATTTCCAGAGACGCCTCTTCCGTCTATTATAATCCTTCAGGGCTCGGTATGCTGGCGCGTCCCAATATCCAGCTTATGCGCAGCGCGCTGTTTGAAGAGGCGTATTATGACTATATGGGGTATGCGAGGAATTTTAAGAAACTGCCGGGTGGCTGGGGATTGGAATTTATCCAGCTTAAGACCGGCACTGTGGAAGGCAGGGACGAGTACAATAACATAACCTCCGATTTTAATTATGCCGAAACCGCTTTTGCCGTGGCTGGCGGAATAAAAGGAGTTTATTTTCCTAAACTTTCCATGGGCGCTTCTCTCAAAATGCTTAACAGAACTCTCGCGGATTCAAGCGACAGACATTTTTCCTTTGACCTGGGTACGCAGTACGGTCCGCTGGCGCGCGGCAAGCTTGATCTGGGGCTGGTCATGAGCAATGTGGTGAGTTTTGCCAGCGGCGATACTTCCGACAAATTGCCGTTCCTCATAAAAGCGGGGGCGGCCTACAGGATTATCGGTGATATAATGCTTGCGGCTGAACTTAATAATGACGGCGAATTTAAGATAGGAACCGAATATGCGATGTCTATAGGCTCCATGCGCCTTGGTTTTGCCAATAGCGTGGTATCCTTCGGGATCGGGACGGTTTTTATGAAAGCTTACAGTCTGGACATTGCCGTTACCAGGCATCCGGTACTGGGCATGTCCAATAAGATCTCCGTGGGTTATCAGTTCGGCACAGGAGGGAAGATAACAAAGGAGGACAAACCGAACATTCTGGCGAAGGATTATCTTAAGGATGCCAGCAAGGCTCTGAACGAAAAACAGTATTCCGCTTTCCTTGACAACATGGATAAGGCGATGGCCATGGACCATTCTATAGCCGACGGGGAATGGGGTGAGAAGTATAAGCGGATGGCGGTGGTGGTTGAAAAGATGAATCTTAAATATAATACCGAGAAACAGAAAATATTCTCCCGCAATAGCGAACAAGCCGGTCTGGCGCAAACCGCATTAATAGCTTATATGGACTCCCAGGAGCTTAAGAGCATGCTTTATGCCCATGCTTCGGCGGGGGCGGATATCAAAGAATCGGCGTTTGAGGAGTTCCTTACTGTTATGAGCAATGTCACCGGAATACCGGTCAGAAAGGATGAGATCCTTCCAAGGCTTACTCTTGTAAAGGAAAAGATGCGGAAGGCGGACTATGATTTCCAGCTGATGAAATTCGATCTGGCGGCCAGGGAATGCGAGGAGATCCTGCTGCTGGATGAAAAGAACTCTCTTGCCTGGACAAGGCTCGGTTCCGCTTATTTTGCCATAGGTGATTTTAAACGCGCGCGGGACGCTTACACTGCCGCGCTGCAAATAGACCCGAATAACAGTTCGGTCGTTGAATTTATGAGGATGCAAGGCTGGGAGAAACAGCCCTAATGGAACTCTTATTGATCCTGGTCCCCGCGGTTCTGGTGGTGCTGGCGGTTTCTTTTCTCATTTTTCACCGGGCTGTGGGATTCGGCCAGCTGAATTCGGCCGCACAGCGCGAGAGGATGACGGCCCGGGCTCTGGAAGGCCTTATGCGGAACTTTGCGGTGGCCGAAAACACCATATACCGCAACAATATTAAACTTAACAATATGGCCAATAAGCTTCAACTTTCCAATAACCAGCTTGCCCGGCTTAATAATATGAAATCCAAATTCCTCTCAATGGTGGTTCACGATGTGCGCACGCCGCTTTCCGTCATCAGGGGCTTCAGCGATCTTTTTGCCAGAGATCCCTCGGCAAACGATAAACAGAGGACTATGTCCAAGCATATGGGGTCGGCCGTTGACCGGCTGAACCGTCTGGTTTCCGACCTTACCGACCTTGCCATGATAGAGTCGGGCAAACTTAAAATAGAGCCGGCCGTCTTTAATTTTTGCGAGGTGGTGGACGAGCTTATGCCCGCCATAGAGATAAGCGCGCAAACCAAAGGGGTGGTTCTGAAATACGACCAAATTGGCCGCGATGCGGTGATTGACGGTGACAAGTTCCGTATTTCCCAGGTGCTACAGAATCTGATGGCCAACGCCATAAAATTCACCCCGGGCGGAGGCCTGGTAGAGCTTAAAACGCGTAATGATAAGTGCTGGATATATGTTTATGTCAAAGATTCGGGAATCGGCATACATCCGAGCGAGACCAGAAAAATATTTGAGAAGTTCTATCAGGCCGAATACCAGAAAGATGATAAGCTGACTAAGCTGGGCTGGGGGCTTGGTTTGTCTATAGCCCTGGAGATAATATCGCTGCATAAAGGCGAGATCGCCGCTGAGAGCAGAGGACTTGGGCATGGCTCCACTTTCTGGTTTAAATTGCCGATACAACCCATGGCGGAACAATAATCCCCGGTTTCCCATAAATATCCAGCCCGGTAACATTTATTTAACCTTTTATTCATATTACTCACAATCGTAAGTTTGTAAACTATGGAACGTCGTGTTTGATACGGAACCGGTGCAAGTATTTGGCTTTTAAAAGAGATGAGTTATATATGGATACATCAAGTTTGATAGGTTCGGTAAGCCTTTTGGTTCTTGTTGTTCTGGGAGTAGTGACCAAACAGATCCCGGCTACCGTGATTAATTTCCACAGCGTTTTTGTGGTTATGGGCGGGGTGCTGGTGACTATGCTTATCAATACCCCGATGAAACTTTTTATGCGGTCGCTGGGGGCGGCCAAGTGGCTTTTCGCCGGGACCAGGGAACTTGAAAATCCAGAGACGATCATTACGGCGGTTGTGCAGCTTGCGGAACAGGCCAGGTCCAGGGGTATGATGGTAATGAAAGACGCCGACCCCAATATCGGAGAGGGCTTTCTTAAAAGGGTCGCCACCGCCGCTATGGAATATAACGACTCCAAATTCGTCAAGGAAGTTATAGAAGACGAAATAAACAAGGAGATGGATGCCAAGGGTGAGATCGTGAATTTTTATCGGACCATGGGGCTCCTGGCTCCGATGTTCGGCCTCATAGGGACTTTGCTTGGAATAATCAACGTTCTTAAGGAATTATCCAATCCTCAGACCATAGGGCCTTCTATGGCTCTGGCTATAAGTTCGGCGCTTTACGGTATAGGGTTCGCCAATATGATATGCATCCCTGTCGCCGGCAAACTTCGCGCCAAAATATGGCTGGAGACAAATGTCAAAGGATTGATCCTGACCGGTATACTGGAAATAATGAAAGGCAGCGTCCCTTTGGTGGTGGAACGCAGGCTGCAGGTATATCTGGCTGATAAAAAATAATGGCCGTGTTCCCGGCGCGAGGCGCAAGTCCGATGCAACGCCGCCGTTGTGGGTTCTGAGTGTTTCGGAACGCAGGAAAGGATCCCATGGGCCGTACAAGGCCGCGCCGAAGGCCTTCCCGGTATATTTTATCCGTCATGGGGTTGTTGCTGGAGGAGACGGAGAAAGTGGAAAGATATGAAAAGGAAGAATCTTAAACTCCTCGTTTGTTGTTCGCTGACGGCTTTGTCCCTTTGCGCCTTTGTTCCTTCCAGAGCCTTCGCCCAGGCGCATATACCGGTGCAGGAGAAGATAACGTATGAGAATGCTCTGGAGCAAAAGGTTCAGGAGGTGCTGGTCAATATTCTGGGGCCCAATCAGGCCCGTGTTTCAGTTGAAGCTGTGGTTGAAAAACCGGTAGAGCCGCCGCCGGAGCCAAAGGCCCCTTTCAAATGGGCCGGTATCTCCCAGGAGCCTACGGCGGTCGCCCAGCAGCTTTTGCCCGGTTTTTATTCCGCTACCCAGGAAAATCATGAGAGAAAGTCCTCCTCGGATAGCACCCTTTTTCTGCCGTTCCTGATAAAGAGGATAAATGTCAATATCGTTCTGGACAGGAATATAACCTCCTCCCAGGCGGGTAATATCGGAGAAGTAGTCGCAGGCATTCTAAATCTTGACACTAAAAGAGGCGATATCGTAACTATAGTGCGCGCGCCTTTCATCCCCGCATGGAAAACGATGCTCAGCAATCCGGACTTTGCCGCTATGCTCACGCGATACGGGCTTATATCCCTGATCGTAGTGGTCTCCATGATAATACTCGCCGCGGCCGTGTTCAGGCTGGCGGGATCCATGAGTTCTATGGCGCAGGTCCAGCAGGCGCACCAGATAGAGATGAGCTTTAGCGGAAAAAGCGGAGGGGATACCCCGGCCCTTGAAGGACCGTCCGGCGAGGAAAGAGTCGTAGTGGAAAAAGCCGGAGGTGAAAAAACCGGCGGCGAAGAGTTTGTAGTCGGCGGAGAGGGGATGGGCGACGAGGTGGTCTTCAATGTGAAGCTGAAGCATGTCCCGCTTTTGAAATTTATGCTTGAACGGGAAGAGCCGGCCAATATCGCAATAATAGTGAATCATCTGCCGCCTGACACAAGAAGGGCGCTGATGAGTGTTTTCGACAGACAGCTTTCATCAAAGATAATGCTGAATATGGCGACGGTCCGCTTTGTGGAGCCGGAGATAGTGGCTGAAATAAAGGATGAGCTTGAAAGGAAGTTGAACAGCGCCATGGGGGGAGTGCCGAAAGTCATAGAATTCATGGCGGAACTCGGTTTTAAGGCGAAAAAAGACATGATAAAAATATTTGAAGCGCAGGAACCGGCGCTTGCCAGCGAGATACGGGCGATGGTCTTATTGGACGAAGACTTGGCCAGGCTTGCCGAGAAGGATCTGTCCGTCCTGATCTCGGCGCTTACCCTGCCAGAGTGGAGCGATATAATACCGGCTCTCTCCGGAGACTTTAAAGACAGGATAAAGGCGCAGCTGCCTGAGCGTTCCTGGCAGATCATAGAGCAGAATCTTAAGTTCAGCGCGCCTTCGGCGGAGAAAATGGACGCGGGGATAGAAAAGATGGTCGCCGCAGCTGAGAAACTTATAAAGGAAGGACGGATCACAAGGCCGTCGGCCGTATCAAATCTGCTGGCGTCCGAACCGGGTTAGAATTAAACGGGTAGCCGGTCACGCGCGGCGGAAGAGCCGGTTTCTTGTCCGTTACCCTGCGCGTATTGCGGAGGAGATATAAAATGAAAGGCGGGGATGAAAAAAAGGGAGACGCCGATAAAGGCGGGAGTTTCCTTTCAAGTCTGGGTAAAATACGTCGCGGCGGAACTTCCCAGGAGGCGAAGCCCGCGCCTTCTTTGCCGCCAAAACCCGTTGCGCCTCCTTCGTCTCCTCCTTCTTCGCAGATAATGGAGATGAAAGCGCATATCGAAGACTTGGAACGGAAACTAAGGGAAAAAGAAAACAACAGGGATGCCGCGGCCCCCTCCAGATTTGAGGCCTTTTTTCAGGCGAAAACAGCCGAATTGGAGAGAAAACTATATGAAGTCCAGGAAAAGGCGTTAAGCGCCACTTTGGAGCTGAAAAGCAGGGAAGAAGCCCAGCACAAGGCCACAAAGGAGGCGGAGGATCTTTTTAAAACCATAAAGGATAATCAGCGCAGCGGGGAACATGATAGGTGGATCGGCGAGCGGCTGGAGAAGCTTGAGGCGTTGTGCGGCGAGTTGAAGGCGGGTTCGTCCCGGCGCGAAGAAGATCTTGACCGGCTGAAGAAGGAAGTCTCCTCTTTACCGGCGGAATTAGACGCGACAGTGCGGCTGAATAAATTGGAGGCAATGTGCGGCGACTTGAAAACTGAAGCGTTAAGGCGCGACGCCGAGGGCGGCAGGCTGAAGGAGAAGCTGGCCGATCTGCCGGTGGAATTGAACGGCAGGATGGCGGATAAATCCCGTGATTTTGAGATTATGCTGGTCAAACTGGAGCAGAAGCTGGAGATGGAACTGGAGAGTCGTTTAAACAGCCTCTCCCGGAAGATGATCCCGCTGGAATCCGGCATCGAGGGCGTCGTCAAGCTGGAGAAGAGCGCGAAAGAATCCGCCGCAATAGTGAAAGCCGGCGCCGATTCCTTTAAGGTGTTTTTCGACAATCTGGAAATGTTTAAGACGGAGTTTAAATCGTTCAGGGAAATCTTTACTACGCTGGCGTCCAGAGTCGCCTTCCTGGAAGACCATATTTCGAATATAGTCCATTCGTCCGGCGAAAGCGATGTCTCCATTCATAAAATGGCCGACACCGTAAGATCCCTGGCGGTTGGATTGGAAGAGGCGGTCTGGAAAATAAATTCCCTGTCCGGAAAGGCCGACCGGAACTTTTACGAGCTCAGGGACAAGGTGTCGGAGCTTGAGGTAGAAAGCAGGAGAAAAGATCAAAGAGGGAGATGAGGTGTACCGGAAGCCGCGGATAATGAGAGCCGGTAAAAGGAAAGATCTGTAAAAGTATGGCGATCTACAGGCATCGCAGAGATGAATTGGAAAATGAATTGAATAAGGGCGCTTTATGGGCCGTGACTTACGGCGATATGATGAGCTACCTTATGATATTCTTTCTTATCCTTTTCTCTTTTTCCATGGCAAAAGATGATAAATCGAACGTCAAACAATATGAGGAATCCTTAAACCAGATACAGAAAGCTTTCGGCGGCAAGGTGGACGTGAAGCGTATGGAAAAGGCAAGGTTGCAGTCCAATGAACAGGATATGGAGAACCGCCTGCGGGAAAAAATGAACAATCAGCAGTTCTCTAAATTCGTTCAAATAGAATCCAATTCCAAGAAAATAAAACTGGTTCTTACCGACGCTATACTTTTTGACTCCGGCCGGGCCGAACTTAAGGAAAACGCTAAAAAAGTGCTTGCGGATATAGCCGGGGAACTGAAAAACATGCCCAATGAGGTGCTGATAGAGGGGCATACGGATAATGTGCCGATCAAAAGCGGCCAATATACCTCCAACTGGGCGCTTTCCATGTCCAGGGCGTACAGCGTGGTGGACTATATGCAGAAACTGGGCATCGCCCCAGAAAGGCTTGCCGGACTGGGGTACGGAGAATACCGTCCAGTGACCGCCAACGCCACTCCGGAACAAAGAGCAAAGAACCGCCGTATAGAGATTTCACTCACCAAGACCGAATAATTGTCCGAAGGCGGACCTGTCCCAATAAAATTGACTATCAAAGAGATCCTCCTCCGCTAATGGTAAAATGTTTCTGCTGAGAAAACACTTATCTCGACGGAGGATTTTTCATGGCTCATTATAACAGATTATTTTCCAGCATCCTTTCCCAGATACCGAGACATCATTTCGAAAACCTGGTAAGACAGCATGGTGTCGACCGCATGCCGATCCGGGGCGATGAAGCAGGGCGCGGATGGAACGTGGAAAACAACGTAATCGCTTTAAATTTGGCACTATGATAGAATATTATTTCCGATGCCACGGCTTACGCTTAATTTTGTTCTACCGTCGCTTCTACTGGCCTTGTGTCCCTGCGCCTACGGGCAGTTGCTTGGGCCCGTTGCCGGCCCCAATGTGCGGCTAGGTTCCGCTCCGCTGCTTGAATTGCTTTCCTCCATTCCGGACTATTCCGCAGACCGTGTCCCCCCCACAGTGCGGGAAATTACCGAGAACGAAGTAGTGGATATTGAGGAAGGTGAAGAGAGCGAGGCGGACGTTTTTATAAGCAGCGCGCTGGCGCACATTCCCGAGCCGGTAAATTTGGGCGGCAACGGCAGTCTTACGTTAACACGTCAGGAGACTAACGAAAAGATCAATGCGCATTACCGTAACAAGGATGGAAGCTATAACCCGGCGGAACTGGCCAGGATAAACCATATAATGCGTTGCGGCCTCACAGGGAGAGAGACTGAGATCTCAATAAAACTGGTGGAATTGCTGGACGCCGTTGAGGATAAGTTCGGAAAAAAAGGGCTTACGCTGCTTAGCGGTTATCGCACTCCCAAGTTTAATATTACGATTCCCGGCGCGGCAAAACGCAGTCTGCATATGCTCGGCTGGGCCGCGGATATAAAGATCTCCGGTTACAGCTCTACAAAGGTGAAAAAATACGCGCAGAAACTCTGGATAGGCGGAGTGGGGTATTATCCCAACAAGGGGTTTACGCATCTTGATGTGGGCGCGCCCCGCTACTGGGTGATAAAACGCCCTGTGCGGCGCCGTCATTATCCACGGAAACACGATTCCCGTTCCGCCGGCGGAGCCTCGGTTAAAAAGAAGAAAGTCTTTCCGGCTTCGGCGGCTGGAAAGGCTGATCGTAAGATAGGCAAAACTTCAAACCGGGGCATGGGAAAAACGGCGCTGAATAAGAAGTCCGGCTGACGCGCACCTTCACCGAAAACATCCTCTGAAACTTTTAATTGCTTCCTGTCGAGGCATACGCCGCGCAATCCCTAGTCTAATGTGGAGAATTCTTGTTTGTGCCCATTCGATATTCCCAGCTTCAGAACCCGCTTGAAATACCTTAGAGCAGGGTTTCGCGTTAGACTGTCCGGGCATTTTCAATAGAGCGCTTCTATTCATACTTTATTGTATAATAGTATGAATATGAAATCACAGGATAAATTCCTTGACCGTTTCACCGTCTGCCTTGAAAAAGGCATGCTCTCTCGATTGGACGAGATAGCCTCGGAGCGCGGATACCCCAGCCGCTCACAGGCCCTGGCGGACTTTCTCCGCCGCGCCATAGTAAAAAAAGATTGGAAGGGTGGGCGGGAATGTGTCGGAACTATTTCCTTATACTACGATTCTGCCGACAGTCGCCCCGCACGCGCAGTAGAAATGCTTTTTGCCCGCTATGCTGTCAACGTGGCTGCCGTACAGACGGTAATGCTGAAAAATGGAGCCATTATGACCTCAGCTTCGGTCATCGGAAAACCGGCCGTTATGGAACGACTGGCGGACGCGCTCCGGGCCGTAAAAGGAGTAACTTATGGCGCATTTTCAATAGTGGCGCCAATATAACTTGAAAAATGAAAAAAATCATCAGATTTATATGCATCGCATCTTTTTTCTGCGCGCCGCTTAGAGCGGCGGATATCGACATAATGGTTACGACCCCCGCTAAAACCGAGAGATGCATCATGGACCTGCCCGTTGCGGTGGAAGTTATAACCCGGGAAGAAATAAAAAAACTGCCGGGCGTCACGCTTGACGAAAAACTTTCCGCCGCGGCGCCGGGCCTTGTGACTGCTCGCTCGAGCGGCATTTATTCATTCGCCTCGGTGCTGACCATGCGGGGGTTTCCCGGCGCCGAGCAGGGCCGCACCCTGGTGCTGCTCGATGGCGTTCCGGTAAATACCAGCGCCACCGGCGCCGTCAACTGGAACCGGCTGAGTACGGAAGGGATAGAGCGGGTTGAGATATTCAAAGGCCCCGCCTCCTCGCTTTACGGTTCAAATGCCGCGTCCGGAGTCATAAATGTTATAACTAAAAAATCCGTTTCCGGTTATTCATACGCTGTTTCCTATGGGACCTATAAAACGTTCAATGCAAACGTCGGAGCCGGAGTGATAGCAAAACGCTTGACCCTGTCATTGAGAGGGAACTATCTTTCCAGCGACGGTTATATTTCCACACCTATCAGTGCCCGAGATGCTTATACCGTAAAAAAATACGTCCGTGAAAAAACCGCCGAACTGAACTCCTCGGTCGATGTGGGGGAAGCGGGTAAAATAGATATACAGTACTCTCATTACGACGGTCTGCGTGGTGAAGGCGTCCGCATACTTACGGCGGACGGAACAAGCAGGCGTTATCGCACCGACTTTACGCGCGTCGCCTGGAACGGGGCAGAAAAAGATTTTTCCTGGCAAACGCTGGTATACTACCAGCGGGAGAATTATATACGCCTTAATGAATATTATCGGAACGGAATTTACAATCGTGTAGACACGGGCGGCCTGCGTAATGATGTGGGCGCTCAGGCCGCGGTTTC
Organism: Elusimicrobia bacterium RIFOXYA12_FULL_51_18; assembly: GCA_001800245.1. Classification (GTDB taxonomy): domain Bacteria; phylum Elusimicrobiota; class Elusimicrobia; order Elusimicrobiales; family UBA9959; genus YA12-FULL-51-18. Next base: position 2,894 of record MGVA01000009.1, on the reverse strand, counting down.
CATGGAGACGCTCTACGGCATCAACTCCACTTTCGGTGCGGACTATAAGTCCGGTTCCGTGGATGTCACCGATCATCAGTTGCAACCATCCGCATCTGTGAGCGATGCAAATGACCGGGGCAAAATGGATCTATACGCTCCGTATTTTCAAGCCGAGAAGAAACTGTTATCCGACCGGTTGAAACTGCTTGCCGGCCTTCGTTACGACAACGCTTTTTTCCACGACGGTTATTTCAGCAACACTGCCGTAGGCTGGACTCTGGCGAACGGACCGCTTGACGGGCATCGTTGGGAAAGTTTATCCCCGAAACTTTCCGCCGGCTGGGATTACGACGCGGGTTTGTCGCAGTATATTTCATATGGCAGGGGTTTTAGGGGGCCGGCGCTTGAGGATATGTGTCTTTCTCTCCTGCGTGGCAGCGGCTTGTCAGCGCGCTTCACAATGGCCAATCCGGACCTTAAACCTGAGAAAGTGGATACTGTGGAAACAGGCTTCCGGTTTAACCCGTTCCAGGGGGTCTATGTGGACCCGAACGCATACTACACAATAGGCAGTGACTTTATCTATGAAGTGAATACCGGCGGTACGATAAACATAAGCGGGAGCAACAAAACAGTATACAAAAAGCAAAATGTCGGCAGGGTAAAGATATACGGGGTGGAACTGCCGGCAAAGTTTATGTCCGGCGGGTTTTCGCTGTCGGGCTCATATGGCCGGTCCTTCTCGCATGTGGACAGATATCCTTTAAATACCGCGCTTGAGGGCAAAAACCTGACCTATTCCCCGCGCCACAGCGTTTCTGTCTCCGCCGGGTTGAATACCAACCCGGTTGATCTTAACCTGGGTTGGAAATACAAGTCAAAGCAATTTACCATAGACGATAACACATCCTGGGTAAAGGCCTATTCTGTTTTCTCGGCTTCGGCTGCGCGCAGTTTTACCCGCGGTCTGAAAGCCAAGTTCAGCGTCAATAATATATTCGACAAACGTTTCCAGGAGAGCTCCACGGATATGGCCCCGGGAAGGGATATAACCGCCTCCTTGGAAGCGAAGTTCTGATAATGGAGAATCACTCAAAAGGAAAACTTCTCTGGCGCAAAGCCGCGGTGCTGGGCAGTCTCTGGGCCGCTTCGGAAATAATTTTCGGCAGTTTTCTGCATAACGCTCATCTCCCCTTTGCCGGGGAATCCCTTACTTTTATCGGTATAATCATACTTATATCAGGACATAGATTGTGGCCTGAGCCCGGTCTGTTGTGGCGCGCTGGGTTTGTCTGTGCGGCCATGAAGTCTGTTTCTCCAAGCGCGGTCATCTTTGGCCCGATGATCGCTATCTCCATGGAGGGGATCTTTGCCGAAGCGGGGGTCAGTTTTATGGGCGGGAACTTTGCCGGTTATGCGCTGGGGGGAGGGCTGGCTATGTGCTGGGCCCTGGCTCAGAAATTACTGAATCTGCTCATTTATTACGGTCCTGATGCGGTCAGCATTTACCTGCGCGGAGCGGAGTGGCTTCGCCTGCGATGCGGTTTCGGTCCGGGGAATTTATGGGCTCCGCTGATATTGTTGTTTGCTGTATATTTTCTGGCCGGTGCGTCAGCCGCCTTATCAGGAATGCGCTCCGGGAAAGGAAAAACATACTTCCCAAATCCATCCACCGCGAAACAGGCTTTTAATCCGCGCGGCCGCTGTGAAAATACCGCGCATGAATATTCTATCGCGGCCCTTGGCTTTCATGTATTGTTCATGTCGGTGGTGATGGCCGTTGGCCGGAAGATTCCGGCTGTGGCCTTGTTGCCAGTGGCGGGCGTTTATGGTTATATCTGTGCGCGTTCTTATCCGCGTGTCCGGGGGGTGTTGAAGCGTACTGGGGTATGGGCCGGCGTGTTGTTCGCCTCACTTACGGCCGGGATTATATTAGGCAGCGCAGAGGCCGGCTTTTACATGGCATTGAGGGCCTTCCTCCTTACGCTGGCCTTCGCGGCCATAGGGTACGAGCTTGTGAACCCGGTTATTCGCGGAAGGCTGGAGCGTCTGGGCGGTGGAGCCTTCTTTGAGACTCTGGAATACGCTTTCTGCGCTCTGCCCGGCATAATTGAAGGGCTCCCTTCAGGGCGCGAATTTGCCAGGCGGCCCTTGGCAGTGATAGGGAGAGCGGTGGCGCGTGCCCCCTTCCTGCTGGATTCTATGCGGCCCCCAGCGGTATTTATAATAACCGGCGGCCATGGATCCGGTAAAAGCACTCTTGTCTCGGAACTGGCGGAAGCTATGCGCGTTGCGGGTAAAAAGCCAGGCGGCATCCTGGCCGAGGGCCTTTGGGAAAACGGACTGCGCGCTGGTTTTGACCTTGTAGCCCTGTCTTCCGGCCGCAGGGTCCCGCTTTGCCGGCGCGGCCCGGGAGACGGTATTCGTGCTGGAAAATTCCTTTTTTTTGAAGAGGGGCTGGCGGCGGGCCTTTCAGCGCTTTCGCCCGCTGAGCTTTCAGGCACGGATGCTGTATTCCTGGACGAGGTCGGTTCTCTTGAACTGGAAGGCGGGGGGTGGTCGGTGCCGCTCAAAGAATTATGCCGCAGCGGGCGTCCGCTAGTTCTGGTGGTTCGTAATTATCTGGTTGAGCGTGTGGCCGCCCATTTCAATCTGGGCCGCCCTGTTATCTGGAAAATCGGTGAAATAACTGCGGCAACGGTCCTGCCTAAATTACTTGCCGCTGTTGAAGCGGATAAGAACACGGATACGTTAACGGATTGTGACCGGGCATAAGGACTTTCACATGAAGCCGCCTAATGCCGCACGGACGGATATCAGCCCTAACCCGAATCCTGCAGTTCAACTTGGTTTCCATTGGAAGATCCTGTGAACAAAAAAAGCAATACCTGCGTAGGCTTTGCCGTATAAGG
>MGVA01000008.1:70198-70429 GCA_001800245.1 Elusimicrobia bacterium RIFOXYA12_FULL_51_18 | reverse complement strand
CCCCGAAATTAAACTCATCTTTCATAACCCTGGGGGAACAAGCACAGACAACCAGGGTATTCACCCCGTCATTGGTGATGTCATTTTGCATCAATTCCCGTCCGGCCGCACTGCAGAACGCCTCATGGATCTTGGCCTGCATGCCGTTTTCTTTTGCAGCACTGGTCAGTGCCGCAATGTCGAGGGTATCTCCTATACCACAACCTGTGCAGATATATGCACCGTATTTTT
>MGVA01000008.1:0-70176 GCA_001800245.1 Elusimicrobia bacterium RIFOXYA12_FULL_51_18 | reverse complement strand
GACGCTTGAATAGCTTTCATGGCTGCTGCCGTTGCACTCTGGGCACAGGTTACGACGTCGGCTGCTTTTTTAGCGCAACCGGCGGAAACCATCCCGCCATTCGCATCGGCCAGAATAAACCCATTACTGTCAACGGAAAGCCCCAGCGCCGCAGCCTGAGCCTTGGCAGCAGGCTCCATCCCCGTGGCCAGGATAGCCAGATCAACCGTTTCCTTGATCTTGGCCCCGGTCACGGCATTTTCAGCAATCAGGGTCACAGAGCCATCGGCTTCGGCAACAATATCAGCAACCTTGCCCTTCACCCAGGTGATGTTCGCATCAGCCATCAACTTCTCACGGAACTTCTCATACTTGCCAGGGGTCCGAAGATCGATGTAGAAAACAGTGATCTTGGCCGTGGGATACTGCTCACGGATGTAGTTAATCTGCTTCATGGAAGCCATGCAGCAGATATAGGAACAGTACTCCAGATGGTTTTCATCACGGGAACCGGCGCACTGGACAAAGGCAAAACTTGCCGGTTCCTTGTTGTCACCAGGGCGGAGAATCTTGCCGCCGGTAGGGCCATTGGGCGCAGCCAGGCGCTCCATCATCATATTGGTGATGATCGCATTACTGGAATCATATTTGAGGTTGATCATCTTGGTCGGATCGTAGGGATTCCAACCCGTTGCCCAGACAATGGCGCTCACCTCGACGGTGAATTCCTTGCCTGCCATCTCCAGATCAACCGCGTCATATTTGCAGGCATCCTTGATCGCCTGCAATCCGGCCGCGCTACAGGCGTTCTTATCAAGCACATACTTCATGGGGAAAGCCATGTCGTGGGGCTTATACACCGCCTTGCTCTTATTCATGCCAAAGTTAAACTCATTGTCCCGCTCATCCGGACAGGCATCGGCGCAAGCACCGCACGCGGTACAGTTATTATTGATGAAGCGGGGCTTACTCTCCAGGGTAACCTGATACTTACCAGACCCGCCAGCAACACTCTTGACCTCAGTCATGGTGTATACCCGAAGCCGACGATTGGCTTTAATCCGCTGGAAATTGATTTCCAACCCGCAACTTGGCGGACAGAGCTTCGGAAAGTATTGATTCAACTGCGCAACCCGACCACCCAAATACGAATTTTTCTCAACCAGAAAAACATCGTTGCCGACTTCAGCGGCTTCCAAAGCGGCCGTAAGCCCGCTGATGCCACCGCCAACGACAAGTACAGCACCTGCGCTGCGTTCGTCTGTCATGCCTTCCTCCATTTTAGTAAAATAGTTTTTTTCGGTAAAAAAACGAGTTTTCTTGACTCAAACTGCCAGTATTATCTAAATCCAACCTGGCCATCTCAACCAAAAAAACTATACCAACTCATAGAAAAATCTCCAGGCACCTTTAGGATGCCTGGAGATTTCTTATTACTTCACTTTATACCAGTTACCTGGTGAAACTTAGACCCAAGGTTCTGTCTCAATAATATTGATACATGCAACCTTTTCACACTTCCACTCCTGCGTTGCAGGATCGAAGGTGGAATTAACAAAGGCCTTCCAGTTGGCATCGTCAACGGTCGGGTAGTCTGACCGGTAGTAGAAGCCCGGGTAGCGGCTCTCTTTCCGGAACTCGATGTGACGGATATGAGTCTCTACACACCAGATACGATGGTAGTTTTCCCAGGCGCGCATCAACTCATGCAGGTCGCCGGCAGCCATCAACTCAGCATCTTCACGCAGCATCTTGAGGAGATCCAGACAGATGTTCAGAAGCTTGCCAGATGTCATATAATAGGTGGCAACACCGCCGCCGTACTCGTCCGTAGCCTTCATCAAACGCATCATAATACCGGCAGGCTTGCAGTAGTTGGGATTCACATCAGAAGCAGTTGAAGCGCCAGCAAACTCGAGATAACGTCTAACCGGGGCATACACTTCGTCAGCATATTCCTGAGCGGACTTCGGCAGCTCAGGCTTAAAAGAAGCATTGTCACGACAGAACTTAACCATCTGCTTGGCAACGATACGACCCTCGGCATGAGAACCAGAAGAGAATTTATGCCCGGAAGCACCCACACCGTCACCAGCAGTGAACAGACCATCAACGGTAGTCATCCGGTTGTAACCCCACTTGTACTGATGGCTACGAGGCCCATCAACAGCAGGAACCCAAGCCTCGTCCGGACCAGAGGTCCAGATTCCACAGCAACCTGAGTGAGAACCCAACATGTATGGTTCGGTCGGCATGATCTCGGAACCAATCTTCTCCGGCTCAATATTCGCACCTGCCCACAGACCAGCCTGACCAACGGACATATCGAGGAAATCTTCCCATGCCTCGCTCTCAAGATGCTTCCAGTATTTTTTCACACCCTTCTCGTCCATGCCAGCAGCCTTCTTAGCATCCAGGAAGGCGTTAAGGGCAACGTCGGTAGCCATATAGATTGGGCCGCGGCCAGCCTTCAACTCATTGAGCATCAAGTGGTTACGCAGACAGGTCGGGGTTACAGGAGAAGCGCCGTAGGGCATGAACTTCTCAAGCTCGCCTTTCACTGCATCGCTGTTGGCATAGAACTCGCCCAAGCCGTTCTGTACTTTGGCCTTGAAGAGAAGGAACCAAGCACCAACCGGTCCGTAACCGTCTTTAAAACGAGCCGGCGTGAAGCGGTTTTCCATCATGGTCAGCGTGGCGCCAACCTGGGCGCACATGGTGTAGGTGGAACCAGCATTCCATACGGGGTACCAGGCGCGGCCCTTACCCTCACCGGTGGACCGAGGACGGAAGATGTTTACTGCGCCGCCGCAGGCACACAGAGCGGTCTTGCAACGGAAAACGTGCACCTTGTTCTCACGGGTGCTGAAACCAACAGCACCAGCGATCTGGTTGGCCTTGTTCTTATCAAGGATCAACTTAACGATAAACACCCGCTCCATGATATTCTCATCACCGAGTGCGGTTTTGGCAGGCTCGGCCACGATACACTTGTAGGACTCACCGTTGATCATGATCTGCCATTTGCCGGTGCGAACCGGCTTGCCGCCGGCAGGCAGAGAAGGAGCAGGCTGAGCGCCATCGAGGTTATTGCCCTCAGCGTCCAGCTTCCAGATCGGCAGGCCCCACTCTTCAAAAAGATGTACGGAATCATCAACGTGACGGCCCAGATCGTAGATCAGATCTTCACGGACAACGCCCATCAGATCGTTACGAACCATTTTCACATAGTTCTCGATCTTATTGTCGCCAATGTAGGTGTTGATAGCGGAAAGACCCTGGGCAACAGCGCCTGAACGCTCCATGGATGCCTTGTCCACCAGCTTGATCTTCAAGTCGGCAGGAGCCCACTTCTTGATCTCGAAAGCAGTGCCACATGCGGCCATGCCACCACCGATGATCAGAACGTCTACATCGTGCTCGACAACCTCAGGATTGGCAACGGCGGGTAACTCACCCAGCGGCTTATTAGGTAACGCCATAGTAAATCTCCTTAAGCAATTGTATTGAAATCAGTTAATTTAATTATCCAAAAAAAAACTTACTTGGCCAACATGGTCGGTGAAGGCAACTGCTTCTCGGTGGAGAGCAACTCATCGTCCAGGTTTGTGCATTTCAGTGCGGGATACGCATTGGCAGCACCCTCAGCCGTGGTACGAATAGGGAACTTGAAACGCTTCATGTTGCCGTTCCGGAATTTAACAGTCCACATGATGGAATCGGAACTCCGCATCGGATGCACCTGACCGCCCATGGGGACAAAGTCATTGTAGCCACGAACGGCAATAGCGCCCTGCGGACAGATTTTGACGCAAGAATAACATTCCCAACATGCATCAGGCTCCTGATTGTAAGCCTTCATCTCCTCCTTGTTCAAGACCATCAGGTCATTGGGGCAGATGTACATGCAGGCGGTTTTGTCACCACCCTTGCAGCCGTCACATTTAGAAGGATCTACGTAACTTGGCATTCACTAACCTCCTCACTTGGATTGAATTTTCCGAACTCCGATCTTACGAAATTCGCGTTAACCTTATCAAAGACAACCTGTTTATTCTCCCGCCACACATCCAAGCGGTCAATTACACGTATTTTTTCTTCTCTTTACACAAAACTGAAGACCCGCTCATTTACAATAACACTTGGTGTGTATAATTTCTCACCTGATAAAAGTCAAGAAAAAAACTTAGTATATCTTCTCCCACAGGCCTGAATCCCAGCCTCTTTATCCCCCATTCCCCTCTTGTTTACCGACTCTCAGCTTTTCTCTGCAGAAATGAATTTGACACCAAGCATTCTCGTGGTTACTGTGTGGCCAAAATCGCCCTGTACCGCATCACAACTTGTCGAGACAACTGATTAAAATAGCATAAATAAGTGGAGAAATTTCCTCTCCTTAAAACCACAAGTCATGCCTTTTAGAATTCTGTCCGTAACAATGCGGTCACTTCTTCTGCCCCAATAACACATTTATTGAAGGTCGCTATTATGAGCAAGTCAGAACAAACACCACCATCCAATTCCTTTAACAAATCATTGTTTGCTCCAGACAACAATCCAAGCAATATCATGCCCGCCAAACTCACGGCTGACAGCACCCTGAAATTCCGTTGCCACCCAGGAGTTGCCTGTTTTACCAACTGCTGCGGCAATATTAATATTATTCTAACCCCTTATGATATCCTGCGCATCAGACGGCCTCTAAACCTGTCCGCCGAAGAATTTCTCCTTCGTTTCACCACCCCGGTCTATCTTGAAAAGACAGATCTTCCCGGAGTTAAAATTCATCTCGACGAAAATGGCCGCTGCCCTTTTGTCACGGAAAAAGGTTGCACCATCTATCCTTATCGGCCAACAACCTGCCGTTATTATCCTGTGGGGATGTCTTATTTCCATGCGGCAGGAAATGAAGGAACTGCGGCGGAGGAATTTTATTTCCTCGTCAAAGAACCATACTGCAAAGGGCACGAAGAGGACAACAAGCAGACTATCCGCGAGTGGCGAGCGGATCAGGGAATTGACGAGTCAGATGAAATGAACCGAGAATGGATGGAAATCGTCATGCGACGCAAATCCTTCGGCTTGCAAGCAACCTTGAGTGAACCAGCCCAGAAGATGTTTTTCCTGGCCAGCACCGATCTTGACAAATTCAGGGATTTTGTTTTCAACAGCTCTTTCCTGACCACTTATGAAGTTGACGAGGAGACCCTGGCGAAAATAAAAACCGACGACATCGCCCTGATGAAATTTTCCTGCAAATATCTTGCCTCTTCCATCTTCGGGACTAAGGATCTGATAATAAAAGCCGAAAAAATCAAGAAACGAGTAGAGCAGAACAAAAACAATCAGGGCGAGGTGGAAAAACAGGCCATGGAAACCTATGAAGCCCTGCGCCGCGACCATGACTTGCTTAAAAAGAAAATCGAAGTACAAAAACAGGGCGAGAAAAAGTAAACCTTCTCTTTCGCTGATTTCCGCTCCGAGATCAACGAACATGACCGCTATATCACACCATTTCATGTTGCCGACAGTCGAACGATGAAAAATCAGCTCAAGAATTTTCTGACTCCGAGAATTCCTGATACAGCATAGCTAATTCACTCCTTCCTGGCCAGACTCCCTTTGAGAAAGGTATGGAACGACATTCTTAATGAATCAAGAGCGTGAGAAAACGAGTGCAGATAGCAAGTCGCCTGCGTCAAGTTAATCAATACAAGTCAGCTTTCTGATTGCCAATAGCTTTGTATTGTCTTAGGCAAGGCGGCAAGAAATTGCAGATTCAACTGCTTATGGTCCTGATTGCTTTTCATGCTCCTAACGATAGCAAGAATAAAGAGATTGATCCGCTCATTTTCTGGATGGGCCTTCGAACCATTAGCGAAGGAACATTCCATGACCAGCATCTGATGAACAAAAAATCTTGCGCCTGCACTATGCTGATAGGATACGCACATGCCGCCACAGGATATATCAATGATATTGCCATCAATCGGGTGTTGGCCTTCTAATTTGGCAAAATCGTCGGCTTGATCGCTCCCTTCATCATTAAGAAGGATATCCTTGATTGAAAAAAGTGGATCCTGGCAAGGCGGTGCGCTTTGTATGTTCCCGCTGGCAGGTACCTCCAGCAAGGACTCGTCGATGTGTCGGCTGAGCCTAACTTCGCCGGTCTGAATCCGGATTGCGGTCGCCTCACAAACGGCCCTGATTTTTACCCCCAGCGGAGAAGAAAAAGAAAAACGCTTTGCATCTCTTGGGTCAAGGACAACGAGTTGAAAGCGGTCAATAAAAATGTTGACGATTTTAGTCTGGAGTACATAGCGTTTTTTGCCGTCAGTCGGCAGGACAACCAGGACTGGTTGTCCTTTTTTAAGATAGGGATTCAGTTGGGTGTCGAAGATGTCAAGAGTATGATCATCCGCCAGGGGATTGATTTTACGCTCAAACACCTTGTTGTTAATCAGCACTATTGCCTTGGTGCGCTGCGCAAATAAATTCTCCTTAGTATCTGAATCAACAAACTTCATGGAGCCGATTTGAATATTATTTCTATTCAATACCTCTTTTATTTGCTTGGAAAGATCTATATCTGTTTGCAAGAGAACTCTCCCCGATTTTATAACGGCTGATTTTTAATAATCGTTTTTATCTACTGCGATATTGTCTGACAGAATATGAAGGTTTAAAGGAAAAGTAAACCGATATTTAGGAGACGTTAAAAAATGAAATCCACTTCCGGCGGTCATGCTAAAATACACCCTATCGCAGAGCTTGCGCACATAGTAGAGCGGCTTAAAAACGGCGGGAAAGTGGTGGTGCATTGTCACGGCGTATATGATCTGATGCATCCCGGCCATATTAAACACCTTGAGGCCGCACGCGGCCAGGGCGATGTTCTGGTGGTGACCATCACTCCGGACCGGTATGTGAACAAGGGTCCCGGCCGGCCGGTGTTCAACGAGCATTTGAGGGCGGAATCTATCGCGGCTCTGGCATGCGTTGACTATGTGGCCGTCAATTCCTGGCCGACGGCGCTGGAAACCATCAATCTGCTTAAACCCGGCGTTTATATTAAGGGTTCCGACTACGCTGCTCCGGAAAAGGACATTACCGGCGGCATTGTGCATGAGCGTGAGGCCGTGGAACGCAATGGCGGACGGCTTCATTTCACGGATGAGATCACTTTCAGTTCGACGGAACTGCTTAATAAATTTTTCAGCGTTTTTCCGGCCCAAACCAAAGAATTTCTGGAAAAATTCAAGGCCGCCCACACCGCGGACGGCATTATAAGCGCCATGCAGAAGCTTTCGTCCATGAAGGTACTGCTGGTGGGCGATACCATTATTGATGAATACCATTACTGCCGCGGTCTGGGAAAAGCCCCCAAAGACAACATGATCTGCACCAAGTTTATCAGCGAAGAGCGTTTTGCCGGCGGAGTGCTTGCCTGCGCCAATCACGCGGCGGGGTTCGTGAAAGAGGTTAGAATGGTAACCTGCCTTGGCACGGAGGAAGACAAGCTGGAGTATGTTCTTGACCATCTAAAACCCAATGTGGAGCCGAAAATTTTCACCCGTTCCGACGCCTGTACCGTCACAAAACGCCGCTTTGTGGACCCCGCCTTCCTTGATAAACTTTTTGAGGTCCAGTTCTTCAACGACCATCCGCTGCCGCCGGAAATAAGTTCCCAGGTGCGGGGCTTCCTGGAGGATACCGTCGCCGGTTACGATATGGTCCTTGTTTCCGATTTCGGGCATGGCTTTATAGACGATAAGATCATAGAAGTGCTTTGCCGCAAGGCGCGTTTCCTGGCCGTAAATACCCAGACAAATTCGGCGAATAACGGGTATAACCTGATTACTAAATATCCGAGGGCGGATTATATCTGCATCGACGAGCCGGAGATGCGCTATGCCGCGCGCGATAAATACGGGGATATTCAAGCCGCCATAGAGCGCATCGCCAAGGATATGCGTTGCGCAAAAGTCGCAGTCACACGTGGACATCTGGGCGCGCTGGTGTACGACAGTTCCGCCGGTTTTTTCGAGATCCCGGTCTTTTCGGATAAAGTTGTTGACCGCGTCGGAGCTGGCGACGCTTTTCTCTCGGTAACCGCCCCCATGGTGGCTGCCGGGATTCCCATGGAGGTTGTCGGCCTTATGGGCAACCTTGTGGGCGCGTTTAAGGTAAGCATTGTCTGTAACCGGTCTTCGATAGACCCGGTGCCGCTCTATAAATCGGTTATTACGATACTAAAGTGAGGCGTCAGCTATGGTTCCCTCTCTGGACATTTATACATCCGATCTGCGAACTTTGCTTTCTGCGGCGGTCACCACCGACCACAGCGGGGCGCCTAGGCCCTTCGCGGACGCCGTTTCCGGGGTCGTCGCACGCATCTCCGCGCTGCGCGGAACTTCGGCTAAAGTTATCGCCGTCGGCAACGGCGGTTCGGCGGCGGTGGTTAATCATTTCGTCCTCGATCTCTGGAATAACGCCAATATCAGGGCGGTATCATTCTCCGACGCTTCGCTGCTGACCTGTGTCGCCAATGATTACGGTTATCCGAACGTGTTTCGCAAGCCCGTGGAAATGTTCTCCGACAAAGGGGATATTCTCATGGCCGTATCAAGTTCGGGTCGGTCGGAAAATATCCTGCACGCCGTGGAGGAGGCCAAGGCTAAAGGTCTCTGGTGCGTTACAATGTCCGGCTTTAAGCAGGGTAATCCGTTAAGCCGCCTTGGGGACGTGAATATTTTCATTAACAGCGGATCTTACGGTATGGTCGAGCTTGCCCACTCGGTGTTGTGCCACTATCTTTCCGACCTGCTCATAAAGCCGCGCTGATCTCCGGATAAACTATGGATAAGTACCGTATTGATTCGCACAAACTCATTTACCATCCGGGCAGAGTGACTGATTGGTTGGCCGGCCGCAATATTTATCCCATATATGCCGAGCTCTCTCCGTCCGGAGCCTGTAACCACCGGTGCGTTTACTGCGCGCTTGATTTTATGGAATATAAGCCCCGGTTCCTGGATGCCGGCATTCTTATAAAGCGGCTTGGCGAAATGGGGAAACTCGGGCTGAAAAGCATAATGTATGCCGGCGAGGGGGAGCCTTTCCTCCACCCTCGGATGGCGGAGATCACTAACGCAACCAAAGCCGCCGGGATCGATGTTTCTTTTACCACCAACGCGGCGCTTTTCAAGCCCGCCATAGCGGATGAGTGCCTTAAGAGCGTGGAATGGATAAAGGTAAGCATAAACGGCGGCACGGCAAAAACATACGCGAAGATCCACGGGTGCAGGCAGGAAGATTTTGAAAAAGTTTTCGCCAATATGAAATATGCCGACGGGCTGCGGCGCAGAAAGGGTTATAAGACGACCCTCGGTATGCAGCTTGTGCTTCTTCCCGAAAACGCGGGCGAAGTGGAACTCCTCGCCGAACGCGCCAGGGCCGCAGGTATGGATTACCTGATAGTTAAACCGTATTCCCAGCATCCGCAGAGTAAAACCGACAAATACCGTAATATACGGTATGCGGATTATGAAGCGTTGTCCAAGCGGCTGCAAAAATACTCTTCCCCTGCATTCAGCGTCGTATTCCGTATGAAAACCATGCAGAAATGGGATGCCGCCGCCAAACATTACGGCAAATGCTGCGCCCTGCCGTTCTGGACCTACATCGACGCGGGGGGGAATGTCTGGGGATGCAGCATGTTCCTGGGCAAGAAAGAGTTCCTCTATGGGAACATCATGGAATCGTCTTTTAAAAAGGTTTGGGAAAGCGAGAAGCGTAAACGCTCCCTCCGGATGGTGGCTAACCGTCTGGATACTTCAAAGTGCCGCGTTAACTGCCGGATGGATGAGGTAAACAGTTATCTTTGGGACTTGCGCCATCCACCCGAGCACGTGAATTTTATATAGCCAGGTTGTTTGGCTCGTACCGTATTTATGCCGCAAAGTAAAAACAAAAAACTTCCAGCCGATCCCGTCCCGCGCGAAACCGAACTCGCGCTTATGCGCGCCATGCTGCGCGTCCGCCGCTTCGAGGAGAAGATCGTGGAGGTTTACGGCGCGCAGGAGATGAAAACTCCGGTTCATCTTTCCATCGGCCAGGAAGCTGTGGCCGCCGGAGTGTGCCTTAATCTCAAGCGGGAAGATTACGTGTTCAGCACTCACCGCAACCACGGTCATTTGCTGGTGAAAGGCGCCGCGATGGCGTCCATGGTGGCAGAGATGTACGGCCGCGCAGGAGGCTGTTCCGGAGGCAAAGGCGGGTCCATGCATATGGTGGATCCGTCGGTCTCCTGTCTGGGCACCTCCGCCATTGTCGGAGGCTCCATTCCGCTGGGCGCGGGCGCGGCGCTTGCTTCCTTTCTGCGCGGGGACGGCAGGATCTCGGTTTCCTTCTTCGGCGACGGAGCTTCGGAGGAAGGGCTGTTCCATGAAACCCTTAATTTCTCTTCGCTTAAAAAGCTGCCTGCGCTTTTCGTCTGCGAGAACAACGGCTATGCGACCAATTCCCGGCTGTGCGCCCGGCAGGCCCACTCCGATATCGCTCGCCATGCCGGAGCCTATTGCATCCCGAGCGTAATAGTAGACGGTAACGACGTGCTGGCCGTGCACAAGGCGGCGGTGGAGGCTATAGCCCATGTCCGCTCCGGCGCCGGCCCGTTTTTCCTTGAGTGCAAAACTTACCGCTGGAAGGGCCACGTGGGGCCGGACTGCGACCATCTTAAGGGTTGCCGGCCGAAAGAAGAACTGGACCAGTGGATGGAACGCTGCCCGGTCAAACTTTTTAAGAACGCGCTTTTAAAGAGCGGCGTCCTTTCGGTCCCGGTTTTAGACGCCATGCTTAAAGAAATAGACGCCGAGATAGCCGCCGCCTGGCGCGCGGCCTTGGCGGAGAAGATGCCGCTGCCGGAAGACCTTTATAAGGACGTATACCGCCAAGGAATATTCTGATGCCCTGGACAAAAGTGCTCATCGATAAGTCCGACTTCGAAGATACCCTGGGGAAACAGGGGCTGAGAGGTCTGTCCTATCGCGACGCTTTGCGCGAAGGCCAGGAACAGCTGCTGGAGTCGGATCCTTCCGTTTTCCTTATCGGAGAAGGGATAGACGATCCCGGCGGGGTATTCGGCTCAACACTTAACCTGCATCGTAAATTTCCCGGGCGCGTTCTCGATATGCCCATCGCGGAGAACGGCCTTACTGGCATAGCCATGGGCGCGGCCATAGCCGGTATGCGGCCTATTTTTATTCATATGCGCGTTGATTTTCTGCCCATGTGCATGGACCTGATAGTCAATCACGCCGCCAAATGGAGTTATATGACCGGCGGGAAGGTGGGCGTGCCGATGATCATCAGGAGCATAACCGGAAGGGGGTGGGGCTCCGCAGCCCAGCATTCCCAGGCTCTGCACGCTTTATTCGCCCATATCCCCGGCCTTAAGGTGATAATGCCGGCGGTGCCGTATGACGCCAAGGGCCTGCTCATTTCCGCTTCGGCCGACGGGAATCCGGTGCTTTGTTTTGAGCATAGATGGCTTTACGATTTTACCGGTTATGTGCCGGCGGAAAAGTACGCTATTCCCCTGGGAAAGGGAGTAGTCCGCAGGGAAGGCAAAGATATCACCATCGTGGCGCTCTCGCTTATGGTTTACGAAGCCATCAAGGCGGCACGGGAGCTTGCCGCGGAAGGCATCGACGCTGAGGTGATAGATCCCCGGACCATAAAACCGCTCGACGAGGAGATGATCTTCGCTTCGATCAAGAAAACCGGCCGTCTTATTGTGGCCGACACCGGCAGCCGGACCGGCTCGTTCGCCTGCAATATCGCCGCCGCGGCCGCGGAGAAGGCCTGGCACGACCTTAAGGCGCCTGTGCGCCTGGTGTGCATGCCGGATACGCCTGTGCCTGCCTCCCAGGTCCTGGAAAACGCCTATTACCGCGGCAAAGATGATATTGTCGCCGCAGCCAGAGAGATTTGCAGATTATGAATACCGCCCCGAACGAAAACGCCTACGCCCCGGAGATAAGCGTTATCATGCCCGCGCTCAACGAGGAGCGCAATATCGGCGCCGCGATGGCCAATACCCTGCTGGCCATGGATGATTGTTCCCTAAAAGGCGAACTTGTGGTCATAAACGACGGGTCGCGGGACCGCACTTCCGAAATAGTGCGGGAGCAGGCTTCCCGCGACGCCCGGGTGCGCCTGATAGACCATCCGGCTCCCTGCGGCATAGGCGCGTCTTTCTGGGACGGCGTGGAGGCCGCCCGCGGCTCCGCCGTGGTAATGCTGCCCGGCGATAATGAAAATGATCCGTGGGAGATATTCAGGTATTATCCCCTTCTTACGCATGTGGATATCGTGATCCCTTTCGTGTTTAATAAACAGGCGCGGTCTCTGGCGCGCAATGCGCTGTCCTTCTTTTACCGGTTCATCATCAATACAACGTTCCTGGTTAATTTCAACTATACCAACGGCACGGTGATCTACAGACGGTCCATGTTGCGCGGATTAAAGCGCCATTCCACCGGGTTTTTCTTTCAGACGGATATCCTTGTGCGCTCCGTAAAAGAAGGCTATCTTTTTGCGGAAGTCCCGTACCGGCTCGGCGCCCGTTCAAGCGGGGTATCCAAAGCCGTGAGCTTCCCCAGTTTTATACAGGTCGTGCGGGGTTATCTGCGTCTGGTAGCAGATATGCGCGCGTCCGGTTCCGCGCGGGAAGCCGCATTCCCGGCGGACTCCCAGACTGCCGCGCGGCGCGGAGAGAAAACAAATGACTGAAAATATGATCCTGGACGGACACAAGCTCGCCTGGCATTGCGAAAGGGTTGAGGCATGGCTGCGCGGCGAACGCATAGCGCCTATCACAATGGACTGTTCTCTGACACGGGCCTGCAATTATAAATGCGTCTATTGCTACGGCCAACTGCAGACCAACGACGTGAAGAAAATGACCAAAGAAGTAATTTTTAATTTTCTGGACGACGCCGCCGAAATAGGCGTGAAAGCCATAAGTTTTGTAAGCGACGGAGAATCCACCTGCTCACCGCACCTGTACGACGCCGTAGCGTACGGCAAAGCAAAAGGCCTTGATATGGCGCTGGGCACCAACGGATACCTGCTCAGGGACGACAAGCTGGACGAGTTGCTCCCGGACCTGACCTACCTGCGGTTCAATATCTCGGCCGGCGAGCGCGCGCGTTATGCCGAAATAATGGGTTGCAAGCCCGAGGCTTACGATAAGGTCCTGGAAACTATCCGCAAATGCGTGGCCGTTAAGAAAAAACGCCGCCTCCCCGTCACTATAGGGCTGCAGATGGTGCTCATGCCGCAGTTCGCCGACCAGGTCCTGCCGCTGGCGCGCCTCGGGAAGGAACTGGGAGTGGATTACCTGGTCATAAAGCACTGCAGCGACGACGAGACCGGCGTACTGAATGTGGATTACTCCAAATATTTCGCCATGGAAGGCCTGCTTAAAGAGGCCGAAGCGCTTTCGACCGAAAAATACCTGGTCAAGGCCAAATGGTCCAAGATCATGAGCGGCGGCGGCCGGTGCTATTCCAAATGTTTCGGCCCTCCTTTTATAATCCAGCTTTCGGGTTCCGGGCTGGTCGCGCCCTGCGGTATGCTCTTCAATGATAAATATATGAAGTACCACATTGGGAATATCGCTGAAAAACGTTTTAAGGATATCTGGAAGAGCGACAGGTATTGGGAGGTCATGGACTTGATAGCCTCCGAAAAATTCGACGCCCGCACCATGTGCGGCACGCTTTGCCTCCAGCATAAGGTCAACGAATTCCTCTGGGAAGTGAAGGAAAAAGGGGGGAGGCTTCCCCCTAGTCCCAAGGAAGAGCCTATGCATAAGAACTTTATCTAAAATATGGCCACTTTGATATGGGGGGGCGGGGCCTTTCTGGTTTCGTTTTTCATACACCTGGCGGTCTGGCGGATAAAACTCCCGAAAAGACAGACAAAAACCCTCCTGCTGATCATGTTCTGCGCGCTTGGCGCGGTATTGCTGTTGCTCCGGGCCTATGGCAGTTCCCTGGCCTGGCTTTATGGTTTACCCTGCCCCGTGACCGCCGGCGATTACCTGCACCTGGCGCTGCTTGATATTTCGCTCATCCTTTCCTACATGATAACCTACTCGGCTCTGGAAGCCGACAGTCCTTCGCTGGTCATCGCCATGACGGTGGCCGGAGCGGGGCCAGGGGGGATGGCGGAAAGCGAATTCAACGAATTTGTCAACGACGACAAGCTTGTGAAGCCGAGGATCAGGGACCTGGTCCTGGATAAGATGGCTTATATGGATAACGGCAAATATCGTCTGACTTCCAAAGGCGTTATATTCGCCAGGCTATTCATTTTTTACAGGGCACTGCTGGGCAGGGGGAAGGGCGGATGACTATTATGGGCGCGCTGCTTCCGGTGTTCGGCCTGCTTATAAATGTTTTTGTGCAGGTCGCGCTTTCCAGGGCGTTTAGTTCGCTGCTGCGTTCCATTTTCGCGGGCTTTGCCGCCGGCCTTGTGCCGGTTATATGTTTTTCCGGGTTCACCGCCCGGCTTCCGGGCGATATTCTGTGTTATGGCGCTTTCGGGTATTGCTATTTCCATTTTTTAAATCTGGGCGAGACAGCCCGCCGGATAAGGCTGGTTAGAGAGCTTTATGAGCGTCTCGAAGGCCTTTCGGAACCCGAAATACTGCGAAGATATAATAGTAGGGAGATCTTGGCGGTAAGAATGGCAAGGCTGCTCAAAAACGGGCAGATACTTTCGCACGGCGGCCGCTATTTTACCGGCAAATCCGCGGTGCTTCTGATGGCCAGGATGGTGACATTGGCGAAGATCATGGTTATAGGCAAAAAAAGCGAGTTTGACCTCTGAAACCCAGATCAGGATAAGATCTGATAAAAGCAGGAGAAAACTTGCCGCTTTTCAGGACATATTGACCGCTTTATATATCCAGTCAAAAAGCGGTATCGGTTTAGTTCCGTTAATGCGCAAACGACGTCCAACCTCCTAGCCGACATCCGTTGAAAAGTGAAATTTGCTATTATATATATAATGACGAGGGGTCAAGTCGGTTGCGCTTAGACGGGCTACTATATATGTCATCACTTGCGGACAAAAGCATCATGCTTACCGGCGGCGCGGGGTTTTTAGGCTCATTTGTGGCTAAAAAGCTCAAATCCCGCGGATGTAAGCACGTTTTTATACCCAAAGAACAAGAATTTAACCTGGTTGAGGGCCCAGAGATAAAAAGGGCCTTCAAGGTTTCGTCACCGGATATAGTTATCCATCTGGCTGCTAAAGTGGGTGGAATCGGCGCCAACCGTGCCAACCCCGGGAAATTCTTCTACGACAATCTCATGATGGGCGTGCAGCTTATGGAGGAGGCACGTCTCGCGGGGGTGGAAAAATTTGTCGCCATCGGCACCATCTGCGCCTACCCCAAGTTTGCCCCGGTCCCCTTCCGGGAAGAAACCCTTTGGGACGGTTACCCTGAGGGAACCAATGCTCCCTACGGGTTGGCAAAAAAGATGCTTCTGGTGCAGTCCCAGGCCTACCGCCAGCAATATGGCTTTAATTCTGTTTTTCTGCTGCCGGTCAACCTTTATGGTCCCGGAGACAATTTTAACCCGGAATCTTCGCACGTCATTCCCGCGCTTATTAAGAAATGCGTTGAGGCGGTGAAAAAAGGCGAGTCCGAGATCGCGGTGTGGGGCAGCGGCAGCGCCACAAGGGAATTTTTGTACGTTGAAGATTGCGCCGAGGCTATAATCCTTGCCGCAGAAAAATATAATTTATCGGAACCGGTTAATATCGGCGCCGGTTTCGAGATCTCAATAAAGGACCTGACCACGCTGATAGCCGGGCTTACGGGTTTTAACGGCAGGCTGGTCTGGGACACCTCCAAGCCTGATGGCCAGCCCCGCCGCATGCTGGACACCTCCCGCGCGGAAAAGGAATTCGGGTTCAAAGCGGGTACCGGTTTCGAAGAAGGGCTTAAAAGAACTATCGAATGGTACAAGTGTAGTTTGCCGTGAGGCTCAGGGCTTAAATTATGGACTTAAAAAATCGAGAAGTTCTTGTCACCGGAGCGGACGGTTTTATAGGCAGCCACCTGGTCGAGGCGCTTTTGGAAGAGGGAGCCAGGGTAAAAGCTTTTGTTTATTACAACTCATTCAGTTCATGCGGCTGGCTGGACACGTTCCCTAAGGAAAAACTGAAAAGCGTGGAGATCTTTTCAGGAGATATCCGGGACCCGAATGGCGTACGTTCGGCGATGAAGGGGGTTGACGCCGTTTTTCATCTCGCCGCCCTTATCGGTATACCATTCTCCTATCATTCACCTGACTCGTACATAGATACGAACGTAAAAGGGACGCTGAACGTGCTCCAGGCGGCCCGTGATTTTAATACCGGACGGGTCATAATAACATCCACCTCGGAAGTCTATGGCACGGCTAAATATGCGCCGATAGACGAAAAACACCCCTTGCAGGGACAGTCTCCATATTCCGCCAGTAAGATCGGGGCCGATAAAATAGCCGAGTCCTTTTATCTCTCGTTTAAATTGCCTGTTGTTACCGCCAGGCCATTTAACACTTACGGGCCCAGGCAGTCGGCCAGAGCCATTATTCCGACCATTATAACCCAGTTGGTCAAAGGTTCCAAAGAGATCAAGCTTGGCGCACTGCATCCCACGCGGGACCTTAATTATGTGTCGGACATCTGCGCCGGATTCATAGCGTTGGCAAAATGCGATCCGGCTATTGGGAAAACCGTAAATATAGGTTCCGGTCGGGAGATAACGATAAAAGCTTTAGCGGAACTTATTATTTCCGCGATGGGTAAAAAAGCCGACATAATTCCGGACGATCTGCGCAAACGGCCCGAAAACAGCGAGGTGGAAAGACTTTTGTGCGATAACGGGCGGATCAAGGAACTTACAGGCTGGAAGCCGGCCGTCTCGCTGGAAAAAGGACTTTCCGCAACGATCGACTGGTTCAAGGATCCCGAAAACATAAAGAACTATAAATGGGATGCATATAATGTCTAGCCTATGGCTGTGCCGTAACGAGGTAGGGGAAACCGCGCTACGGTGTCCACCTGTGGGTAAATTCCCCGGGAAGGGGTCCCGCTATGCCCATTAGACCGCCTAAAACCGCGGCAATACCATTGTCCGTGCCATGCATAACGGGGAACGCATGGAAATATGTTAAGGACTGCCTGGATACCGGCTGGGTTTCCGCCGCCGGAAAATATGTCGGGGTTTTCGAGCGGAAAATATGCGGATATACAAAGGGCAAGCATGCGGTGGCGGTTTCGAACGGGACGGTCGGAATATACGTAAGTTTAAAGTTGTGCGGAGTGAAACAGGGGGATGAGGTATTGGTCCCTACGCTGACCTTTATAGCTCCTGTTAACGCTGTCAAATATCTTGGCGCCGAGCCGGTTTTCATGGACTGCGACAATTTCATGAATCTTGACCCGGTAAAGCTTGAGGATTTTTTAGAAACCCAATGCCGGACGGAAAAATCCGGGGTTGTAAACAGGAGAACCGGCAGGCGGATAAAAGCGATATTGCTTGTCCATGTCTTCGGTAATCCCTGCGACATTGCCGCGATCATGCGGCTCGCCCGCAAGCACCGCTTGAAAGTCGTAGAGGATGCGACCGAAAGCCTTGGCTCTTACTATACGGACGGGCCCTGCAAAAACCGGTTTACTGGAACGATCGGCGACTTCGGAGTGTTTTCATTTAACGGCAATAAAATAATAACGACCGGCGGCGGGGGAATGATAGTTACAGGCAGCAAAGCCATGGCCGACAGGGCCAAGTATCTTACGACCCAGGCAAAAGACGATGCTGTCCGCTATGTCCACAACGAGATCGGCTATAATTTCCGGCTTACAAATTTGCAGGCCGCTTTGGGAGTGGCCCAGATGGAGCAGCTTCATGCCTTTATTGAGATCAAAAAAAGGAATTACCGCAGTTACGCGGAACATTTAAGCGATATAGACGGGATAACATTTCTGGGCGCTCCGGAGCATACCTCGCCCAATCACTGGTTCTATTCCGTGCTTGTGGATAAGGCGGCGTATGGCCGCGACAGGGAAAGTCTGATGGTAGGGCTTGAACGCGTCGGCATACAGACCCGTCCGGTCTGGCGTTTGAACCACCTGCAAAAGCCGTATTCCCGCAACCAGGCTTATAAAATAAGCCGGGCTTTATGGTTTTGGGAGAGGACTTTGAATCTGCCCTGCAGCGTTTCTCTGACAGGCGGGGATATCAGGCGGGTTTGCGGGTTTTTGGGAAAATTATGCAGAAGATAAAAAAAATACTGATCAGCCCGGAGCTCACGGTTAAGCAGGCGCTGAAAAAGATGGATGAAGGCGGGGAGAAGATTGTGTTTGTCATCGGCCCGCAGAACATCCTGCTGGGGTCCCTTTCCGACGGGGATATAAGGCGCTGGATACTTAAAGGCGGACGGTTGACCGCCAAAGTCCCTTCCGTAATGAACCCGGCTCCTCACTGCCTTGAAGAGGGGTATTCACAGGAGGCCGCCAAAGCTATGTTGGTTGAACAGCGCTTCGCGTGCGTTCCGGTCGTGGACAGGCAGCGCCACGTGAAGAATGCCGTCTGGTGGTTCGATTTCCTGAAGGATAAGGCGCATAAGACTCATAAGCTGAACCTGCCGGTTGTTATTATGGCCGGAGGGAAGGGCGTGCGGCTGGCCCCCTTGACCAATATACTCCCAAAACCTCTGATGCCGATAGGCGACAGTACGATGACGCAATGTATCATACAGCGTTTCTCCCAGTACGGCTGCCGCGATATTTACATGTCCATAAATTTTAGGGCCAACCTGATAAAAGCGTATTTCAGCGATGTCCGGGGCGATTACGACCTTAAGTTCATCGAAGAACCTAAACCGCTGGGAACGGCCGGGAGTCTTTATCTGCTCAGGCAAAAGATAAAAACTACTTTTTTTCTCAGCAACTGCGACGTTATTATCGACGCGGATTATTCGGATATACTTAGTTTCCATCGGGAGAGCGGGAATAAAATAACTATTGTGGGTTCAATGAAGCATTTTACCATCCCGTACGGTGTCTGCGATATAAAAAAGGGCGGGGCTTTGGCGGCCGTCAGGGAAAAGCCGGAGTATGATTTTCTGGTGAATACGGGCATGTATCTGGTGGAGCCCGGGATTTTGAAGCTAATCCCGGATAACTCATTTATGCACATGACGGAACTTCTAGATAAATGTCTTGCAAAAGGCGTTAAGACGGGGGTTTATCCGATCTCGGACAAATCCTGGGTCGACACCGGGCAATGGGAACAACTGCAGGAAACCCTTGCGCGGCTTGGCGTTAAATAGCGATGAAACCGATCCTTCTTCTTGGCGGCGGCGGGCATGCGAAATGCGTGATAAACGCTTTACGCCTCTCCGGTGTCTACGCGCCGGCCGGCATACTGGATGTTAAGGCCCGGGTCGGTCAAAAAGTATTGGATGTTCCCATAACCGGCTGCGATAGCGATCTTACCGCGTATTTCGACCGCGGCGTCAGATTTTGCTGCATAACCCTGGGCAGCACCGGCGACCCTTCAGGACGGATAAAGCTCCGGACCCTGGCGCAAAAAGCGGGTTTTCAATTCCCGAATATTATTCATCCGTCCGCCGTCGTGTCAGAATATGCGGCACTGGGCTGCGGTAATTATATCGGCCCGATGGCGGTGGTTAATCCCGGTGCTTTGATAGGGGATCACTGCATACTTAACACCGGCTCCATTATAGAGCACGACTGCAACATAGGCGATTTCGCGCATATAGCGCCCGGCGCCGCGCTTAGCGGCGGAGTGCAAGTGGGTAACCGGGCTCATATAGGCACTGGTTGCGCGGTCATGCAGTATTTGAAAATAGGCGCTGATTCGGTAGTGGGGGCCGGCAGCATTGTTGTCAGGGATATTCCCGCCCGCGTGATCTGTTGTGGAAATCCCGCTAAAAAAATTAAAAATAAATGAAGAAACGCGTATTTATCGTGGCCGAAGCGGGCGTTAACCATAACGGTTCCCTGGCTGTCGCGAAAAAGCTGGCCGCTGCGGCCAAAATGGCCGGCGCTGACGCCGTTAAGTTCCAGACATTCAAGGCCTCCAGTTTAGTCACACCTTTTGCCCCAAAAGCGGCGTACCAGATAAAAACCACCGGCTTGTCCGATTCCCAATTCCAGATGCTTAAAAAACTAGAATTGAGCGGCCCTGCGCACCGGATACTGTCGGCATACTGCCGTAAATTGGGGATACGGTTCCTCTCCTCTCCGTTTGACCCGGAAAGCGTCGATTTTCTCCTGAAACTAGGCCTGAGCATCATTAAGGTCCCTTCCGGGGAGATAACGAACCTGCCCTACCTCAGGAAAGTCGGCGCCGCCCGCAGAAAGGTCATCCTGTCTACCGGCATGGCGACCCTGAAAGAGATAGGCGCCGCTCTTAAAGTTCTTACAACCGCCGGTACGACCAGGCGAAACATTGTCTTGCTGCATTGCAGCACCGAATATCCGGCCCCGATGAAAGACGTGAATCTGTCGGCTATGCTTACCATAGCGAAGAAATTTAAGGTCAGGGTGGGGTATTCTGATCATACGGAAGGTATAGAGGTCTCTCTAGCGGCGGCGGCGCTTGGCGCAAAAGTTATAGAGAAACATCTTACACTTGACCGGAAAATGAAAGGTCCGGATCACAAGGCAAGCCTGGAGCCCCGGGAGTTCCGGGACATGGTAAAAGCCGTAAGGAATATCGAAGCGGTTCTTGGAACCGGAATTAAAAAGCCGTCTCTTTGCGAGTTGCGTAACGCCAAAGTGGTCCGTAAAAGTTTGACGGCGATAAAGACTATAAATAAAGGTGAGGCGTTTTCCGCGGAAAATATAGCTCCCATGCGGCCCGCCGGGGGGATGTCGCCCATGCTATGGGATAAAGTCATAGGACGTCCGGCCCCTCGTTGTTTTAAGCCGGGTGAAAAAGTTAAATTGTGAAGCTTGTCTTTATGAAGGAAGCCGCATGAGACGGTTTAAAATATGTGTTTTTACCGGCACACGGGCCGAATATGGCTTGTTGAGGCCCCTGATGCGCCTGATACGCGCCGATAAAGACTCCTTGCTGCAGGTGATTGCGTCCGGAACGCACCTTTCACCGAAGTTCGGCCTGACATACCGGGAAATACTTAAAGATGGTTTCAAGATCGATATGAAAGCCCGTATGAGGGTGGGCAACGATTCTCCGGCAGGCCTCTGTGCCGCTATGTCGGACGGGCTTGTGAGTATTGCTCGCGCCTATGATCGACTGGGACCGGACGCTGTTGTTATCCTGGGGGATAGATTCGAGGCCCTTTCCGCCGCCATAGCGTCCGTTCTGATGCGGATCCCGATAATACATTTGCATGGAGGGGAATCAACGTTCGGTGTGATAGATGAATCTATCCGGCATTCCATAACTAAGATGAGCTGGCTTCATTTTACATCTACGGAAAAATACCGCAAAAGGGTTATACAACTTGGTGAAGAGCCGTCTAGAGTGTTCAAGGTCGGCGCCGTCGGTCTTGATAGCGTACGCACGCTTAAACTGCTGGAGAAACCGGATCTGGAGCGCCGGCTGGGGATCGTCTTTGACGGGCCGGTCGCCGCGGTGACGTTCCATCCCGCTACTCTCGAGTCCGGGTCTGCCGGGGAACAATTTTTGGCTCTCTTGAACGCGCTGGACCTTTTCCCGGATCTTAAGCTGGTGTTTACCATGCCGAACGCTGATACCGGCCGCGGTGAAATAGTTAAACTTGTTAAACGCTATGTCCGCGCTAATTCCAAAAGGGCCCGGGCTTTTATTTCCCTCGGGCAATTAGGTTACCTTTCATTGCTGAAGCATGCCGCTATCGTAATAGGCAACTCTTCCAGCGGAATAATCGAGGCCCCTTCCTTCCGGATCCCCACCGTCAACATCGGCGACAGGCAGAGGGGACGCGTTCAGGGCCCGACGGTTATTGATTGCGCGCCCAGGTCCGCGGACATAGCGGCGGCGATAAAAAGAGGTTTGACTATCGGATTCCTTAAGAAATGCGGTGTTTCAAAAAATCCATATGGAGACGGCAAAGCTTCCCCCCGGATATTTGCTGTGCTGAAAGCACGTATTAGAAAAGGGGCGGATCTTAAAAAGGTTTTTTACGACTTAAGACCCTGAACGATCATGAAAATTCTCATTACAATAGCCGCCAGAGGCGGGTCAAAAGGGGTAAAGAACAAGAATATCCGCAGCCTTTGCGGGAAGCCTCTTATCGCTCATACCGTATTGCAGGCGCTTAAGTGGGGGAAAGCCGCCAGGGTGGTGGTGTCGACCGATTCTCCGGATATAGCCGCCGCGGCGGTCAAGGCGGGGGCGCTGGCGCCGTTTATGCGGCCCGCGGAGCTTGCCGGTGATGCCGCGGGGAAGATCCCTGTCATCGCCCATGCTGTACGTAAATGTGAAGAGTTGTACGGCGAAAAATACGATTATGTCATAGATTTGGACGCTACCGCGCCGCTGCGCAAAGTCACAGATATAGACTTGGCCTTTAATAAAGCCGTAGCCGAAAAAAAACAAGTGCTGTTCAGCGTCGTGCCCGCTCATAAAAGCCCTTATTTCAACATGGTGGAGCTTGACGCTGAGGGGATAGCCCGTCTTTCCAAAAAGCCGGCCTCGCCGATACTGCGCAGGCAGGACGCTCCCGCGGTGTATGACATGAACGCCTCTATTTATGTTTGTAAACGGGCGTTTTTTGAAACTGACCCCGTGACCTATTTTACGGAGAATACCGGTATATACGTGATGGACCGCATATCAGGGCACGACATAGATACGGAAGAGGATTTCCGTTTCATCGAATATCTTGTCAAAGAGGGCGTCTGGGGATTTGATTATGAATGATTATATCGCCAAAATGAGACTTGACGGAAAGGTGGCCGTGGTTACCGGCGGATTGGGGCTGATAGGCCGCGAGATATGTATGGCCTTGGCGCAGGCCGGCGCGAAAGTTATAGCCGTTGATATCGCCAGGGTCAACGGCCGGGCCTTTGAAAAAGGCCTCAGAACGGCCGGATTGGACGTCAATTATGAGAATATCGATCTGGCGAAGCTGGAGCGTCTTGACGCGGCTATGGACGCCCTGCGGTCCAAATATGGCTATGTCGATGTGTTTGTCAATAACGCGTATCCCCGCACCAAAGATTGGGCGGCGCGTCCCGAGGCCTTGAAGCTTGCTTCATGGCGGAAGAATATTGATATGCAGCTTAATTCCTATGCGTGGCTCAGCAGGAAGGCCTGCCTGCTGATGCGCAAAAGGGGCGGTAGCGTGATCAACATCGGCTCCATTTACGGGGTACAAGGGCCGGACGCAAGGGTTTATAAGAATACCGGCTTGTCCCTTCCTATGGCTTATTCGGCTATAAAAGGCGGCGTTATCAACCTCACCCGTTATCTGGCGGCTTATTTCGGGCCTTACGGTATAAGGGTGAATACTGTGTGCCCCGGCGGCGTGTTCGATGGGCAGAACATGAAATTCGTGCGCAATTATGCGGAGAAAACTCCGTTAAAGCGCATGGCGAATTCCGAAGATGTGGCCGGCTGCGTTCTTTTTGCGGCTTCCGGCCTGGCTGCTTATGTTACCGGCGATACTTTAATGGTA
Organism: Elusimicrobia bacterium RIFOXYA12_FULL_51_18; assembly: GCA_001800245.1. Classification (GTDB taxonomy): domain Bacteria; phylum Elusimicrobiota; class Elusimicrobia; order Elusimicrobiales; family UBA9959; genus YA12-FULL-51-18. Next base: position 46,471 of record MGVA01000008.1, on the reverse strand, counting down.
GACGGAGGATGGTCTATCGTCTGATTCCGCACCCGCTATGAAGAACGTACGTGTTATCCCCAGGCTTGATATCAAAGGCCCCGATTTGGTCAAAGGAATCCACCTGGAAGGCCTGCGCGTGCTTGGCCAGCCCTGGGAATTCGCCAGGCATTACTATGAGAACGGGGCGGATGAGTTGATATATGTTGATGTGGTGGCGAGTCTTTATCAGCGTAACAGTCTTAAGGAACTGGTTTCCAGGACCGCGGAAGAGATATTTATTCCCCTTACCGTAGCTGGCGGTATCCGTACGATAGAAGATATAAGGGAAGTTCTTCGTGCAGGCGCGGACAAGGTGGCGATCAATACCGCGGCGATCAAAGATCCGGAGTTTATACGAACGGCTTCCAGGATGTTCGGCTCTTCGACTATCGTCCTCTCTATCGAGGCCTTGTGCGAAAATGGACGATACCTGGTTTATACCGATAATGGCCGCGAATATACGGGAGTTGAGGCCATGGGCTGGGCAAAAAAAGCTGAGGAGCTGGGCGCCGGCGAGATCCTGCTGACTTCAATAGACAGAGAAGGGACGGGTGAGGGATTTGACGTTGAACTGACCAGGAAAATATCCGCGGCGGTCTCGATTCCGGTAATCGCCTGCGGCGGCTGCGGCGATCTTGCTGATATATCAAATGTGATAAAGGAGGGGCGGGCCGACGCTGTATCAATGGCCTCCGTTCTTCACTATGCGGTTGCCCGCAAACGTGCCGACTCAATAACCGGAGAGGGCAATACGGAATTTGTGAGGAGCGGCAGAAAAGCTCTTCCGAACATAAAAGAGCTTGAAATAAGCGGTATAAAGGAGTATTTGAGTTCATGCTCTATTCCTTGCAGGCGCGGGGCCGGGTGCAATGCCTGATAAAAAAACGGTAATAATCGATTATGGGATGGGGAATCTGTTCAGTGTCAAACGGGCATGCGAGCATGTAGGCCTCGACGTTGTCATTGCCAGCGATAAAAGCGCGATATTAAACGCGGGTTCCGTCATATTGCCCGGCGTAGGCGCGTTCGGCAACGCGATGGAAAATCTGCAGAAGCTTGATCTTGCCGCACCTCTGGCGGATGTTATCGCGTCAGGAAAGCCCTTCATGGGCATCTGCCTGGGCTTCCAGCTCCTTATGAGCGAAAGCGAGGAGTTCGGGTCTGCCCCCGGGTTGAACATCATCAGGGGGAGCGTTAAAAAATTTCCGGTAAAAAACAGCGAAGGCGCCAAAATACCGCAAATGGGCTGGAACTCGGTGCTTAAGTATCCCGGCGGAGAGTGGAAGGGTACCATGTTTGAGGGGATATGCGAAACGGATTACATGTATTTTGTCCACTCTTTTTATGTCCAACCGGAGGACAGCGGGATAAAATGTTCCCGCACTGTTTACGCGGGCATAGATTATTGCTCAAGTATTTCCGTTGGTAATGTTTTTGGATGCCAGTTCCATCCGGAAAAAAGCGCATGGACCGGTCTGAAAGTGTATGCGAATTTTAAGAAAAGAGTAGGTGGAGCCTGATATGCATCTTGAAGCTAAGTATGGGTTGCCTCAAAAAGTGGTTTTCTGCAAAAAGTGTGTGATGTCAAACCAGCGACCGACGTCGGCCACTGAGTTTAAACACACCATAAACAGTAAAAAGAAGACCCTGGTTATAAACGATGAGGGGGTCTGCGACGCCTGCTGCGTGGCGGAGGGGAAAGAGAACATAAATTGGAAAAAACGCGAAGAGGAATTGCTTAAATTGCTGGCTAAACACCGCAGGTGTGACGGCGGCTATGACTGCATAGTGCCCGGGAGCGGCGGCAAGGACAGCGCTTTTCAGGCCCATGTGTTGAAATCTAAATACGGCATGCACCCGCTTACAATAACCTGGCCGCCGCTAATGTATACCGATTACGGGTATCGGAATTGGAAGAATTGGATAGAGATCGGGGGCTTCGACAATATTACCTTCAAACCCAACGGCCGGGCCATGAAGCTGCTTACTAAGCTTTCGATAGAAAATCTGCTGCATCCGTTCCAGACTTTCATTCTGGGACAGAAAAATCTGGCCCCGAAAATTTCACTCCGATATAATATCCCGCTGGTGTTCTATGGCGAGAATGAGGCGGAGTATGGCAATCCCATTGCCGATACGACCACATCTTTGAGGGATAAATCGTACTACACGATGAAAAATACGGATGAAATTTGTCTGGCTGGAGTTAGTATGAAGGAACTAAAGGAGAAGTACGGCCTTCAGCTTAACGACCTCATGGCTTTCCTGCCTCCCGCCGCCGAAGAGATCAAGGATAGATCCGTAGAGGTTCATTATCTCGGTTATTATTTAAAATGGGTCCCCCAGGAAGTTTATTATTACGCAGTGGAAAACACGGGATTCAAAGCCCGGCCTTTCCGCACACAGGGTACTTACAGCAAATATAATGGTATAGATGACAAAATAGATGACCTTCACTTTTACACTACCTTCATTAAATTCGGGATCGGACGGGCTACTTACGACGCTTCACAGGAGATACGGAACCGGCATATTACACGAGATGAGGGGAAGGCACTGGTAAAACGATTCGACGGAGAGTTCCCCGATAAGTATTTCGGCGAGATAATGGGGTATCTTGAAATGAAACCTGAATATTTTATGGACTTGTGCGACAAGTTCCGTTCACCTCATCTTTGGCAAAAGACCCCGTCTGGCTGGAAACTCCGCCATACTGTGAACAATGACGGCATCGACGATTCCGCGGCCTGATAATGAAAAAACTGATATTCCTGGGTCATATCCCCCTGACTGAAAATTATAAGCGGTATCTCGGCATGGATCTAATGTCGGCGCGGGGGTTGGAATTCGAATATTGGGATATCACTGCCATCTATGTTGAAGATTTTCAGATGCCGGGAGAAATTAGCGCCCCGTGCGTCAGAAAATTTACCTCATTGGAGGACCTTGAGACTTATCTTGTTCCAAGAGCCGGGGAGGTCTTTGTACTCACAGTGGTGGCGTTTGAACCGCGCCTGCTTTCCTTGATGAGGATGCTTACCAGGCACAATGTGGAAATAGGGCATATGGCTGTCGGACTGTCACCTCAGCCTTCAGGGGGCTTCATCAGCCGGATATGGGGGAAATTGCATTATCTTGTCAGTTGGGCGGAATTGTCATCCTTCCTGGCATATAAGGCCTGCGCTGTTCTTAAGCGGCTGGGCTATATTAAAAAATATGATGTTGTTTTTGCGGCGGGGGCGGCCGCCTGCGGCCTTAATGCCGGCAACGCGGCGGCAGTGGTTAAGATCAACCACTACGACTATGATAGTTCCCTGGCGCATTCCGGCGAAGAAGAGCGGCTTGTCGATGGGAAATATTGCGTGTTTCTCGACGAAAATCTGGCCGGGCATCCCGATCTGAAAATGCTGGGCCTTGACCTTATAGATCCCGTGAAATACTATAAGGAGCTGAATGATTTTTTTGAAAGGCTGGAGGCGGCGTCCGGGTCGCGTGTGGTAATAGCGGCCCATCCGAAATCGGAATATGCGGAAAATACTTTTAACGGGCGCAAAACTTTCCGATATCTGACTCGCCGGCTAGTCAGATATTGTGATTTCGCGTTTTCCGTAGGCAGTAACTCGTCCGGTTTTGCCGCGATCTATAATAAGCCTTTGTTTTTTATATATACCAGTGAAATACTTAAAAAGTATATGTCCATAAAATATAACCTCTATCCGTTTTTGTGCGCGGACGCGTTCGGCACGCAGGCGTATGATATCGAACGGTCGGACGTGACGCCGGTAATCCCCCGGGTCGATGCCTCCAGATATCTCGCGTATAAGTATAGGTATCTTACTTCACCGGAGTGCGAGGCCCGCCTTAACGTGGATATAATACAGGAATTTCTCTCGCGAGGCGCTATAAAGTGAACCTTAAAACGTGGGCTGACCGGATCCCGGCTGTTCTTCAAAGGGATTATTCGCTTATTTTTCTGGCCTATACGGCATCGTATGGCCTTATGTTGTTGAATAGAGGCATCTATTGGGAGGACTGGCTGATCTATAATCATACCGCGGCCGACAATATTTATTTTTTTCGTGATCTGGGTTTTTTTATGTCCTGGCCGGGGTATTTGTACGGATTTGTCGGCCAATTTGCGGCTCCGGCCCTGATCTGCAGGTCCGTGACTTTTATATCGTTTTTGACCGCCGCTTTTTGCCTCAATGGAGTTCTTGCGACCATAAAGGAGCTGGAGCGGGAGGCCCGGCTCCTTATCGTCCTGCTGTTCTCGGTTTTCCCGTTTTTTACTTTCCGGATAGCAATCGGGACGCTGCACTATACCTTGTGTTACGGTTTTTTCTTTGCCGCATTTTACCTTTTAGCCGGATATTTCTACGGGGGGAAGCTGTGGCGCAGACTGCTTGCTGTCGTGTTGTTCTTTGCCGCGTGTACTACTAGATCATTCCTGGTGTTTTATATACTGGTCGCGGCCTATATAGTTTACAGGGACGGCGGCCGGTTGTTACGGATACCCATAAAATACTTCGATTTTTTCATATTGCCGTTGGTTGTCTTTCTTCTGAACAAGTATTTTTTCCCGCCCTTGGGCGAATATGCGGCTGAGAACTATAACGCAATAGATCCGCTCAGGGCGCTTATGGCCCCGCTTATCATGGTCAAAAGTTTCTGGGTTAATGTTGTGTGTGTTTTGAGGGAATCGTTTTTCGGTCATGGGGCGTTTTTCCTTCTTTTCATTTTGATCGCCGCCGTTTTGCGGTTACTGGTCTTACACGGGCGGGTGAAAAACGAGTTTACCGGTAACGAACTGAAAATGTTCCTGGTGGGCATACTGGCGTTCGCGGCGGCCGCTTTCCCATATATCGTTATAGGTAAAAATCCCATGCCGGGCTCCGTGGACAGATTTCAGCTTCTCCTGCCACTGGGATCCAGCATCATGGTCTATTATGGGCTTAAGCTGCTCCTTGGGCGTCTCTCGCGCCCGATAGTTATTCTCATCTTGCTGGCCTTTATTGCCGGCAATATGAGAACGGCGATCGCGTATCAGCGCTTCTGGTACAAAAAAACCGCGTTGATGGAGTATCTCAAAGCTTCGGAGGAAATAAAAAACCATAGTACTTTCCTGGTAGCGGATCGTACAGTGTACATGCACCCGATACCGTATGAACTGGCCTTCTATGAATTTGCCGGATTTTTCAGGGCGATCTATGGGGAACAGACCCGTATAGCTTTTTATTTGCCCGGAGATATTGACAGTATAACCAAGATCCGGGCTTTTGGCAGGGAGAGGTTCAACACCAGGGATTATCGGCCTGTTCCTCCTCAGGTCAGATTAATAATTGAAAAAGGGGATGGAAACCTCGATGTCGGGGAAATGGCGCGGCTATTGCGCGCCGAATGGCTGTCTCCGTCGACATTTAAAGAAAGAGTGAAAAATGTGGTCAAAGTAAGCGCGGTTGAGGTGAAGGTTAACCGATAAGCGAAGCGTAAAGGTCGGTGAATTTTTTGGTGATGACTTCCCAGGCGTAGTTCTTCTCCGCAAAAACGTTAAGTTCGGCCCCCATTTCCACAAAAAAGCCTCTGCAGGCATACATCTTCAGTAATCCGTTCCTTAACCCTTCCACAGTAGCGGGAACGACAAATCCTCCGCCCTGTTCTTCAACCTCGTTAATACCGCACTGGTCCGTAAGAAGCACCGGTTTTGAAGCCATGGCGGCTTCCAAGACGACTATGGACATCGCTTCCTGCCTTGAGGGAATGACAAGAAACTCGCAGCCGGAAAGAAAGGCGGACTTTGTTTCCTGGTCCACAAAACCGGCAAAATGCGTCCTGTCGGCTACGCCGTGTTTTTCCGCCGTGGCTCTCAGGACTTGGAGCATGCCATTATCCGGCCCAAGAAAGACAAGGCTGTAAGGAAGGGCGTTTTTAAGGGCTATGAACGCGTCCAATAGCATATCGGGGCCTTTTATGTTGTTGAGTCGGCCCAGAAAAGTTATGTATGGCCCGGAAGGAACAGCGGGGATTTTTGAATGCTTCACCGGTTCGATATCAATGCCGTTAGGGATGATAGAGATCTTTTCCGGCTTCACTCCATAGCTCAGAAAATGCGGAACTTCATTTTTTGTGATAGCGATACAATGGGCCGCCCTGAGTATGATCGCCTTGCCTATAATCATGTTGTATAGGCGTTTGAGGGTTTTTGAACGACCGAATATCGGCAGCGCGCCGGCTGGACAGACAACATAAGGCTTATGCTGGAGCTGGGCCGTAAGATAAACAAATGCATTAAGCAGGCACCAATGGTTCATTATATGGATGACGTCCGCCCGCTTTACGGCCGCTTTTATTTTTCCCATGTCAGGGAGGGGAAAATAAAAACGTTCCCAGACGCATTTCAAAGCCGTGACTTTGATTCCGGTCAGTTCCCGGGACTTCTTTTCGGGAGACGTTGTTGTGAGTATTTCACAGTCGACGCCGGCGGCCGAAAGATGACGGGTCATCTGCACCGTCCTCTCGACCGTGCCTCCTCCCTTTACGTCATCCAGGGTCATTATTACGTTAAGAACGCGCATATGGTGTTGTTATAACCCTAACTGCTAATTTGCCGGTTGAATTTGTCGGCTGCCAGGTTGTAGGCAAAGCTTAGGTCTTTTTTTTCTATGATCCGCATAAGAACGCATGCGGCCGGAAAAAGCGAGAACATTACGCTTTTAATGATAATTTCGCCTATATGCGACATGTTCAGCCCGTATATATAATACAAAAAACCTGTTTCCGCGAACATCAGTGTGAAAAGAACGGCTGTTTTTCGCTTATCGAGAGGGAGAGGCGTAAGGCGGAATCCGATGACAAGCTGGGCGAATTGCAATATGCCCATGGACAGGAACATGGCGAAAGCGGCGCCCATAAGCCCAAAACGCGGAATAAGAACGATGTTGGCGGCTGTGGAGAGCAGCAACCCGAAGGCATTGATGGGTATCTGGTAAAATGTTTTTGCCGGGTTATGGTAGATGAGCCAATATGAGATCATTCCCAGCGCGCCGAATACGTGGTAATAAATATAAAGCGGTATTACGCGTATGGCCTCGTAATACGCCGGAACGGTCAGCAGCATTATCAGTTCCTTTGATATAAGAATAAGTCCCAGCCCCAGCATTAAAACTACGGCGATCACTTTCAGCTGCAGCTCGGCGAGTTTGCCCCTGGCTTCACCGGTGTTCGCGGTCAGGAGGTCCATTGTGACGGGCGAAAGGGCCCCGCCGATACCGTCCATGGCCATTTTAAGTATGAGCCCGAACCTGTTGCTCATGTCGAGTATTCCGACCTGCTGCATGCCTTTAAAACGATTCATGGCGAATTTATCAAAATACTGATAAAAAAAAGCCAGTATAGATGAGGGTATCTGCGGCCAGCAATAGAGCAGGGATTCTTTTAGCAGCCCCCAACTGAAGACGCGTCTGTAAATGTGCCGGACCCTGGTAAATGATACGCATGCCTTTAACGTCTCGCTTGCGACTCCGGCGATCAAAAGCGCCTGCCAGGTGAGATCCGTGGAAATCACTAATCCGAGCGAAAGCAGGACATATGAGATCGTAGCCGCCGCCTCATTGGCGAACCATCCCCGGCTTTCGTGCATATTCTGCAGCAGCGTCTGATTGGTCGAGTTGATATAAATAAGAAGGTATTGGGCTGCTGCCACCATCAGCCAGGACAGGCTCATGTTTCCATGGAACACTTGGTTGTTTATAAGGCCGAAAAGTACGGTTAAAAAAAATATGTACAGCAGGGAACTCAGGATCATGAACAGAAGATTGGAAAACAACATGCTTCCCAGGAGATCGTCTTTGTCTTTATACTTGAAGTAAAATCTGCCCGAGGAGTTCGTCACTCCAGCCACAAGTATCGTGCCGAACATGCTGACAGCAGTTATGAGGTTTATCGTTCCATAGTCTTCCGGAAGCAGATGCCTTGTCAAAACAGGCAACGTCAGGAAAGTTAGCGCGTTCCTGAGGAACGGCGCCGCGGTATAATAGAGTACGCTTGTTAGAAAACGATGTTTTGTCGTGGGCATTTCCGTCAAGTATGGGCAATGGGAACGACCGACCCGTCAATCTTATATGTTATATAATATGCAAATATAGAGTAAACGATTCTTTTGCCAGGGATATGAGGGTTTACGCGGGCCGCAAGTTTGTTTCGGAAACAATTGAGCCTTCAGGCGATTCAGGTAGGCATAGATGCTCTTCGTCCAATAGTTCCACATCGATAAAGAACCAGCAAGACATAATGCCTATCACCCTTAAGCGATACACTACCCCGCAAGAATACCCCGGAATATACTTCCACAACTACGGTCAGATTGATGCAATAGACTCCGATCTTTCCTTTGATAGGCTTGTGACCCATTTGGCGGCCGCATCTGGGTTGCATAAATCAATCATAAATCTTGAGATTAAAAAGTATCTGATGAGTTGCCAGCAGTTTTATCCCGGCTCCATTCGGAAAGACTGGAAGCATTTATTTTTGCCTTTTGCCCTGCTATTCAAGTCTTTCAAGCGGGAGGGGCGGCTAAAGAAAGGGATCAAAGCTGAAATCATCATAGACGGCTGGTATCCGGGGGCTGCCGAGAGTTTTTACGGAAAGGAACTCATAAGCAAGCTGGAGAACAGACACAAAACGCTGTGTCTCGACCTGCGCAAGTTGGATATGGTTCCCCCCGGGCTTCTGCTCAAGTACTCCGGGAAATACATACATGCCCTGTCCTTGTGTGCCGGAATCTTGCGAGTCCACGGACTTGATTTACGGCGGTTTGTATACAGATTTTTTATTGATCTGATGACCGGTAATTGTTTAAATGGGGTTTCCCCAAAATTAGTCCTCTCCGGCCATGATAACGGCTGCCCTACTATTAAGGCAAAAGCGGCCGGGGTTCCGTTGCTTTTGATTCAGAATGCATATAGGCCGCATTATGCAGACACCTGCTTCAGATTCGCCGACCATTATGTCGCATTGGGCGAAAAGCAACCCACAGCTCTTATGGTCCAGATGGGATGCATGTTTAAGAAGATCTCTTATCTTGGATCACTTCGGTTGTACAACTACCTACACTCTATGGAGTCTAAAAATGTCAGACAACAATATGACATCCTCTGCATTTCAACAGGTTTGCTATGTTATTTCGACACCCCAGGCAGTACTTCCGTTTGTTTCTCTCTTTCAGCCGAACTGAAAACCCTTCAAATGTACAAAGATCTTGCCGAAAAGGAAGGGCTGCGAATTGCATACCATCCACTTTTCACAACTGAACCAGAGCTGCTAAAAAAGTACGGGGTCTTTTCAGAGAAAGTAACCTATATAGACAGGGACAAACAATCTGTATACGCTGCCGCGCATTCCGCGTCTTTTGTCGTATGCGTGATATCAACCTTGGCTTTTGAATCAATAGCGCTTGGCAAGAAAGTGGCATTGCTTAATCTTTCCGGGAATTCCTGCTTTAATACCCCGTTCGCCGAGCTGAATATTGAGTTCGTAGCAGGTGATTCAAAACAGTTCTGTGGCTTTATTCGCAAGCTGCGTGACCAGGAGCTAGACTACTCGAGCTACGTCTGCCAGGACAAATTATATGTCGATAAGGTTGTGGGTATCTCTTTTGATCTGATTAGTTGAACACCTCTGTGACAGGCGGGAGTGTCTAAACCAGTCGCAAGATCTTCCTAGGGGTGAAGTTGTGGGTTAAAAGTTGTGAGCCAGTCAGAGGTGGATAACATTTTGGAGTAACTGATCTTGTGTCTTCTAAAATCTATAGCATGCCGTGAGGATGTCGAACAACTTGTCTTATGTTAAGATGCATGCCTTCCACTGAAAGCCAGGGATATTCGCTTAACGCTATCCTCAGGGTTGCGGCTATTTCCGGGCTAATTCTGAACGCTGCTATTTTCATCTTCCTGGGCGGGAATCAGTACTCCTCTTTTTCTTCGGTGGCGGCAGGGTCTGTGCTGTATGTGCAGGTGTTCCTTATGCTGTTGCTGGAAAGCCGGTGTAAAAATCCGTTTCTGCTGCTTTTCAGTTTATTGGTGCTTTTTTTCTACGCAGGCAGAGTGACAACGCTGCTGATAATTCCTTACTCTCCTATATTTCAGTATAACGCTGCCGCTTCGGCGGCTATTTTAAAAACGATTTTGTATATAATAGCCGCCAATTTTTTTATTGTGGGAGGACTCTGTTCGGATTTTATTAAGGCGTTTCCGATTGGGCCGCGCAAGATAAGTTTTCACGGTTCAGAGCCGTTTGTGGCTATCTCAGCCGTCTGGCTTGGGGCTCTCTATACCCTTTTAATAATTTCCCTCGGCGATGTGTCATCCAACACGACCGCGCTCCGCCTTAAAGGATACGCGGGAATTCTTTTTAATGGTAATGTTCTTATCAGTGCGGCCGCTGTGGTCTGGGTGTATTCAGAGACCTTTTACGGCGTATATAAAAAGGCCTTCCTTTGGGGAGTGACAGCGTATCTCGCCCTGCAGACCGTCGCCGGCAGTCGGTCCGTACTCCTGTCCGCACTGATGACCGTGCTGTTCGTGTTCCTGGCGGGGGATAAACCGTTCTTGTTCAGGAAAAAAACTCTTTTTGCGGCCGGCGGGGTGATCTTGTTCGGGTTTCTCGCTTTTTCGGTAGGGACGTATTTCAGGTGGGGTAATACTTACGGCGGAGCGCTCAAGTCGGAGAACCTGGTGAAGTACAGGATCTACCTGCCATACATCTCCCCGCTTAAGGCTTTCAGCCGGATAGGTTTCCTGGACAGCACGGTGGATCTAATGGCGAACGCGGCTAAATATTCCGCCGTTATAAATCCCGCTTACTATTTCAAAAGCGTGGTAGATAACGCCCTAACCCCCGGTTTCGAGGTCTTCCATGCGCCTAAAGCCGCGAACGCGCTGCGCTTCCTGTACATGGGCCTGCCGCTGCCTACCCACGCCGAAGTAAGGTGTATGTACCAAGCAGATATGTTTACCGGCTATGGCGATCTGTATGTTCTGTCCGGGCCGTACTTTTCACTCCTGCTGTTTTATATTCTGGCTGCCGTCTTCCGCAATATCTATGCGCTGATGGGGGCGCGCGGCGACATTTTCGGGTGTGTGCAAAGGGTGCTGCTCCTTACGGTTTTTGCAAACTGGGTGAACGGGTTCGGACTGGACTGGATGGCTGCAGAGGTGCTGGCTATATTTCTTTCTTTTTTCCTATTTAGGAAGGCCGCCGGAATTTTAATCCCGGGAGTTACATAGCACTATGCGGCAAATGCCGGATTGAGTTTAGGAAGGCCACGTCTTACTGAAATCTAAATATAAATTTTGTAGAATTTTATGAAAGCTTAGACGGATAAGATAAAGGAAGATGAAAAATGGCCGCCTTTTCACTAACCCCAAAAGCAGTCCCCCAAATTGAAACTAGGCACCGGAGAATTAAGACCGCGATCCCGAACCCGGCTACCTTGCCCGTTATAGAGGAGCTGATGCGGTGTGAACCGGCCTCGATGAATTCCGAACTGCCGGTGGTTTGGGACAGGGCGAAAGCCTACCAGGTCTTCGACGCTTCGGGAAATTGCTGGATCGATTTTACCTCTACTATCTTCGTAGCGAATGTGGGGCATTCGCACCCGCAGGTCGTCAAGGCGATCACGGATATGGCGGGAAGAAGCCTCCTTAACGCGTATTATTACCCTACGGAGATCCGTTCCCGCTTGGCGAAAAAAATATTAGGTCTGGTGCCGCCCGGCCTGAATAAAGTTCTTTTCCTTTCAACAGGCGCCGAGACTACCGAAGTTGCGGCCAAGATCACGATGATGCACGGTAGGAAGATCAGTCCGGAGAAGGATATTGTCGTGGCTTTTGAAGGCTCCTTTCACGGGAAAACCATGGGCGCTCAGACCCTGGGCGGGAAGCCAGGAGGAAAAGCGTGGATAAAATATTTCCATCCGCGCGTAGTTCACCTGGACTACCCTTATCCCTGGGTGTTGTCTGAAATGAAGATGACCGGGGCGCAATTCTTTAGTCACAGTTTGCAGAGGCTTTCTGAAAAAGGGGTTAAATTGGAAGAGATCGCCGGGTTCATCGCGGAGCCTTACCAGGGCTGGTGCGCGGTATTCTTTCCGGTCGATTATATGGCCGCCATGCGTGAGTGGTGTTCCAAACATCAGGCTTTGCTGGCCTTTGATGAAGTGCAGGCCGGTTTTGGGCGCACGGGCAAGATGTTCGGTTTCGAGCACTTCGGAGTTACGCCGGATATAATCTGCTGCGCGAAAGCGCTTTCCTCCAGCATTCCCGTCTCGGCGGTGATCGCAAGCGCGAAAGTGCTGGATGTGGACCCTTCTTTAAACAGCACGCACGGCGGAAACCCCATCGGGATGGCGGCCTCCCTGGCCTCGATAGAGGTTTTGCAGCGCGAAAATCTTATAAGTGAAAGCGCCAGGAAAGGCGAACTGGTGAAGGCGGAGCTGGAAAAGTGGAGAAAGGACCGCCCTGAATATGTATGCGAAATATTTGGCGCGGGGCTTCTGTGGGGAATTTTTATCCGTGATCCCAAGACCAAAAAACTGGATATCGACTTGGTAGACCGGATCATCGAAAAAGGAATGCAGAAAGGCCTCTTATCGATCCGGACCTGCTCCGGTACTTTGAAATTAGGGCCGCCGCTGATCATCCCCGATGACGCTTTAGTGGAAGGGATACGGATATTGAGGGAAAGTTTGGACGAGTGTGTAACCGAAGGAAGTTAACCCCCTGGGTTACGCCGGGCGAAGTATAGGCAATCCGTGCTTATTTCCACCAATCCAGGTTCGCTTTTGAGGTCTTGGCGTACAATTTATCCGCTACCGCGCTGATAAATCCGCCCGATCTCAGGAGATGCAGGGTGTGATCTACGGGGTTTTTCGCGTATTTTGCGATGAGGGCGGAGGTCCGCTTATCCAGGCCGGCCATGTTCCCTATATTCTTCCTGGCTATGGATATCCCCGTAGCCTTGTCGTAATTCAACGTGTAAACTATTTCCCAGAACAAAAAAAGGCTTCTTTTTTCTTCGGGGGAAAGCCGGGAAACGGCTGCATATTCCGGTGATGCCTCGCAGGATTCCACCATCCGCACCAGATTTTCGTAAAATTTTTTAGACGTCTGCGTCCTTTGAGCCGGCTGTACCTGGTAGACGCCTGCCTGGGAACTGATGAAGTATCCCGGCTGGAAATGTGACGCCCTGTACCAGAGGTCCATGTCCGCGCACATGTCAATGTCGGTTTTCAGGCCGCCGATGCGTTCGTAGAGGGATCTTTTGATGAAGCTGGCGTGCTGGCATATTGATTCGGGCCCAAGCAAAACGCTCTTCGGGGTCAGTTTCCCGTTTTGCCTCCTGGCCCATAAAACCCTGCCTTCCAGGTCTATCCCCAGGTCGCGGCCGGAGATAAAACCGGCGTCTCCGTGCGCGTTGAATCCCGACACTATGTTCTCAAAAGTGTTCTCAAGATAAAAATCATCGCTGCTTTGTATCCCCAGGACCTCGCCTTTAGCCGCCTTGACCCCTTTATTGACTGCATCGGCGAAACCTTTGTCTTTTTCCGACCACCATGTGATCCTGTCGGAATATTTTTTGAGTATGTCAACGGTTTCGTCCGTCGATCCGCCATCCGACACGATCAGTTCGAAACGGCCGGAGTATTTTTGCCGGAGTACGCTGAGCAGGGTTCTTTCTATGAAACGGCCCTGGTTGAAGGAGGGGACTATTACGGAGATAAAGGGCGCCGGCATCAGGCAATATCCTTAAGCCAAAGTTCCAAGAGCCGCAATTCGCGCCCTTCAACTATGCCGTTTTTAGTGAGGGAACTGTAGACAGAGTAAAGGTTGTCAGCCACCGGCCGAGCTTTTTTTACCGCCTCCGTCGCGATGTTTACGACCTTTTCACACTTAAGATAACAGGGGATCTCGGACTCGAAATCTTTCATGTAGTCGTGAGGGTTGCGCTTCTGTATCACGGTGGCTCCAGTAAAACCGAGCCGGTATCCGGCGGCCCACATGATCGGCTGGGCGATCAGGCCCCGAAGAATGTCGGTAAACCGGAACGTGACGTGGGCCGGCAGGTACATGAGCGGAAAAAGCTCTTTGCGGAACATGGTGTTCTGCGAATTGAACGGGGAGACCGTCCCTTTGCCCAGGACTACGGGGGCGCGCCTGGAAAAATAACAAGGCTTATTTATAGTGAGCCTGTATATCGCGTCAACATCGGGGTCTTCATCGGCAAGCCCTTGCCAGACCCCAATCCTGACCGGAAGGCGGGATGTCTTGAGCGGCGGCTGTTTTGCGGCGACAAGTTTTAAAGGCAGTCCGCGCGGCCAGATGTTTTGCTTGGTGAAGGACCTGTAAATATTTATAAATCCGAGATCATCCTGGGTTGCCTGGAAACGACCGTTGAATTCCGGGAAGGTCCACCCGGACAACGGAATGTTGTCGTCATCCGTATCGACTATCATGTCGGCGCCGTTCTTCGCGGCGTATATGTAGGCGGTCATTTTCCTGCAATAATGATCGTATGGCAGACTTTTCGTCAGCCTGTATCCCAGCTTCGCCTGGTCAGCAATTGAAAGAAAGACGGCGTTCCCGCATTTCCAGGTCGCCGGAGTTTTTCTGTCCCCGGAGACAATAAGCCTGAAATCCTTGAGCGCCGCGAACTTTCTTACCGCGCCCGTCGGCGGCTGTATTGAAGTGAGTGCGATATATTTCGTCATTTTATGAATTATATCATTATCACGATGTCTGGCGCATACATGAGAATTCCACCGTTGGTGTGGAAGAAGGGATTTGTGCTAAAATGTACTAAATCAGTGGGCCTTTTTATCGACGGCAGGCTTATTCCGGCTCCTTGGTATTCGATTAGTTCGGAATTATTGACCTACGCATAAGTAATGGAATTTCTGGAGGCTTGGATTTGAGATGAATGCAAGGCGCGACGAACGAGCATACCTTTGATCTGTGAGCGAGGAGCAACGAAGCAGTCGCTCAAAGGCAAGCCTCCCTTTTCCTTCGGAAAATGGCCGGGCGCTTTTGGGCTGCAACTGCGTCACAAATCGCTTACATAGCCCAGCTATGTCGCTCGATTTGTTCCTTGTTTCGCTCCAAACTCGCCCGGCCAGCATTTCCATTACTTATGCGTAGGTCAATAAGCTAAAAGGTGCGTTCGCATACAAAACACGGCCTTTTACCTGAGCCGGGCTTTATTGCCCGGGATAATGGCGGGAACATGGTTTTTATGAACATTTTATCCCCAAAAATGGCGGATGTGAGCCGAGCCGGGGTTTTTCTTGCGACCACGGCGCTGGAAGATTTTTGGGATGTTTCATATCCGATAGTTTTCCTGAGCGAAGGTTGTAAACGGTACAGCAGGCGGGCTTATTGGGAAAGCTTCAAGAGCGAAACGCCGGGCTTCGGGGCCGACGATGATAAAACCTTCGAAATAGTCGCCTATTTAAAACAAGTCCATGAGAGATTGTTGCCGGTATTGGCGGAACGGCTGAACGCCGCACATGGCACGGATCTGCCCATCAGATCCTGGCGGATCGTAATAGGTCCGTGGCTGATGTACTATCTGCATATCTTGCACGATAAATACCACGGGATCTTGCGCGTCAAAGAGCGATATCCTGAATTTACCACTATATGTCTTGACGCAAGCTGCTTTGTGACGCCCCAGAACACGTTTGAATTTATCGGGCATATGAAAGGCGACCAGTATAATCTCCAGATATGCAGCAAGATCTTACGCGCCTTGAATTACAAGTTCCCTGAAAAAAAGGTCGAGGTCGGGATAGGAGCGGAGCGTTCAAGCGCTTTGTCGTCCGCGTTGCGGCGTGTAAGGAAGGTTCTGGAAGGCCGGTTGGCGTCGCTGGGGCGGATTTCCCGGAACGGGGATAAAGTTTTTTTTATCGGCGCCTATTTTTCCGTTTCAGCGGCTATAAGGCTGTTTCTCAAGACCGGGGGCGGATTCTGGCCTTTGTCGTGCGGCTTTGAAACCCCGGAAGCCGCGTGCATCGATCATGGTCTCAGGGACAAGATCGGAGGGGTAAAATTCGGGAATACCGAATTCGAACGCATTCTGATGCCGCTTATCGCGGGTGATTTGCCCCGGAGTTTCGTGGAAAGTTTCGGGAATATACGGGAACGCGTTAAAAAAGAATTTGTTCCGGCGCCCAAAGCGCTTCTGAGCGCGATCTCCTGGCACCTTAACGACGTCTTCAAGGTATATGCGGCTGAAGCCGCGGAACACGGAACCGTTTTGCTGGGGCTTCAGCATGGCGGCAATTATGGGAGCTTGAAATACCTTTTCCAGGAAGACTACGAGCTGGGAATCGTTGATAATTATTACTCATGGGGATGGAGCAAAAGCGGCTGTCGCTCCGAGGTAAAACCTATGCCGGCTTCTAAATTTTCCTACAAAATGCGCAAGAGCGGCGATAAACAGGCACACGGCATACTTTATGTCACCACAACGTGGCTCAGATGGCTGCTGCAGTACCCGTTGACAATGGATTATTGGAGCGATTATTTCCATGGGCAGAAGTTGTTCCTGTCCAACATCCCGCAGGCCGTCAGGGAGCATCTTGTGATCCGTCCTCATATCGAAGATTTTGGCTGGGATTCCGTATCCAGGTTCGCGGATCTGGTCCCCGATGCGCGGATAGAGGGTTGGGAAGTTCCGTTCAGTAAACGAATGTTGAAGTGCCGTATATTGGTCTGCGACCATCCCTGTTATTCGACGACTTTTATTGAGGCGCTTGTCAATAATAAGCCCACTATGCTTTTTTATAATCCGAAATTCGCGGCGAACCGTTTCAACGAGGAAGCAAAACCTTATTGGGACAAACTTAAAGAAGCCGATATCCTGTTCGATGACCCTATACTCGCTTCAAAAAAGATCGGGGAGATATATGATAATGTCGATGCCTGGTGGGGAGATAAAAAACGCCAGGATGCGGTAAGATCGTTTTTGTCGCATTTTGGCAGAGCGTCGGCCGATTGGGCGGACGAATGGAGCGCGGAGATCAACCGCGTGCTGAAGAAATAAGGCGGTTAAAATATTCGATATCCAAAGCCGGAGTCGCTCTCGGAGGAATACAATATGAGCGTTCGCACTGAAAAAATATTATCTGAACATCTGGATTTGGCGAAACATGTCGCCTCCGATCCCGGCCTGCATGGGCGGATGGATAAAGCGGCTAAAATTCTGGTTTCGGCTTTTAAAAGGAACGCCCGCCTGCTGATCTGCGGCAATGGCGGCAGCGCAGCCGATTCCCAGCATCTGGCGACCGAATTCGTAAGCCGGTTCTTTATGGAGCGCCGCGCGTTGGATGCCGAAGCGCTCACTATAAACACCTCCTCCCTTACCGCGATAGGCAACGATTATGATTTTGAAAAGGTTTTCTCCAGACAGGTAGAGGCGAAGGGCCGGAAGGGGGACGTGCTGCTTGGGATATCGACCAGCGGAACGTCCAAGAATGTGATGAAAGCCGTAGCGACCGCCCGTAAGATGGGGCTTAAAACTATAACTTTTATAGGCGGCAACAAGAAATGCTCTTTGTATGATCAGGCGGACTGCTGCATAAGCGTTCCCTCCTCCTGCACTCCAAGGGTACAGGAAATGCATATCCTCATAGGGCATGCTTTATGTGAAATAGTTGAGCAGGAACTGTTCGGCGGTTGAGCCTTTTGACGCTGATGCCGCTTTTAACTGTGCGATAACAAAAGGTATAATATTTACCGGTTTTATGACTTTGTTCGTGTGTGAAAAGGCATTGCCAAATCTTCATGAATAGTATTCCGCCCGCTGATAAAAGCCGCTTGAACGGTCTGACCACCGTCAATCTGGAACTTACCAACCGCTGTAATAAGCGGTGCTGGATGTGCGGGCGTCGTAAGATCGAGGCCGATAATCCGGGAAAAATGGTGTTCGACCTTGATATGGCCCTTTCGCTTGTGGAGAAGATAGCCCGCCAGCTTCCGCCGGACATCGTGGTGCAGTTCCATAACAATGGCGATCCGCTCCTCTACGCGGAGCTGCCTAAAGCACTGGACTATTTCAAGAAACAGGTTAGATGCTTCGATACTAACGGCAAACTGCTTGTTCAGCGGGCGGGCGATATCATAGGCCGGTTAGATACGGTTACAGTTTCGACTTTCGAGCGCGATGAGGAATGGGAAGATCAATTCAAAATTCTGCGAGAGTTCCTGAAGCTTAAAGGCGCGGCGTCGCCGCGAATAGTGATCCGCTGCCTTGGGGAAATAGGTGAAGAACGTCTTTCCCTTTACCGGCAAACCGGTTGTCTGATGGTCCCGCGCGTGCTTCATTCTCCGGATGGCAGTTTTGGGTATACGAAGCGGACCGTAATTCCCGAAGTGGGGTTCTGTATCGAGATAATGAACCATATGGCCATTAATACGGAAGGCGATGTTTCATTTTGCGTGCGGTTCGATCCTGAGCGGGATGGCGTGATAGGGAATGCGGGGCGGGAAGCCCTCGCGGACATCTGGAATTCCCCCAAAAGGCGGGAATATGTCCGCGCCCATATCGAGGGCAGGCGCGATACTCTTAAGTTGTGCGGGAAATGCCATTACTGGGGAGTTCCCCGGGGTTGAAATAAAAGGAGAAAAAATGTCTATATTCATCATTGCTGAAGTGGGAATAAATCACAACGGCGATATAAATATCGCTAAAGAACTTATAAAACTGGCCAAACTCTCCGGGTGCGACGCTGTTAAATTCCAGAAACGCACCATAAACAAGGTTTACACCAAGGAGCTGCTTGATTCTCCGAGAGAGTCTCCATGGGGCAAGACCCAGAGAGCGCAAAAAGAGGCGCTTGAGTTCGGACTTACGGAGTACAAAGAGATAGACCGTTATTGCAAGGAGCTTGGAATCGAGTGGTTCGCTTCCGCGTGGGACGTGGACAGCCAAAAATTTCTGAGGCAGTTCAACTGCAAATACAATAAAGTGGCTTCGGCTATGATCGTGGATCTGGGCCTGCTTAAAGAAATAGCTTCCGAAAAAAAGCATGCTTTTATTTCCACGGGTATGAGTACGTTGGAGCAGGTGGACAAAGCGGTCGAGATATTTAAAAATGCCGGCTGCCCATTTGAACTGATGCACACAAAATCCACATATCCCATGGAAGACGAGGACGCCAACCTGAACTGCATTAAAACGCTCAAAGAACGCTATAAGTGCGATGTCGGATATAGCGGACATGAAACCGGTCTGGCAGTTTCGTACGCGGCTGCCGCTCTGGGGATAACCTCCTTGGAAAGGCATATAACGTTGGACAGGTCCATGTATGGCTCGGACCAAGCGGCTTCCTTGGAGCCGGCCGGTCTAAACGCTTTGGTCGGCGCGGTGCGAAAAATAGAAAAGTCTATGGGCGACGGGAAGGTCTCCGTTCATCCCAAAGAAGTGCCTATCAGCCAAAAACTGCGCGGTCATATCTTCCAAAGCTAATAAGAAAGGTGCCGGAAAAGCTGGCCCTGCTCCCGGGGGGGGGGACTTGGCCCGGGGTTTCCCGCAGGTTTTTATAACATGATCACATATGCCGTTATTCCGGCGAGGGGCGGTTCTAAAGGCGTCCCCGGAAAGAACATAAAACCCGTGGGCGGTCACCCGTTGATCGCCTATTCAATAGCCGCGGCCAAACAGGCGGCGAAAATATCCCGTATACTGATCTCTACCGATTCCCCGGAAATAGCGGAAATAGCCCGGATGTATGGCGCCGAGGCGCCGTTTATGCGCCCGCCGGAACTCGCGGCGGATAATTCAACCGATTATGAAGTGATGCATCATGTGGTAAACTGGCTCGAACGCTCCGAGAAACGAACCCCGGACCTTATCGTCCACCTCAGGCCTACCACGCCACTGCGTGATCCAGAGGCCATCGATAAAGCCGTGGACCTTATGGAAGATGACCTCGCATCCACATCTCTCCGCTCCGCTCATGAGGCTCCGGAATCTCCCTTTAAGTGGTTCAGGCGGACCGCAAAGGGGTGTTTTCTGCCGCTTATGTCCGGCCTCACTTGCGATGATGCGAACCAACCGCGCCAGAACTTCCTCACGGCTTACGTCCCTGACGGTTATGTCGACGTTATCCGCGTTTCGCATCTGAAACGGGCCGGGAACCTTCATGGAGACGCGATGAAGGCTTTTATTTCTCCGCGATGCGTCGAGGTGGATATTTTAGAGGATTTTGAACTGCTTGAGTTCGAGGTCGCGCGCGGCGGACACCCGCTTAAATCATATCTGGATTCTTATGCAAAAAGTAGTTAGATCCGCCCGTCATACCGGGCTTGTGGTTTCAAACCTAAACCGTTCGCTTGATTTTTACAGCGGCGTATTGGGGCTCGAGGTTGTCGGACGGAAGAAGGAAAAAGGTCCGTATATAGATTCGGTCGTGGGAATAAAGGGCGTTGAACTTGAGTGGATAAAACTGCGAACGCAAGACGGCTACATTATAGAGCTGTTGAATTATATCTCACACCCGGACACCTCTTCGGCCTCCGCACCGGCCAGATCCAATAGGTTGGGATGTTCGCATGTGGCTTTTACGGTTAACGATATTGACCCGCTTTATGAGAAGCTTACCGCGGAAGGGTTCGCCTGTAACAGTAAGCCGCAAGTGTCGCCGGATGGAAAGGTTAAGGTGATGTACGCGCACGATCCGGACGGCATAATACTGGAGCTTGTGCAGGAAATAAAATAGGCCGCTTCTGTGATAACGAAATGCGCGGTATTCGCGGGGCTGCAGGGGTTGTAAAGGGTTCTATCTTAAAACTCAACCGGGAAAGAATTATGAGATGTTATATATGCGGTGGTAAAAAATTCGGGAAAAGGCCGGGGAAAGTGCGGGACAATTCAAAATTGAGCGTGCATGAGTGCCATTCCTGCGGCTTGGTCTTTCTCTCCTCGTTTAGTCATATAACGGAAAAGTTTTACCAGAACTCAAAAATGCATGACACGATGCCCGAAGTTGAGGCCTGGTGTAAAACCACGCGATGGGATGATGAACGCCGGTTTAAATTCCTCGCTTCGGCCATGGAAAACAGGGACCTGCTTGATTTCGGATGCGGGAACGGGGGATTTCTGGTCGCGGCAAAAGCTGCGGCTGCCAGGGCTGTCGGCCTGGAACTGGAAACAAGACTTACGCCTCATTACGAGTCGCGGGGACTGAAGGTTTTTAAAGCTTTAAGCGAAGTTGACTGCAAATTCGACCTGATTACGGCGTTTCACGTAGTGGAGCACCTCCCTGATCCCGCGAAAGAGTTGCGGCGTCTTGCCTGCTTTTTGAAAAAAGGCGGACACCTTATATTGGAAGTTCCCAGCTCCGATGACGCCATGCTGAAGCTATACGAGTCCGAGCCCTTTTCCCACTTTACCTACTGGAGCTGCCACCTGTTCCTTTTCAACCGCGACACCCTGCGACTTCTTGCGGATAAAGCCGGGCTTAAAGTGGATTATATCAAAGGTATCCAGAGATATCCCGTTTCCAACCATCTTCACTGGCTTTCAAAAGGTTTGCCGGGCGGCCATCAAAAATGGAGCTTTTTGGATTCCCCGGAACTTCACGCCGCGTATGAAAAGCAGCTGGCGTCCCTTGGCCTTACCGACACAGTCATCGCTTCGTTCTCGCTATAATCTATTATGAACGACTACCTTAAAGTTGTGTACGACGAAAATGTCCGTCCTAAAACCGACTACCCGGAAAAACTGGCAAAGCATCTCTTTTCCAGATTTGATTTAAAGTCCGGCATGAAATTCCTGGAAGTCGGATGCGGCCGCGGTGAATTTCTGATAAATTTTAAAAAACTGGGGCTGCAAACTGTGGGGTTGGATATTTCAGAAGAAGCTAAACTCCAAAATCCTGAAATTGAGATCGGGGTGTGTGACATCGAAAAATCCCCCATGCCTTATCCGGACGATTGTTTTGATGTGGTATATTCAAAGTCGTTTATTGAACACCTTCGAGATCCGGGGGCCTACTTTCAGGAAGCGCGACGGGTGCTTAAACCGGGCGGCATGCTTATAACCCTGGTTCCGGACTGGGAGTCTTGTTATAAAGTCTATTTTGACGATTACACGCACCGAACGCCGTTCAGTCTCTACGCTCTCACTGATATTTACCGCATATTTGATTTCAGGGATATAAGGACGTTCAAATTCCGGCAGCTTCCGTTGGTATGGAAATATCCGGTTCTCGGCTATGTGTGTGGTCTGTTGTCGCCATTCATCCCTGTCCGTGCCCGGACCCCGTTCCTTAAATGGTCACGCGAACTGATGCTGGTGGGGTATGGTGTTAAGCCTGAAAACGCTGATAAATAGCGCAGTGATGCGGTTCCGAATATAACTCAAGGTCTAAACTTATGAAAATATTGCTCATAGCTTATGATAGTGGAATGTACATACACACCTTTCCCATCGGATTGGCTTACATAGCTTCCGTCCTTCGAAAAGAAGGTTTTGAGGTGGAGATATATAGTCAGGATATTCATCATTATCCCGAAAGCCATCTCGTGGACTACCTGGATAAAAACCGTTTTGATGTTGTAGGCGTCGGTGTTATCGGCGGTTATTACCAATACAGAAAACTGTTGCGTATCTCCGAAGCGATCAACCGGTCAAAGCATAGGCCGTTTTATGTGATCGCGGGCCACGGTCCCTCTCCTGAGCCTGATTTTTTCCTGCGCAAAACCCAGGCCGATGTCGCGATTATCGGCGAAGGGGAAGTGACCATAATAGAACTGCTGAAGGCTGTGGCGGCGAAAAAGCCGCTGGCCTCCGTAAAAGGTATAGCTTACAGACAGCAGGGGAAGACCATAATAAACGAAAGAAGGGAACTTATACAGGATATCGATTCCATCCCGATGCCCGCCTATGATATTTTTCCGATAAAATACTACCGGTTATTAAGGGAACCTAATTGTACGAACACCGATTTCGTCCTGCCCATGATATCGGGCCGGGGATGTACTTTTAAATGCACCTTCTGCTATCGGATGGATAAGGGATTCAGGCCCAGGTCCGCGGAGGGGATAATAGAAGAGATCAAACTTTTGAAGGCCGACTACGGCATTAATTATGTGGCGTTTTTCGATGAACTGCTTATGTCTTCCGTGGCAAGGACAGAGGAGATA
This sequence comes from Elusimicrobia bacterium RIFOXYA12_FULL_51_18, assembly GCA_001800245.1. Taxonomy (GTDB): domain Bacteria; phylum Elusimicrobiota; class Elusimicrobia; order Elusimicrobiales; family UBA9959; genus YA12-FULL-51-18. Next base: position 23,252 of record MGVA01000008.1, on the reverse strand, counting down.
TGCAAAGCCTTTATACGCAAAAAACTTAACGTCAAATGGCATTGCAACGGCAGACTGAATTACGCGAAGCCGGATGTGCTTAAGCTGATGAAGCAGGCCGGCTGTGTTTTTATTAACTACGGCATAGAGTCTATGGACAACGGCGTCCTGGCTAAAATGAATAAAGCGCTTAAGGTGGAGCAGATCGTAAAAGGAATAGAGGCGACCTTGAAAGCGGGCGTCAGCCCCGGGTTCAATATCCTGTTCGGCAATATCGGAGACACTAAAGCGACTCTGGACAAAGCTGTAAAATTCCTTCTTGAGTATGATGACGGCGCGCAGCTCCGGACTATAAGGCCGGTGACGCCATATCCCGGATCCCCGCTTTATTACCATGCCATAGAAACCGGATTGCTGAAAGATTGTGAAGATTTTTACGAGAATAAACATAAGAATTCGGATCTGATATCCGTTAACTTTACTCAGGTATCGGATAAAGAACTGCATACCATGCTTTTTGAGGCGAACAAGGTCCTAATCTCTAACTATTTCGGCAATAAGACAAAACAGGCGCTGGAAGAAGCCCGTAAACTGTACTTGGAGAGTAACTCCGATTTCCGGGGCTTTAGGCAGACATAAAAGCCGCTGTATGCCCCACTCCGTTAAAAAACGTTTTTTCGTCTCTCTCGTGTCAAACGGTCTCCGGGCGGTGTTCAGTTTCCTTACCGGCCTGGTGATCGCCAGGGGACTTACTCCGGCAGGTTACGGAGAGCTGACTTTTTTGCTGGGCAGTTTTGGGGCTATCCGCTCTTTGATGGACTTGGGTACATCTAACGCGTTCTACACCTTTATCTCACAGGTGCGCCGCCCCGTCCGGTACTATTCCTATTACGGTTTCTGGCTGGCTTTTCAATTCCTGTTTACGATAACTGTCGTCGCTTTCCTTATGCCCGCCTCTTTGCTGGATAAGATCTGGCTGGGGCACGGACGTTCCATTATACTGCTGGCGTTCGCGGCCTCATTTTTCCAGCAGCAGATATGGCTTACCATAGCTCAAATAGGCGAAGCCGCCAGAAAAACAGTAAGGGTCCAGTATTTGAATATCGCCCTGGCCATCCTGTATCTGGCTGCGGCTTTCCTGATGGTCAGGTCCGGACATATCTCGGTGCGCGCCGTCCTGCTTTTGCTTGTTCTGCAGTATCTTGCGGCTTCTCTGGCGGCTGTTTGGGTTCTTGGTCCGTTAGCGCCGGCGCCTGAAACCGCGTCCGGAGAGACCACCTTCGGACAGATGTTCGCGGAGTACCGGGCTTACTGCGCTCCTCTGGCGGCTCTGTCGGTGGTCAGTTTTCTCTATGACTTTTCCGATAAATGGATGCTCCAGCATTTTGGGGGCGCCAATCAGCAGGGCTTTTATCAGGTAGCCTATCAGTTCGCCACCATAAGCGTTCTCGCAACGGCTTCCATCCTCAATATTTTCTGGAAGGAAATAGCCGAGGCCGCTAAACTGAAAAATACGGAACGGATATCACGGATCTTTCGTAAAGTGTCCAGGGGCCTTTATATGTTCGGTGCGGTCCTATCGGGATTCCTTATCCCGTGGAGCGGACAGATAATCAGCGTGTTCCTTGGAAAAGTGTATGCTCCGGCGGGGCCGGTTTTGTGTTTGGTCCTGCTTTTTCCGGTGCACCAGTCGCTGGGGCAGATAACCGGCACTATGATGCTGGCCGGCGAACGGACCAAACAGTACCTGGCCGTTTCCGGTCTGTTCATGCTCATAAGCCTGCCGATCTCCTATCTTATACAGGCTCCGTCCGAGGGGGTGTTGGTACCGGGCTTAAATCTCGGGGCGTTGGGAATGGCCGCGAAAATGGTTGTTCTCAATATCTGCGCGGTAAATGTGATGCTTTGGGTCATAGCCCGCGATAACGGCTGGAAATTTGACTACGTATATCAAATAGTGGGGCTTGGAGCCATGCTGATCACCGGTTACCTGACGAAATTGTGTATGGCTTCGGTTTTTGTCGGGATGGCTGCGGCCGATAAGTTCCATTTGCTGCCGCCTTTTCTTATCTCAGGGTGTTTATACCTTGTTGCTGCAGCGGCTATCGTATGGGGCATGCCTTGGCTTATTGGAATGGACCGGGATGAGCTCCGCGGCTACGCTGAAAAACTTAAGTTATCAGCCTTTCAAAAAATCAAATAAAGAGTCCGGAATGATATGATTTGCTAAAATAATGGCAAGGGTTGAAAAAGAGCGGGTTTTGACGAAAAACAATCTGATCTTGTGACTGTACCGTATTTTAAGGGTTAGTTAAGTATCATTTATAATTAGTGCGCTGTTGATATTGAATGAGGCTGGCATATGAAAATGTTGGACTTGGGGTGCGGCAAGAGAAAGCTGGAAGGTTCTATAGGCATAGATATCTCTCCGGATTCGGATGCCGATGTGGTACATGATCTGAACAAGTTCCCTTATGCTTTTACCGATGATCAGTTCGATTATGTACAGGCCGACAATGTCCTGGAGCATCTGGACGATGTCATAAAAGTAATAGAGGAACTCCATCGGATCACAAAGAACGGAGCCTTTATAAAGGTTATTGTCCCGTTCTTCCGCAGTCACTACGCGTTCATCGATCCCACGCATAGGCATTTTTTTACCGTGCGGAGTTTTGACTATTTTGATCCGGACAAAGATTTTAACCGGTACTATAAGTATTCCCGGTGTCATTTCAGGGTCAAGCGGGTAGTGTTCGATGAGGGGATGACGCATTGTTTGTCCGGGAACCTCCTTAAGAGGTTTGCCAATAAATACCCCATTTTTTATGAAGCTAGATTATCAATGTTATTTCCGCTAAACACGCTGACATATTATCTTGAAACCTGTAAGGGCCCAAACCCTAAATGACCGATTCTTCTTTCGAGAAAAAGTATCTGAATAAAAAGGTCCTCTTGACCGGCGGCTCCGGATTTATCGGGGGCCGGCTTAAAAAACGTCTTTTGCAGATTGGGGCCGTAGTCTATTCCCTGGATAACAGGCCCGCGGCGGCTCAAACGCCCAATGAGATACAGTGTGATATCCGTAACGCCGAAGCCTTGAACGCCGCGGTTTCCGGTATTTCGCCTGAAATCGTTTTCCATCTGGCGGCCCGTGTCGACCGGGCCCAGGATCCGGCGCTGATCAAGCCGATGCTGGAGGTGAACCTCTTTGGCGCGGTAAATTTGTTCGGATCCCTCAGGACGGTTCCTTCCTGCCGGTCTATTGTGGTTTCCGGTACCGCCGAAGAATACGGGAGAGCCCTGCCGCCGTTCCTTGAATCGTACCGGGAAGATCCCGTGGGTCCGTATTCGTTTTCAAAGATCTGCGTTTCATATCTCGCAAGCATGTTTTTCAAGGTGTATCATTTGCCCGTTATTGTCCTGAGGCCGACGCTTGCCTATGGCCCTGTCCAGGAACCGGGGATGTTCATCCCCGCGCTTATAACGGCCCTTATGCGGGGAGAGAAATTTTCAATGACCCATGGGGAGCAGACAAGGGATTTCATTTATGTCGATGATCTTGTCGACGCCTACTTGAAGGCGGGAATTGCCGAAAGCGGATTCGGTGAAGTGTTCAATATCGGGTCCGGGACCCCGTATAAAATAAAAGACGTCGCGTGTAAAATAGCCGCGCTCTTGAAAAAAGAACCCTTACTGGATGTGGGCGGGAAAAACTATCGGACCGCTGAAATAATGGAATACTACGCCGATATTTCAAGGGCAAGGAAGATACTGGGCTGGACTCCGGTGACCGGACTTGAAGAAGGGTTGAAACTGACCCTTAAAGGCTATATGGATAGAAGATGCTGACAAAACCAGCCTATAGTCCGGGTGCTTTGGGGGCTGTGACCGTAAAACGACCCAGGATCCTGGTTTATTCGGATTGTTCGTTTTTTGCCGGTTGTGAAAATATGCCGGTCACTTTATTGGGAAGCCCGGAGATCGGCCGTAAGTTCGATGTCATGTTTGCATACCGGTATAGCCCTAAATATGCGGACGGGCTTAGTTCCAGGGTTGCTCCTGAAGCCGGAACTATTCCGGTGAGAGTTTTTAGTACCGATGGGGTTTTAACCGCGTTGGACCGGCCCGGATTGGCTATAGTGTCCATAATTCTGCGGTTGACCGGGTTTTTTACTTTATTAAAATATCTTTTCGCTCTTCATGCCGTAGCGGTATTGTTTTTTCTTTTTAAGAAGGTTCGTCCGGATATTCTTCATATAAATAACGGGGGGTATCCCGCGGCCCATACCTGTATTTCCGCGGTTTTCGCGGCAAAATTGGCCGGGGTCCAACGGGTGATATTCGTGGTCAACAGCCTTCCAGTTCCGTATTCCAGTTTTGGTAGAAAATTGGAGAAACCCATAGACGGCTTTGTTGCCCGGAATGTCTCTGTTTTTGTCACGGGTTCGGAATATTCCGGAACCAGGATCCGTGAGGTGTTTAAATCTGCAGCGGGTAGTTTCTTGACTATTCCCAACGGCATCTCCGTCCGCCCGATGAAAGAATCCGCGGAGGCCGTGAGGGAACGACTGAGGATATTCGAAGGGATTACGGTTTTGGGGAATGTGGCAATCCTTGAGCCCAGAAAAGGTCATAAGTACCTTCTGGAGGCAATGGCGATAATAAGGGATAAATCCCCGGACTTTTCCAAAGTGTTGCTTGTTATAGAAGGCGTGGGAAGTGAAAGGGAACGGCTTGAAAAACTTGCGGCGGGCCTGGGGATAAAGGAAAATGTGCGGTTCCTTGGAAGAGAAGCGAATGTGTTCGATATAATGCGCATATTTGACGTGTTTATCCTGTCTTCGATAGGATATGAAGATTTTCCAAACGTGATCCTTGAGGCTATGAGTTTTGGGAAACCGGTTATTGGTACCAGGATCGCCGGCATTCCGGAACAAATACTCGACGGTGAGACCGGACTTGTGGTCGCCCCGTCGGACGCCGGGGCTCTGGCCGGGGCTATTTTACGTCTGCTCGGGGATGCGGCGACTCGCTCTGAAATGGGCCGCAAAGGCCGGGAGAGATTTGAGTCCAGATTTTCATATGAAAAAGCGATAGGTAATTACGAGGCTCTCTACCATAGACTTATGGAAGGGCTGCCGGCCTGACAGTTTGTGGGCGCGCTTTGGCGGAAAGACAAGAGCTGCTATAGCTATAGCTTGGAGGACTTATTATATGATCGACGGAGTTTTGATAAAACCCCTGAAAAAAATACCCGATGAGCGCGGTACCATAATGCATATGTTGCGCGCCGACAGCCCGGAATTTGAAAAGTTCGGCGAAATATATTTTTCCACTGTTTATCCCGGCGCGATCAAGGGCTGGCATATTCATAAGGAAATGACCCTTAATTATGCGGTAGTCCATGGAATGATCAAGCTCGTGCTATACGACGACAGGGATAAATCCGAGACAAAAGGGGAACTGCAGGAAATATTCCTGGGTTCCGAGAATTACTCGCTGGTGAAGATCCCGCCGCTGGTTTGGAACGGATTTAAGGGGATGGGGACTGAAATGGCCGTAGTGGCCAATCTTGCATCGGTGCCGCATTCCTCCGGCGAAATAGATCGGTTGGACCCTTTTAACAAGCGTATCCCGTACGATTGGGCTTTGAAACATAAATGAAGAACATTTTGATAACCGGCGGCCTGGGCTATGTGGGGGGGCGCGTGGCGGACCATCTTCGTAGGAGCGCGCCCGGGGCCAACATATTCCTGACGACGCGGAACGAAAAAAAAGAACTCCCCTCATGGGCCCGGGGCTTTCCCGTGGCGCGGTTGGACGTGCGCGACAGCGGGTCCATAGACGCCTGCCTTGAGGGGAAGAAAATAGACGTTGTAATTCACCTTGCGGCCATGAACGATATCGAGTCGGCCAAAGACCCTGGATCAGCTTTGGAGGTAAACACCAACGGAACATACCGGCTGCTGGAATGCGCCAAAAAGCACGGGGTCGGACGCTTTGTCTATTTTTCCACGATACATGCGTACGGTCCCTCTTTGGCCGGGACCATCACCGAAGAAAGTCCGACCAGGCCCGTTCATCCTTACGCTATAACCCACCGGGCGGCCGAAGACCTTGTGAGCTACTTCAGGCATTATCACGGCATGAAGACTCTGGTCTTCAGGATGTCTAACGGTTACGGATATCCGATGCATAAAGAGGTGGACACATGGTCGCTTGTTTTTAACGACCTTTGCCGTCAGCTTATGAGTACCGGGAAGATCGTTCTTAGGTCATCCGGCAAACAGTTGCGGGATTTCATATCCCTTGGGGACGCGGCCGAAGCTGTAAGGCATTTTCTCTTCTCAATCCCGGACAATTGGGCGGGTGGGCTGTACAACCTTGGCGGCGGCCGGTCAATATCCGTCCTGGATGTTGTGCGGAAAATAGAGCGGGGCTACCGGCAAAAGTACGGTAAGGAACCTGGCGAGCTTACTGTGGTGGCGGATAAATCCGGTTCACCTGCCCCGGATTTTGTCGATTATCGAATAGATAAACTGCTTAAGACAGGCTATCGCCTTACAGGCGATATGCAGAGTGAAATCGAAAGGACTTTGGAGCTTTGTGAGCAATTTAAAGGCAAATCTGATGCCGGCCGATAAATCGGATGAGATAGATTTCAGCTCATTCCTTATGTGGGGGAATGCGGCTGTGGCCGCAGCTATCCTTGTTTTGTTCTTTTTTCGCGGGCAGAATGACTATGTTAATGTGTATACGGCTTGCTTGTCGCTGGCCTTTGCCGCGCAAACTCACTTTTTCCTTTCGGTAACAAGAAAAAGTCCGGATCCTTTTTTGCTGCTGCTGGTTATCCACGCGATATGTTTCTATGAGTTCAGGGTCGCGACACTTTTATGGGATCCGTGGTCGATGGTCCTGGTCCGAAATCCTTTATCGGCGGCGGACCTGAATGATTGCCTGATCTTTGTGATCATGGCGAACATGGCGGTATTCCTGGGACTGGCCATCCGGCCGGATAACTCTCAGGAGACGATTTCTTCGCGGCCGTCCGCTAATGCGTCCGTGCGCGTATTTGTTCCGGTTTTTCTATTCTTTATCGCGATCATCCTTGAACCCGGGTTTAAGGCGCTCGAAGGACTTAATGGGTATTTGGGTGTTGTTCTCAATTCGGAAGTCATGCTGTTGTTTTCTATCGTGCTTCTGATACTATATTACGGCGCAATGAGCCGCTGGCAGAAAATACTTATTCTTTGCGTTGTTTTGGGCTTTATTGCCTGCCGTGCTTCTACGGGCAGCCGCTCGGCCATATTGCTGTTTTTATTCTTTTCGTTTTGCGCCTGGTTCGCCGTAAAAGGCCACGTTGTCTTTAAAAAGAAATTATATGCGGCAGTTGCGATAGCCGTTTTGTGTTCCGTGCTGCTCTTTATCCCTGCTACGCTTATGCGCCCAGGTTATTCTTCCGTTCCCTATTCGCAGCGGAAACCTGTACGTTACCAGACGATACTTGACCGTATCGGTTTTCTCGATATGAGCACCGATATGATCGCGAATAGTCTAAGGTACGGCCAAGTCGTTAACTTTGAATATTATTTCAAAAGTATTATCGATAACGGGCTTACCCCCGGGTTTAATATCTTTGACGCCCCTAAGGCCGCTAATGCCATTTCTTATGTCTACAGAGAAAAGCCGGGATTGTCCCTTAAGGCGGTGACCTCCCTCTATCAATCGGATATGCTGACCCTTTACGGTGAGGCGTATATTTTATTCGGTCCGCTCGCGGGGCTGGCATGGATATTCGCGCTTTCTTTTCTTTTTCAGGCTGTCTACCGGCGGCTGGACGGCGGTGATCCGTTCAGGTCGGCCGCTCTCAGGGCCGCGATCCTGGTCATCTTTTACACCTATTTCCTTGAGTCTTTAGGTATGGATTGGCTGGTGGTGTTTATTGTCAGGGGAATCGTTCCTTATTTTATCCTTCTGTATGTGGTTTCTAAATATGCGCAGCGTCGTCCTGACCGGATTCCGGGGGAGCTTCTATGATATTGTCGGGATTCTTTACGATATGCCGTTCCCGGGCGGGACTGGTCTTGGGAGCGATATTGATCTCGGTTATCCTCGGAATGGCTGTTTTTTCCTTCCAGCCTCCTCTGTATGAAGTTTCGATGCTGGTGGAGGTCCGCGCGAAAATAACGGGAGCTTATGATGAAACTTTGCCGGCGCTTGTAAAAAAGGTCATTGATTCCGGGGCTTTGGACAAGAAGATCGTAAAAGAGGCCGGATTGGATGGGGCCGCTTCCCTGCCGAAATTAAAGGCGGGAATCGGTTTTTATACCCAGTTCTTAAAGATCTATACCTTTGTTCCCGGTGAACAAGTGGAACGAACTAAGACAGTCTTTTATTCCGTGCTCAAGGTCCTGAATAAGGAGTTCCCCAGTGAAAACAATGACTATTTCCAGCAGATCGACATTTTAAAAAAAGAATTGGAACGTTTTCAGGCCGTAAGGCGCGATCTTGATCTAAAACTGGAGCGCGCCAAACTTTCTCCGGAGCAGGCAAAACCGGCCGCGGAAATTGTGAGGATGTCGCGGTCTATCGGCGAACTTGTGGGATCATCGGAGAAACTTAGGCGTGATGCCCAAACGCTTAACGCTTTCAATATGCGCATGATCCTGCAGCCTTCAGTCGCAGACATCCCGGCTGGGCCCTCGCGGCCGCAGGTCCTGATAGCTTTCGGTTTACTTGGTTTGTTTATAGGCTTGACCGCCGCCCTGTGGGTTGATGGACACGATTCCGGAAGGAAAGATGTTGCCGGGGGGTAGCGCCAGTTTTTAAATGTTCGGATCGCGGTATTTATGTCAAAATTAGATTTTAGCTCATTTCTGGCGGCTGTTAACGCGGTTATAGCCGCGGGGATACTTGTACTGTTCATTTATCGCGGCACGAACGCATACGTGAATGCTTATACGGTCTATCTTTGTCTTGCTTTTGCCGCCCAGAACTATTTTTTTCTCCTGGTAACAAAACGTCGTCCAAATCCGTTCCTGCTGCTTCTCGTTATGTATTCGGTATTTTTTTACGAGTTCAGGGTCGCTACTCTTTTGTGGGAACCGTGGTCTACTGTGTTGGTGCGCAGTGCCTTCGCGGCGGCGGACTTGAGCAACGGGCTACTGTATGTCATCCTGGCTAACTGCTTTATTTTTCTAGGCGTCGATACGTTCGCCGAGAACGGTTTTGAACCCCGTCAAAGAGAGAACTTCGGGGTCGTTTCCGTGTGGTTGTTCCCGCCGATCTTGTTCTTTTTGTTGGGAGTCGTGCTAAACCTTAATTTCCGGCCATTAAACTTTCTCAAGGGATATATCTGGATAGTCTTCAACACGGATATTGTGCTGCTCTTTGGCCTTGTTTTTGTCGCCCTGTATTACGGGGCGCTGGATAAATGGCAGAAAATTCTCGTATTTTGCATGGGACTTGTCTTCGTGGTGTCCAGGACATATGTCGGGAGCCGGTCGGCCATATTGTCGCTGTTCTTTTATTCATTTTGCGCCTGGTTCGCCGTCAACGGGCGGATCGCGCTCAAAAAAAGGGCGTATATAGTCCTGACTGCCATGGTTCCGCTGGCTGTCTCCCTATTTGTCCTGACTAGTCTTGTTGTGCGCAAGATGTATGCCACCGTGCCGTTCAGAATTATTTTTGACCGGCTGGGGCTGCTGGATATGGGGGCGGAAGTTATTTCCAGCAGTATTAAGTACAGCGGTGTTATAAATTTCCAGCACTATTTTAAAAGCATAATTGATAGCGGCCTTACCCCCGGGTTTAACGTTTTCGACACTCCCAAGGCGGCGAATTTGCTTTCATTCATCTACAACGGTGTGTCGGAAAGTTCCCTTCAGGCCGTGAGTGTTAATTACCAGTCTGATATTATGACTGTTTATGGGGAGGCATACGCTTTGTTCGGCCCGGTAGCGGGGCTGGTTGGCATATTTCTAATCTCCTTTCTTTTTCAGAAAGTGTATCGTTCGCTGGCCTACAGGGAGCCTTTTAAGCAGGCCGCGCTCAGAGCCACCGTCCTGGTTGTTTTCTACACTTATTTTCTCGGTTCTTTCGGTATTGACTGGTTCGTGGTGGATGCGGTCAGGTTCGCCGTTCCTTTCTATCTATTGCTTTGCCTTTATTCCATGTGCGCGCGGAACGTCCCCGGCCGCGCGTGAGGAGGAGTTGAATGAGAATGTTGAGATTTTTAGATTTGATCCGTGCCAGAGCCGCGCTTGTGACGGCGGTGTTCATCGCGGCGCTCATTTCCGGGGCGGCGGTCGTTCTTCTGACTCCAGAGGTTTATGAGGTTTCGACATTGTTGGAAGTTAAGTCAAGCATGATCGGACCCTACAGCGTATCTGTGGCCAGTACCATCCGGCAGGCCATAGAGAGCGGAGTGCTGAACGCCAAGATCGCGGAGAAGTCCGGCTTAAAAGGGCGGGCGAGTCTCCCAAAAATGCGGGCGAAGGTGCTGTTTCAAACACAGTTGATAAAGGTATATGTTTTTGCGCCTTCACGGGACATTGAAAAGACAAAAAAGGCGCTCAACGCTATGCCGGAAGTCCTGAATGAAGAATTCCCGGCGGAAGATGCCTCATACTCCAGAAAAGTGTCCCTGGCGGTAGAGGGGGCGCAACGCCTTGAGAAGGCGAAAATAGATATAGATCTGCGCCTCAGGAATGCGGCGCTTTCTCCCGAAATGAAGAGCGTGTCGGGAGACCTGACGGCCTGGGTCGGGGATCTGTCCGATACGCTGCGGGAATACGCGAGCGTGATTACGGACGGCCAGACCCAGTATGCTTTCCGGATAAGGATGGTCGCCGCTCCCGCAGTTTCAGATCTGCCGGAGGGGCCTTCGCCCGCGCAGGCTATGATAGCGTTCGCACTGCTTGGGCTTTTTGCGGGATTTTCCGCCGTTCTTTGGCGGGATGAAAGGAAGTCGGAAGCCGGGAAGCGTCAGTAATCCGGGACCGGGCAACCGCGCCTCTTGCCGCCGGCTTGCTCCCCGCGCCTTGTCCGTCTTGATATTGTGCTTATGGCAGAACCGAAACTCATCTCAGTAGTGATGCCGACCTACAACCACGCCGCCTTTATCGGCGGCGCGATCGGATCGGTGCTTAACCAGACTTATTCCAATTTTGAGCTTATCATAGTTGACAACTATTCAGGTGACAATACGGAAGCGGTGGTGACGGCCTGTGGCGATCCACGGATACGATATGTGAAATTCTTAAACAAAGGGATAATAGCGGCGGCGAGAAATTACGGGATAGGTTTGGCCAAAGGGGAATATGTGGCGTTCCTGGATTCCGATGACCTCTGGCTGCCGGAAAAATTGGCTGCGCAACTGGAGGGCTTTAGCCGCGAGGGTAATGTCGCCATGGTCTATTCGCGTTTTAGGACGATAACGGGCGAGGCGGTATCCGGAGAGGTCCTCCCGAAAGTTGAAATATGCGTCAGCGGAAATATCTTCAGAACCCTGTACCTAAAGCACTTCATCGCGTGTTCCGGAGTAATGGCGAGGAGAGATGTTTTAGAGCGGGCGGGCGGATTTAACGAGGCCCCCGCAATGGTGGCGGTGGAGGACGCGGATCTCTGGCTCAGGATCGCCATGGGCGGCCGCATCCAATGCGCCTCAGAGGTCCCTCTTTTCCTGTACAGGGTTCATAACGCGAATGTTTCACAGGGATATACCGTGAAATTTAAGCGCGCGTTCATGTTGATCGTGAAACATCGTAAGAGTGCCGGCTTCTTTAACTTTATCGAAGCGGCAGCGCTTCTTTCGGCTTCCATAATCAGGCGGAAGTTGGGGGATGTGTCGGGTATGCGCCGATGACAGACCTTAGGAGATGATCCCATGCGGGTAGCGATTCTGAACCTTACGGGTTCAGGCATAAGCGGCGGATATAAGAAATACCTTCAGAACGTGCTTCCGTTATTTGCGGAGGACCGGCGTATAGACGCGGTTCTTTGCGCCTCGCCTCGCGCCTTTAACATCGAGGATTGGGTATGCTCTCATGCGAAGATCCGGTTCGTAGAATGCCAGCCCTTCAGATTCCTCAGACACAAGCCGGATGCGGAACTGGAAAAGGAGTTGGCCGCGTTTGGTCCTGATGTGATATTTGTCCCGGTTTCACGGCATATACGGTTCCGTGACGTGCCGACCGTTACCATGATACAGAACATGGCGCCCCTGGTCTCGGGCGCCTGGTCGGGATTAAAAGAATTCGCCGCCCTTGGCGCGCAATGGTTGGAAACACGGATCGCCGTGCGCAAAGCGGTAAAAGTCGTAGCAATGTCCGACTTCGTCCGGCAGTTTTTGCTGAAAGAATGGGGTGTGCCGGAAGAAAAAGTGCGCCTTATTTATTTCGGAAATTCCAAACCCTCTGAAAATCCCATCCGTCCCGCGTTGATCCCCGCGAAGGGGTGGGATAATTTCCTGTTCACCGCCGGGTCCGTGGAACAGTACCGCGGACTTGAGGATGTTATCCTTTGCGCGGCTCATGCCCGGACCGTCTGCGGGCGGCCCCTGAAAATAGTTATCGGAGGTAGCGCCAGGAAAGCCATGATTCCTTACCATATGCGGCTGAAAGCGTTTGCGAATAAAATGGGTGTCTCTGACGATTTGTGCTGGGCGGGCCAGCTTTCGGCGGAAGAAATGACTTGGTGTTACAATAACTGTTCTGTCTTCCTGATGACCAGCCGGGTGGAAGCATTCGCGGTAGTGGTGCTTGAGGCCCTGGCTCACGGTTGCCAGTGTGTTTCCACGGATAACCCGCCGTTGCCGGAGGCTTTCGGAGGCAGTGCCGAGCACTATCCGCCTGGGGACCATGTTGAACTGACGCATAAAGTATTTGAGGTGGTTGACAGGTCCCCCGCTGAAAGTCAGGCCGTTCGTGAACAGGTTAGAGCGCGCAGCGCCGATTTCTCCTGGGCCGTCACCGCCGCCCAGACCATAGAAACCCTCCTGGAAGCCGCGAACCCCGTGCCAAGCCGCAAGCCATAGGCCATATAAGCCACAGGCAGAACCGGATGGGCAAAATTTGTTATTATTAGTATATTAAGACGGTTCTGAAGGAACCGGCGGAGCGTCATGCCGCTGTTTAGGCGTGACTGGAGAGCATAAGCGGCATGAGTGAACGGATTCTGATATTGGGTGGCGGGGGGACATTGGGGCACAAGCTCTGGCAACTTTTGCCGGCCAAATTCCCGGAGACTTTCGTTTTCATCCGTAAGCCCAAGTCCTATTACGCCAAATGCGGGCTTTTTGCCGGTTCGAATGTCATTGATAACCTTGATCTGCGCGATTTCGCCCGTCTTAATGAGGTGCTGGACGACTTGAGGCCCTCCGTAGTGATCAATGCTGCCGGCGTGACCTTGCGCAGCAAGGAAGCCCTGGATAAGGTTTCAGCCATTTCGGTAAACGCCCTGCTTCCGCACAAGCTGGCGGAGTGGTGCGGGAAGCACGGTTCCCGCCTCATCCATTTTAGTACGGTCTGCGTATTTGACGGCAAGACCGGCAATTATACCGAGGATGACCTGCCGAATGCCGGCGACCTTTACGGCATGACCAAGGCCCTTGGAGATGTATCGTCGCCTTGCGCTTTGACCCTCAGGTCTTCTTTTATCGGCAGAGAGATCTTCGGCGGGACGGAATTGTTGGAGTGGTTTCTGGCGCAGGGCGGAAATAAAGTACAGGGATTCCGCAAAGCGATCTTTACCGGTCTGACTTCCAACCGCCTCGCTGAACTGGTGGGGAAACTTATAGAGAAGTTTCCGGCTCTGAACGGCCTTTACCACGTCTCCAGCGAGAAGGTGTCCAAATACGAGCTTTTGAAGCTAATTAAGGAAGCGTACCGGGTGGACACGGAGATAACGGCGGACGATAAATTTGAATGCAGGCGCGATCTGGACGGCGGCAGGTTTGCGGAGGCCACAGGATTCAAGTGTCCTTCATGGCAGGCTATGATGACGGATATGGCCGCCGATCCCACGCCCTACGGCGAGTGGAGGAAATAATATGTTTTTTCAAGATAAAACCGTGCTTATTACCGGCGGCACCGGATCTTTCGGGCATGAGCTCCTACAAACCATAATTAGGGAGGATTTTAAAGAGGTCCGCATTTTCAGCCGCGACGAACTTAAGCAGGAGCATATGCGCATCCAGCTTAATGATTCCAGAATAAAGTTTTACATCGGTGACGTGCGGGACAGGCACGGCATGGACCAGGCTATGAAAGGCGTGGATATGGTTTTCCACGCGGCGGCTCTGAAGCAGGTGCCTTCGTGCGAGTTTTTTCCTATGCAGGCGGTGATGACGAATATTCTGGGCAGCAGCAATGTGGTTGAATCCGCGATCCGGCACAAAGTGAAAAGCCTGGTCTGCTTGGGCACGGATAAGGCTGTTTACTCGGTGAACGCCATGGGTATGACCAAGGCCCTTATGGAGAAGGTCACCCAGGCCGCCTGCCGCGGTTTGAGCGAAAAGGATACTCGGATCTCCTGCGTCAGGTATGGGAATGTCATGTGCTCGCGCGGATCCGTCATCCCGCTGTTCATAAAACAGATCAAAGAAAAGAAACCCATAACTGTCACCGAAGCGGGGATGACCCGGTTCCTGTTGCCGCTGAACGAGGCGATAAAACTCGTGTTGTTCGCTTTTTCCAACGCGAAGCAGGGGGATATTTTTATCAGGAAATCTCCGGCCTGCACCGTGGGGGATCTGGCTCAGGCGTTGAAAGAACTCTTTAATTCCGACGTCCCGGTTAAAAGTATCGGCATCCGCCACGGCGAGAAGATCTATGAAACCCTCGCCACTATTGAAGAACTGCGCAGGGCTGAGGATATGGGGGATTATTTCAGGGTAAGCATGGACGACAGGGACCTGAACTATAATAAGTATTTTACCGAGGGAGATAAAAAGGAGGCGAAGCTTTCCGACTATACCTCACACAACACGCAGCGGCTGAACGTACAAGAAGTTAAGGAAGTGCTTTTAAAACTGCCGGAAGTGGCCGCGGAGTTGAAATAAGGCCGTCCGAGGAACATAGGTCTTGGCCGCTTGATGAGCATAGCTCTTGGTGCGGCATGACCATAGGTCTAAAACGGCACAGCCATAGGCTAGCAAACAGGGGAGTTAATTTATGCCTTTAAAATTGATGACGATAGTCGGCACCAGGCCGGAGATCATAAAGCTCAGCCGCGTGATGGCCGAGGCGGAGAAATACCTGGAACACGTGATAGTTCATACCGGGCAGAACTACGATTATGAGCTGAACGAAATCTTCTTTAAGGAACTTGGCATACGCAGGCCGGACCACTTTCTGGATTCGGTCGGGGACACCCTCGCTCGGACCATCGGCAATATTATCGCCAAGGCCGACGAGGTCATGGAGAAGGAGAAGCCCGACGCTATTTTGCTTTACGGCGATACCAATAGCTGCCTTTCAGTGCTTCCCGCCAAGCGCCGCAAAATACCGGTTTTCCACATGGAGGCCGGCAACAGGTCTTTCGACCAGCGCGTGCCGGAAGAACTCAACCGCAAAGTCGTGGACCATTTGAGCGATATCAATATGACGCTTACCGAACACGCCCGGCGCTATCTTATAAGCGAAGGCCTGCGCCCGGAAACCGTCATTAAGACCGGTTCCCCTATGAAAGAAGTTTTGGCGCATTATATGCCTAAAATTCTCAAGTCCGGAGCGCTTAAGCGCCTGAAACTTGAAAAGAACGGCTATTTCGTGGTCAGCGCTCATCGCGAAGAAAATATAGACAGCGGAGAAAATTTCAGGAATCTGCTGGACTCGCTTAACGCGCTGGCGAAAAAATATTCTATGCCCGTGATCGTTTCCACGCATCCCCGTACCCGGAAAAAGCTTGAAGAACTCGGAGTTAAAGGCCTGGATAAAAGAATAAGCTTTCTGAAGCCGCTTGGTTTTTACGACTATGTCATGCTGCAGCTTAACGCTTTCTGCGTGGTGTCGGACAGTGGAACTATAACCGAAGAATCCACTATTTTGAATGTGCCCGCCGTGACCGTCCGCCAGGCGCATGAAAGACCTGAGGGAATGGACGAGGGCACGCTTATAATGTGCGGTCTTAAGACCGAAAGGGTCCTGGAATCCGTGGATATAGTGGTTAGCCAGCATTCCAAGGGGAGCCGCCAGTTCCGCCTCGTGCAGGATTATGATACCGACAACGTGTCCAAGAAAGTCCTGCGCATTATAATGAGTTACACCGATTACATAAACCGCACCGTCTGGCGCAAGTCGGCATGAACTGTGTTTATTAGGCTGCGCCGCTTTACGCTAGAATATGTGTAGTGCGCGGCGCTTTACACCGCTTCGGCCCGCTCAAAAACAGGTTCCGCCGGATGACGCCATTATTTTGTTGCGAGCGCTTAAGGTTTTCCGCTACCATGCCCGGTCCAAAATCCAAAATACTCATCATTACAGAACGCTTCTACCCGGAAGAATTCATTATAAACGACTTGGCTGGCCAATGGGCGGAGCGTGGTTTTGAAACGGAAGTTCTCACCCAGGTTCCAAGCTATCCCTTCGGCAGGGTTTTTCAGGGCTATGTCAACCGTTTTTACTCGGAAGAATTGTGGCGGAATATCCGTGTACGACGCTTTTTTACTATCACCGGTTACCGGGATTCCTTAGCGTTGAAGATACTTAATTATTTCAGTTTTATTTTTACCGGCAGCCTCATCGCCTTGTTCATAGCCGGGCGATATGATCGTATCTTCGTTTATCAGACGGGGCCGCTGACGGTGGCTCTTCCGGCGGTTTTGGCCGGTCTTGCGCGCAATAAACCCGTCACGATCTGGACCCAGGACGTCTGGCCCGATACGGTGTACGCATATGGCTTCAAAAAGACCGGAATTCTTTCCTGGTTTCTTGATAAACTTGTGGCCTTTATTTACCGGAACTGTGCACAGATATTCGTTTCCTGTGAAGGATTTCGTGAAAAAATACTCCAGTACGCTCCGGGAAGGCGGATATATCACTTTCCTAATTGGCCCACAATCGCGCCCTCCGGAGAGACGCTTGTCAGTCCGGTAAAAATGTCCGATAAATTTAATTTCACGTTCGCGGGCAATATCGGAAAGGTTCAGAACCTGGAGAACGTGATACGGGGATTCGGACTCGCCTCGGCTCAAAATAGTGGCATTCAGCTTAATATCATAGGGGACGGGTCGAATTTGGAACGGCTGAAAGAGCTGGTTACGGATGGAAAGATCAATAACGTGGTGTTTTGGGGCAGAAAGAGACAATCGGAAATGCCGGCTTATTTCAATGCCAGCGATGTCATGGTGGTGTCCCTGAACGACGACCCCGTCTTTAATATCACAGTTCCGGCCAAGTTTCAGGCATATCTGGCTTTTTCAAAACCGGTTTTCTGCGTAATGAACGGTGAAGTCCGGCGGATAGTTGAGAAGTATAAGACCGGGCTATGCTCTGCTCCGGGGGATCTGAACGGGATAAACGAGGGTTTTCTGAAATTCTACGCCCTGAAAGACGGGGGACTTCAGACGTTCGCTGGAAACTCGAAAGTTCTCCTGGAAACCGTATATGATAGGACCAGGATAACGGAGGCCATGTCTTCACTGCTTGAAGCGGATCTGTGGGCCGAGGCGGAAGCGAGAGGTAATTAGTATAATTGTTGGCGAGGTCAGATAAATGTTCATATTCCGATGGCGGCGTCTGGTACTGTTCCTGGGTGACGCGTTTCTTTTTTATTTTTCCCTGGCTTTGGCCTTAACTGTCCGCCGGTGGGGGTTCCCTCATTTCGATTTTTTTGTTCAGCACGCCAGAATATTTTCCCTGTTCATTCCCATCTGGGCCGGCACTTTTTACATCGTCGGTCTTTATGACCTGCGGCGCATAAACAAAACGGTCAACCTGATAAATTATGCCCTGCTGGCGTTCGCGGTAAACTTCGCCGCCGTAACGGTGCTCTTTTATATTTTTTCCGCGCAGCTGGTCATAACGCCTAAGACCCACCTGGTGCTGACCCTCATCTTTCTTCACAGCTTTGCCGCTCTTTGCCGGCGCGTATGGACGCGGTTCTTCCTTTTTAAACTGCTTACCCAGCGGGTGGCGTTCTTAGGCAGCAACCGCCTTGTGGAAGAGATCAAAGGAGAACTGGCTAAAAATCCGCACCTGGGTTTTACGGTGGTTCCCCTGCCGGACCTCGCCTTGCGGCAGAAAAACCGGGATGAATACTGGCTTCCTCGGGGGAAAACCGGCGGAGAGCTCTCAGCTCATGTCGATCTGCTGGTTGTGGACGCGGAAGATGCCGAGAAAAATCCATTCCAGGAAAGCGCGGCGCTTTCCGCGGCGGTAATGGACGAGATACCCATTATAACGCACCTGGATTTTTACGAGGAACTTTACGATAAAATCCCTCCAGAGCATGCCGCCAAGCCCAGCTGGCTATTCAGCAATGTTCTGCATAAAAGCAACAGCTTTTACATTGTGGTGAAGAGGGGATTGGATATTCTGGCCGCTTTATTCGGTCTGCTTCTACTTTCCCCGGTTTTCGCGGCCGCTTACCTTGCGCTGAAATTTTCGGATGGCTGGGACAAGCCGGCTTTTTTCTTTCAGAAAAGGATCGGTTATCTGGGCGGCAAATTTATTATCTGGAAATTTCGGACTATGGTTCAGGGGGCCGACAAGGCCGGGCCGCTCTATGAGGCTTCGGCTGATGACAGCCGGATAACCCGCGTAGGCAGGCTTTTAAGGCTGACCCGGATGGACGAAATCCCCCAGCTCTGGAACATCCTGAAAGGCGATATGTCCCTGGTCGGGCCTCGCCCGGAATGGATAAAAGAAGTGCGTATCCTTGAACTGAGCATCCCTCATTATCATCTACGGCACCTGGTGAAGCCCGGGATGAGCGGCTGGGCCCAGATAAATTTCCGCGCTACAGCCAACAAGCAGGACTCACTGGAGAAGCTGCATTACGACCTTTATTATGTCAAGAACATGACTTTGGCGCTGGATATCGGAATAATGATGCGCACCGTCCGGCGCATCTTTCAGCGGGACGAGGCCATCGGAAGGCCATAGGCGCTGTTACGGCACAGGCATAGCCCGCAGGCGAACTCGCATTCCGGGTGTCTGGGGGTTACAGGACGGGGGAAACAGATCGCAGCTTTAGGCCGCTGTTTTTAATCGTCACTTTAAAAAGATACTCGTCGCGGACCTTTTCCGGGTTTTCAAAAAGCCGGCTGAATCTTTCCCAGAAGACCTTATCCGCGTTCCCAAGCATTACAAAATCATAATTTTTCAGTATCCCCTGCCAGTCTTTGGCCGGGACGTCGGTAGTCCATACGTCGCCGGGGTAATATGGTTTTCCCAGGGACCAGCCGCCTCCCCGGGTGCTGGTTATGCGCGGAGCCAGTTCATAAGCCATTACCTGCGGTTCGAAGCCGTCGCTGGCCTGCCAGACGATATAGATCCTGGAATCAGCCGGCGTTTTTGACAAGGCATACTCCGCCTTCTCCCTGATATCTTTGTGAAGCCGCGCTTTTTCAGCGCTGTCCTTTTTGAATAGCGCGGAGGCCAGGGCCGCCGCGGCGGCCAGGATAATGAGCGGCTTAGCGTAACGCATGAAGCGGGCCGGGCCCGCCGGGGGGGGGAGGCGTAGAAAGAAGGACGCAGTTACAAGACTCCAGCCGATGAAGAATACCCCCATATAGCGGCCGAAAGAGGCAAGTCTGGGGCCTTCATAATTTGAAAAGGAATAAAGATAAAGCATAAGGAGCCCGGAAGCGTAAACGACGAATCCGGCAAGTATCCAGAGAAAAACGGCGCGGATCTGGAGATTTTCCGTGCCTCGCCTTTCTTTTCCGGCCGCGGCGAAGGCGGCTAACGCCAGTATTAATATCAGGAAAACCGGCGGAAGGCTCCTGCCCACCTGGTTGCCTATAAGGGCTTTTTTGAAGATGGATATAGTTGTCGTATCCCTTTTAGAAGCGGCGGCCGAAAAACTTTTTTTAATATCCGTCAGAGCTATCTTTGTTTCAAAGGTTTTTGCGAGTCCCAATTCCTTCACCCTTTGGTTCCAGCTTTTTGCCGTGAGCAGCGGCGACAAGAGGATCACAATGCAGAGGGCTATAGAGGGCCAAAGTTGTCTTTTACCGTTTTCCCGCCGGGTTGCGGCGGAGAGTCCGATGAGGTGGTTGGTCGCTATGGCAACAGCGGCTGTCAGCGCAAGGAGAAGTCCCGCGGCTTTAACTATCGGCAGAATAAGCAGGGTGGGGATGATCCTGACAATAGCCCAGGAGTCCCCGGTGTCTGAAAGCAGGCAGGATGCTATGGACGCGCCGAATAAAAAGCCGAGCACATGGTCCACGTACAGACTTTGCGGCTTATAGTTGAAAAGTATAAGCAATAGATAGGATAAGGAGATTATCGCCGCCGGTTTTAAACCTTGTTTCCAGGACGATCCATGAAGCAGGGCCGTGGCGGCGGAAAGAAGGATCAGGGACTGCGCGAAGGCGGTGGCGCCTTCCGACCATCCGGTAAAAAACACGACATAATACTGGAAAAGCGCCGTAGCGGGGGGGTAATCTTTGAAGCGCAGGGCGCTCTCAAGCGGCGGCAGGGCGTTGCGCAGAAATATCTCTTTTGCTATAAATCCCCAGTGCGAGAATTCGTCCCACGAAGAATAGTGGGTTCCTGAAAGCAGCAGCCAGAGTATAACCGCAAGAATAAAAAAAATAGCGGGGCCAGGCTCCGGAAATTTTGCAAAATAATCCTTCGGGTGTTTTCCGGCGCGAAAAAGTCCGGTAAGACCGAGCGCGAAACCCAGGCCGGACAGGAAATAAGCGCCGTGGATAAGGAGGCCTGCAAGGCTGAAGATATACAGTAGCAGGATGAGCGCGGATACTATGAAGAGGGGGATCGCCGCTGCGGCCCACGGGGTGAACTCGATCAGAAAAAGCGTGTAGCCGGCAAAAGAGAGGAAAAACCCGGTAATACCGATCATGTTCCTCCCGCTCCGGGTGCGGAATCCCGCAGCGCCAGGTCGGTATCCGGCCTGGAAAACACAAGGAGGCTTTGGGCGGCAAAGCTGGCAAGAAAAAGCGAGCCTTCCGTAAGGAGTTTTGCCGCATAGACATTTATGCCGGCGAAGGCGACCATGGCCGTTACCATGCCGTAGGAGATAAGCATGAAAACAGAGACCAGGGTCGCATACTTGGCGATTTCCGGCATTACTCTTTCCTTGGATTTGAATACAATCTTTTTGCCGAGCATGAAATTAAGGCTGCCGGCCAGCAGGCGGGCGATTACTATGCTGAGAAAAACCTTAGACGAAATCAGGTGAACTAACACAAAAACCGCGTTGTCAACCACCGCCGTAAGCAGTGAGGAGGCGGAAAACCGTAAAAAAACGAAGTAGATGCGCAGGGAATCCAGAAGGGGGTTAAAATGGGAGCTATCGTTGCCGCGCAGATACACCGTTTCAATGGGGATTTCCCTTATCCGCATGCCGGAACGGACCGCCAGAAGAAGCATTTCCAGCTCAAATTCGTAACCTTGCGCGCGCACACCTAAAAGTTCGGAGAGGAACGTCCTGGGGATGCCTCGCAGCCCCGTTTGCGTGTCGCCTAAAGACCGGCCGGAAAAACCACGGAAGATTAAGCGCGTAAGGGTGTTGCCGAAAAGACTCCTTGCGGGCACTGCGCCTTTAAATCTGCGCTTTCCAAGACAAAGAGAGGAAGGATTCTCAGAGAGACAATGGCTTAGCGCTGCGATGTCTTTCGGCAGGTGCTGTCCGTCCGCGTCCGCGGTGATTACTCCGGGGCATTCTTTGGGAAAATTGGTCAGGAAATAATTGAAAGCCGTTTTAAGGGCCTGCCCTTTGCCGAGGTTTACGGCGTGCCTTAATAAATGGACGCCCGGCAGGCCGCGCAGCGCTGAAAAGATACCGTCCAGGTTTTGCGAGGAGCCGTCGTCCATTATTATAACTTCCGTATGCCCGTCGGAAATAAGGGCTTTGACGAGCGCTTCAAGCTCCGGGCCCGGCTGGTAAGCTGGTATGATTACTGGTGGTCTCATTGTTTTGCGCCGTATTGTTCGCCGAATTGTTGCTCGTTGTTAAATCCGGGCACGGTGTGCTTTTGATATTGGGGGAACCGTTGCGCCCCAAACCCTCCGAAAATGCTGAATAATCTTTTCTGCATAACCGTATCTATGTTAGCAAATTCTCAATAAGGGAAACCTCTCCCGCGTACCGATATCTCCCCGGATTCTCTATCCTGGACTTGATGGCTCACGTGTGGATGATGCATTGTCGGAGATTTGTGTTTTTAAGTAAAGATCCGGTTTAATGCATACCAGCAGTATTAATAATAAAAATACCTATAGTATTGACACTTATGGGTTTATCTGGTATCCTTGATTCAAGGGGTTGGTGATTCCGGTTCATATCTTTTGCGGACGGGCTTTAGGTAATGTAAGGTGCTGTTAAAGCATTAGGATGCTGAGCCGGTTTGTGTTGCGCCTCTGGGTTCTGTATGGCAGGGGGGTAAGTATGATAATAGGGGGGGTACGAAGAGGGGAATCTTTCCCTTGGTTTTTTACTATCTTTGCTATCTTTTCGTTCCCTTTCTTTTCCTCACTGCCGCTGCCTTCACTTGTCCCTGACGCTCATTCCCAGATCGGAACCGAACTGGGTTCCGAGGATGATCTTACCGTTTTGGGGACGGACGGCAATGTGCACGATCCGGACCTGGAAATAAAAGGTTTTACCATCTTCGGCTCAACCGATGTCCGGACACATATTTCCACAGCTCCAGGCAATACCATCTTTAACGGCGCCATAGAGACTTCAAGCGATGTCTATGTTACGGGTAGATCAACGTTTGCGGGGAATGTTTATTTTCCCAGCGCCGGCGCTCTGTTTGTAAGTGATGGGGCGTCGGGTCAGATCCTCCGTAAAAATGTCGGCGGCTGGCTCTACTGGGATAACGTAAGCGCTGTATGGGATAACTTAGGCAACCATGTGGCCACCACCACGCTGAATATGAATAGCTGGAACATGGTGAACGTTTCCTCCGTTAACTTTTTATCCAATGTGTATATTGCATCGGCTACGGCGGCTCAGTACGGCGGGGTGTATATAAGCAGTAATGTTTACGTGGTTGGACAGGCCAGCATAGCCGGAGCGGCCAGCATAGGCGGGCAAACCAACTCCACTTTTTTCGGTTATAGCAATGCCATCAGAGC
>MGVA01000007.1 GCA_001800245.1 Elusimicrobia bacterium RIFOXYA12_FULL_51_18 | reverse complement strand
CGCTCTTCGCTCCTTGTTTCGCTCCAAACCCGGCCAGTCAAAAGTAAAGGGATTTGCGAGACACTACACTAGGAGCCTGTCCGACATAAGACTTTCATGACAGAATTGCCGATTTTGAAGTATCTCACCCGCCTTTACCCTTATTTACGCAGATAAATATGCCAGTCAGGCTTAAACAAATAAACCTCAGGATCTGGGCGATACTGCTCCTTGCCTCTAAAAAGTTTCTGCGGATAGACGGGGCTGAACGCGCCGCGGCCTTCGCTTACACCGCGTTCTTTTCGCTGTTTCCTCTGGTAGTGCTTCTGGTGAGCATCGCGTCGCTTTTTATTGATAGAGCCATAGCCGGAAAAGCCGTCATCGCCTACTTGGAAAGATACGTGCCGCTCAGCGGCGAGATGCAGTATTACATTTTTGACACCATTTCCGGAGTGGTAAAAGCGCGCCGGCAAGCCGGAGCCTTAGCCTTACTGATGCTGGTATGGGTCGCCACTCAGTTCTTTACCACGCTTGTTCACGCGGCCAACCGGGCCTGGGGTACCGAGGGTAACCGCTGGTGGCATCTGCCGCTTAAAAGCCTGGCCCTGCTCGGCATCATGGTAGTGGCGGTACTTCTGGGAATAGGTGTGCCTTTGCTGGGGAAGATGTTGAGGGGGGTTTTTTCCGCTGACGGTTTTTTCCCCTGGATTTATAATCTGTTAGTGATTTTCCTGCCGTGGCTGGTCGTCTTTTTCAGCCTGACCCTGTTTTACCGCCTGGCCCCGCGCCGACGCACGAGTTTTTCAGAAGTCTGGCCCTCCGCGCTTTGCGCCGCCGTGTTGCTGCATACCGCCCAAAGCCTGTTCGTGTTCTATCTGCAGCATTTCACGGCCCTGAACTCTATATACGGGGCCTTCGGCGGTATAATGGCGCTGCTGCTGTGGATCTATCTTTCCGGATGTATTTTTATCTTCTGCGCCTGCCTGTGCGCCGCCCAGGCCGAAACTAGCGGACTGACGGCACACATATGCTAAGTCCGGACAGTGTAGCCCTTTTTCCGCGATATTGAGCTTGCGCATGGACTTTGGTATAGTTGAACATTGACACGGAGAAACAAACCGATGAAAAAACACGCTTTTACAACAGTTCTCTTACTCACAGCCTTATATTCCACGACTGTTTTTGCCGCCATCCGTCCGGCCGCTCCCGGAAGCGCATTATCTTTCAGCCAGTTGTTGAATCAACTGCCCGCCAACCATCCGCTGGACCTCAACCTTTCTGAAGCCGATACTAACATAAGCGCCGTAGAGGCCCTCCGCAGCGACGACCGTTATTGGATAACGGTGTCGGCCGCCGATAAATATGAACGAACCGCGCTGCTTGAAACCGGTATGGATATCGTGGAAATAAACGCGAGCAGGACTTCCGGGTTCGCCCGTAAAGAAGCTATGGACCTGATCCTGGAAAAAGGTTTCAGCATCGAAAGCCGGGTCACGATCTACGAATATGCGAAAAAGCACCTTAAAGATTTCCCGCCAACCGATGCGGCTTATCATAATTATACTGAAACCACAGGCCTGTTGCGGGAACTGGCCGCAAACAACCCTGATATAGCATCCCTCTTTTCAGCGGGGAAGACATTGGAAGGACGCGATATCTGGTGCCTGCGCCTTAACAGTACCGAAAAAGGCGAAAAAACCAGCTCCAAACCCGGCGCATTTTTTGTAGGCAGCCACCATGCAAGGGAGCATCTAACCAATGAGGTAGCCCTCGGCCTTGCGGTCTATCTGCTTGAACATAAAAATGACGCGGAGATTAGCAAATACCTGGAAACCCTGGATATTTACATAATCCCCATGCTTAACGCGGACGGCGCGGAATATGACATTGCGGCCGGAAAGTACCGCTGGCACAGAAAAAATACCCGCGTCAACCCGGATAAATCCATGGGCGTGGACCTGAATCGCAATTACGATTCTCTCTGGTGCCGGGGAGGAGCCTCCCATTCTCCTTCCGCCGAGACCTACTGCGGACCGTCGGCTTTCTCAGAACCCGAAACCGTGGCGGTCAAGAAATTCGTGGAGACCAGGAAGAACCTTAAGACCCTGATGAGCTATCACTCTTATTCAAGCCTGCTACTATATCCATGGGCCGGCAAGGACACGCCGCTGGAGAACGAGAACGACCGCAAGGTCTTCGCGGAAATGGCCCGGACGATGGCCGATTTTACCGGCTACACTCCACAGCAGTCCAGCGACCTTTATGTCGCCACCGGGGACACCACGGACTGGGCTTACGCCACCTCCGGCATTTTCGCGTTCACCACTGAACTGGAAGGGAATAGTTTTTACCCCGGCGCGGCGCTCATTAGCAGGGCCGTGGCCGGGAACGTCAAAGCCGCAGTATACATGCTGAGCGTCACGGAGGATCCGTATAAACTTCTGCGTTAACACGAATCCTGCAGTTCAACTTGGTTTCCATTGGAAGGTCCTGTGAACAAAAAAAGCAATACCTGCGTAGGTGCCGTATTAGACCTATGGTCATGCCGTAACTGACCTATGGGCGTGCCGCATCAAGAGCTATGCTCATCACGCGGCCCAGCGCTATGCGCATCAGACGGCCCGGATTCCCCGCAGCAGCGGGTCGTGAATTTTCAGCGCTATGCGCGGAAATTAACGAGGGCGTATCCGTAGCGAAGCGGCCCCTGAGCGCTGCGAAGGGGAAAAATGCATCTGCATTTTTCAGGTTAATGTTGATCGCCGGCCGACAAAAGCCCGGCTACGGGGGCCGGCTTTTTATTTCAGGAGAGAACAATGCTGCTCCCCATAATTAAGGGGCTTGCCACTTATCTGCCGGGACTTTACCGCTTCGCCAGACATAATACCGGGGGAACAAACTCGGCCCGCTATTGCTATTCCGTCTGGCTTCGGCACCTCATAAATACCCGGAACGTGAACGGGGGAAAACCCCCCGAAGTAGTGGCGGAAATAGGCCCTGGAGACAGTCTTGGGATAGGCCTCGCCGCGCTGGTTTCCGGCGCGGAGAAATATTTCGCGTTCGATGTGCTGGAATACGCCGACAACAAAAGGAATCTGCTGATCTTGGAGGAAATAATAACCCTCTTCCGCGAAACCACGGCGATTCCGGCCGAAATTGAATTCCCGCGCCTGAAACCGCCGCTTGATTCCTACGCTTTCCCTTCCCAAATCCTACCTCCGGAAGAGTTGGAACGACTGTTGGCCCCGGAAAGACTGGATGCGATACGCTCAGCTCTGCTGAACCTAAATAAGCCGCGCCCTCCTATAGATGCGGAACCTCGGTCAAGAGGCTCAGCGGCGGCAGCTGCCGCTGCGACCGGCCTCTTCGAGATACGATATGTGGTTCCATGGAG
The DNA here is from genome assembly GCA_001800245.1 of Elusimicrobia bacterium RIFOXYA12_FULL_51_18. Taxonomy (GTDB): domain Bacteria; phylum Elusimicrobiota; class Elusimicrobia; order Elusimicrobiales; family UBA9959; genus YA12-FULL-51-18. The sequence continues at coordinate 67,832 of MGVA01000007.1, read as the reverse complement.
CGATCCGCATGAAATAGCGGAAGCAACGGTGGATCTGATCTATTCCCAGGCGGCGATGGAGCATGTGGAGGACGCGAAAGGGACCTACGCCGCGGCCTACAAGTGGCTTAAGCCCGGCGGCACAATGTCCAATCAGGTGGATTTAAGCTCACACGGAATCTCAAAAGAATGGAACGGCCACTGGGCATATTCCGATTTTATGTGGCGGGTGATAAAAGGCCGCCGCCCCTATCTTCTTAACAGGCTGCCCTATTCCACCCACACGGCGTTGATAAAAAAGGCCGGTTTCGTAATCCTCCGGAATCTGCCGTTCAAGAACACTTCCGGCATGGACAGGGCCTCCCTCGCCGATTGCTTCTCCGGTCTTACCGATGAAGACCTTTCCACCTCAGGTTTTTTCATTCAAGCTGGAAAACCTTAAAAGTTAAGGCCGAGGGCTGAAAAAATATTTTTCCAATCCTCGGCCTTTTCAAAAAAACCAACTTCAACTTTTACAAGTTAACCTGAAAAATTCGGTTGAATTTTTCCCTTCGCGGAACTCAGGTGCGCTTCGCGCGGCATACACCCTGTATTTTTTTGTTCACAGGATCTTCCGATGGAAAACAAGTTGAACTGCAGGATTAGGGTTAATGCGCCGAGAAAACGGCTTCGCCTATGCGGTCGGCTAGAGAGGGATCGTCAATAAACGGATTGCGTTTACCCTCGAATGTCTCCACCAGGTCATTGCGGCGGCGTTCGTTGGCGTCAGGCGGATCCTGACGGTTCCATTCCAGGAACATCGGTACGCGCAGAGTCCAGAAATCATTATAGTTCATTCCCTTCCGGATACTTCTGTCATAATAGCGCGTCAGAAAATACAACATGGCGCGGGCCACATTCCCTTTAACCGCGTCCGCGGGCTCAAAACCATCCACGCCCAACTTGGAACCGCTGGAAGTGCTGTAGATCGGCTTGGAGACTTTAGTGAATTTCAGATTACTACGGCGGCTGTTCGGGGTCTCGAAAGTGGAGGCAAGCTGGTGAAGGTCGGCCACCATGGGCAGAGCGCTGTTGAAATAGCTCTGGGGCCAGAGATGTTCGGCGTTCACGATCTTATCCACAATACCGTCGCCGTTCTGGTCACCCTGCTCATGGTAATCGTTGCCGTTGCTGCTGGAACCATTGACGCATATCTGTGAGTAAAAAGTCATTATACCGGGGCCGCCGTTGCAGGTGATATTGTCGGCTTTGGAATACATATAGACTTTGGCCTGTTTATAGGTTGGAACCGGACCATTAGTAACGGCCAAGGTTTTATGAAGTTCCTGAAAAAGCTGCTCGCCCGTAAGACCGGTTTCCAGACTCCGCCCGGCAGCCGGGACGGGGAGGGTCGGTTCAATACTTTCAAAAGACGAAACGGGGTAGAAAGTTTTAAGCGATTCAAAAGCGGCTGAAGGGGGGGCGGCCAAAAGCGGGACGCTTTGGGCGCGTACACCCGCCGCGGATATGATTAGAAGCAAGGCGGTTGCAAGCACTATCCTGATGCGGTTCAATATACCTCCGACTAAGTCCGATTCAATTAAAGACAAGAATAGTTTAACCCATACGGACTACTTCGCAAGGATCATAAGACCTATACGTTTCTAGGCCCAAAGACCCAGGGCGCATATCCGGCGGATTCCATTTATACCTACGTCTTAAAGATATTCGGTCACAAAAGCCGAAATACTACAATGCGCGCGTCTAGGAACCTGTCCGACATAAGGCTTTCATGACGAAATTGGCCGTCTGAAGCGCATAGCGCCTGATACGGCACTGCCATAGGCTTGCCGATTTTAAAGCCGAGCCGAAGCGATGCGAAACGAGCAGGCTCTAATGAACCTGTAAGTTGAGCAGCGCGATGGCGTAGTAGGGGAAACCGCAATGCGGTGTCCACCTGTGGGTAAATCCCGGAAGGGGTCCCGCAAAAAGCGGCAATTGCAGACGAAATTGTTTATATCTAACAGGCTCCTAGCTGTCCGGGTCCTGATTCACAAACTCTATCCATCGGTGTTTTTTCGGTGGAATCCGCTGTATGCTATAATGAATGACTGACCGGTCAGTCATTATTCCCGGCCCACGACAGAACAACTATGGCCCTTAAAATATCAAAACAGAAAGCCATACTGAACGCCGCCCGCAAGGTGCTGCTGGCCGCCGACTCGGCGGACGTCACGATGGAAAGCATTGCCCGGGAAGCCGGCGTGGCGAAAGGCACGCTCTTCCTTTATTATCCCAGCAAAGACTGCCTGCTGGCGGCGGTCCACACAGACCTAACCAAAGCCTTCGTAGCCGACCTTGTCTCAATTCTGAATTATGGTTCGGGGGGGGAACAGCTTTTACGCTGCGCGGTAAAAGCGCTTATAGAACACCTTGCCAGGAAGACCGTGTTAATGGACGCTCTGGGCGAAAGACACCAATGCGGCTTGCCCGGTTCTGTGACCGCAAAATCACATGACGGAAATTCAAAATTGGCTCAGGCGGCCAAAGTTCCCGCCATACTCGGCGCGCTCAGGAGCATTCTTGAAAAATGCGCGGCCGACGGCTTAATAACACTTGAAGACCCGCTTTACGCGGCTTCGGCGCTGTTCGGGCTTTGCAGGGGCTCGCTCGCCTATTCCCGAGGTCCGGGCCGGTCGCTCTCATCCGCGGATAAAGCGGAACGCGTTATAAATATATACCTTTACGGTCTCAGGAGAAAAAAATGAGAATCTTTCCTTTGGGAATAGCGCTTATTGTCATGCCCGCCTTAGCCGCCGCCCAACAGGTTCCGGTACCGCCGCCTTCCTGCCTGAAACTGAACGACGCTTTCGCTTCGACCCTGCGCCGCAGCGAAGATCTGGCCAGAAGAGGGGAAACCGTGGAGGGGCTGACCGCGAAAATAGCGGAGCTCTCCGCAAATCTCCGGCCCGGAGTGAACCTGACCGCCTCGCGCACCTGGGAGGACAAAGGCACGCCCTCCGTTCAGTCGCCGCGCGGACAGGCGGCGATCGAAATCCGTCAATCACTTTTTTCCGGGATGAAGGATGTTTTGAGCGTTAAAGCCGCCCGCTCACAAAAAGAATCCGCCGTTCTGGACCTGGCACGCGCCCGCCAGCTTTTATACCGCGACGTCGCCAGCGCCTACCTGGACCTGCTCTCCATCGGCCACGAGCTGGACATCCGCCTCGCGCAAATAGATATTTCGCGAGAGCGCCTTAAAGAACTGGAAACCAGGGAAAAGATAGGCCGTTCGCGCGCGAGCGAACTTCTGGCCGCAAGATCCCAACTTGCCCAGGACGAAGCGCAGATCCAGAACGCGATCGGCCTCAGAAAACTCTATCTCCGGACCCTGGGTTTCCTGACCGGCGCGGAAGAAACCGGGCCGGCTTGCGAGCCCCCGCTTCCCGAAGATAAAGGCCTGGCGCCCTACCTGGCCTCCGCCGCTCAGCGTCCCGACGTGCAGGCGCGTCACCGGGACCTTGCGAGCTATGAATTTTCCGTTGACGCTGAAAAGGGCCTGCGCTGGCCCTCCCTTGATCTGGGCGGAGATTATTATCTGAAGCGCCCCCGGACTCAGGAGAAGATAGATTGGAACATAGGGCTGGAAGTCCGACTGCCGCTTTATTCGGGCGGGGCCATAAACGCCGGCATCAGGGCCGCCGAGGCCCTCAGCCGGTCAGCCCGGCAGACCCTGTCGCTGGTCGTCAGACAGGCTGAACTTGATATCAAAACCGCGTATGACGGCCTGCAAACGGCGCTTTCCGTAGCGGTTTCCCTGGAAAAAGCCCTAGAACTGGCCCAGGCCAACGCGGAGGCGCAGATGGCGGATTACAAACTGGGACTGGTCACAAACCTGGACGTGTTGACCAGCCTCAAGACGGTCCAGGAAACGGCGCTTGCCCTGGATAACGCGCGCATAGACGCGGTCTGGGCGCAGACCCGGCTTGAAACGGCCGCCGGGCAAGACACCTTGGAGATAAAACAATGACACTTTCAGATGTTGCCATAAAAAATCCGGTTTTCGCCTGGATGCTTATGCTCGGCCTTATCGTTTTCGGCTGGATCGGTTTCTCCAATATGGGCATAAGCCAGATGCCGGACGTGGATTATCCCGTGGTCAACGTCGGAGTAACACTTGAGGGCGCCGCGCCGGAAGTTATGGAAACACAGGTGGCGGACATCCTTGAAGGCGCCGTAATGGGCATACAGGGAATAAAGGAAGTCTCCTCCAGCTCCAAACGGAGCCGCTCAAACATCACCATTGAGTTTGAGATCGGACGCGACATAGACGTGGCTATGCAGGAAGTGCAGGCTAAAATATCCCAGATCCAACGCGACCTCCCGCGGGATATAGATCCTCCGACAGTGACCAAGACCAACCCGGAAGACCAGGCCATAATCCGCGTGGCGCTCACAGGGGACCGGCCGCTTAAAGACCTGATGGCCTTTACCAACGACTTTTTGAAGGATAAATTCACCACCATCGCCGGAGTGGGAGACGTAGATATGGGCGGCTTCGTGGACCCGGCGCTTCGCATCTGGCTGAATGTGGACGAACTTAACAATAAGCAGCTTACCGTAAACGATGTGATAAGCACGGTGGCCAACCAGCACGCGGAAACTCCGGCCGGCTATATAGACACGGGGAAAAAAGAACTTAATGTCCGCGTTATGGGCGAAGCTTCCACACCGGAAGATTTTTCACGCCTGATAATAACGGGCCGCGGCGGGTCCGCCATCTGGAAGACTTTCCGTTTAAAAGACGTGGCGGAAGTGGAAGATGGCTTAAGCGACATCCGCAGGGTCTCGCATGTGGGGGGAAAGATCTCGGTGGGACTCGGCATCGTAAAACAGCGCGGCTCCAATGCCGTGGGCGTGGCCAGGGCCGTGCGGGCGAAAGTAGCAGAACTGCAAGCGACCCTGCCAAAAGATATGCGGCTTACTATAGCCAACGATTCCACCCGTTTTATCGAGGAATCCACCCGCGAACTGAACTTCACGCTTATACTTTCGGCGCTGCTTACCGGCGTAGTCTGCTGGATTTTTCTCGGCTCCTGGTCCTCCACTTTCAATGTACTCCTCTCCATTCCCACCTCTATAATCGGCGCGTTCCTTATACTTTACTTCATGGGCTTCACGCTGAACACTTTCACGCTGCTGGGGTTGTCTCTGGCCATTGGGATAGTCGTAGACGACGCGATCATGGTTATGGAAAACATAGTCCGCTATAACGAGATGGGGATGAGCCGGGTTAAAGCCGCCATAATCGGAGCAAGAGAAATAACTTTCCCGGCCATGGCCGCCTCGGTAGCGATACTTGCCATTTTTGTGCCCGTAATATTTATGAAAGGAATTATCGGCAGATTTTTCTTTCAGTTCGGAGTTACGATGTCGGCGGCGGTTCTGTTGTCCTTATTGGAGGCCCTCACGCTTTCGCCTATGCGCTGTTCCCAGTTTGTGGATTCCACCCGCACCACTTCATTCGGGATCTGGATGGATACGCTGTTTAAAAAGACCGCTGCCTTATACCGGAAACTCCTGGTAAGGCTGCTGCGCCACCGCTGGAAAACCCTGGGAGTCTCCGCCGTAATATTTACCGCCTCGCTTTTTATCGCCTCTAAAATCCAAAGGGAATTCTCTCCGTCCCAGGACCAAAGCCAGTTCATGGTCAGCATGCAGACGCCCATAGGCTCCTCTTTCGGATTTACCGCCGAAACCGTGGCGAAAGCCGAAAAATGGGCCATGGGTCAGCCCAATATAAAGGCATATTTCGGCATGGTGGGCGGCGGAGATGTGAACAGCGCTATGATGTTTATCACCATGAAGCCGAAGACTGAGCGCGTCCCCTTAAAACCGGGCGGGAAAAAGCCCAGCCAGCAGGATTTTATGCAGTATACCCGGAAGGCTCTTAAGTCGGTAAGCGGACTTGACCGCGTTTCCATGCGGGATCCTTCGCAGTCAGGTTTCGGATCCAGACGCGGCTATCCGGTGGAACTGAGTCTGAGAGGCCCGGATTGGGATAAACTTGGGGAACTGAGCCGGGCTATAATGAAACGAATGAACGATTCAGGCAAGATGGTGGACGTAGATACCGATTATCAGACCGGAATGCCGGAGATACAGGTTTTACCCGACCGCGAAAAGGCCGCAGCCCGAGGCGTGACTATGACCACGATAGGCGAAGCCATAAATGCCATGATAGGCGGAGTGCGCGTGGGAAAGTTCACAAAGGGGGGGAAACGCTACGATATACGCCTGCGCCTGGTGGATAAGGACCGTAAGAGCCCGGGGGATATAACCAAGATCTGGGTACGTAACAACCGCGGCGAACTCATCCGTCTCTCGGAAATTGTAAATATTGTTGAGAAACCCACGCTTCTCTCAATCTCCAGGCGCAATAGGGAACGCGCAATAAGCGTATTCGCCAATCCCGCGCCCGGATGGGCGCAGGCGCAAGCCATAGCTGAAGTTCAGAAAATAGCAAAGGAACTCCTCCCCGAAGGCTACCGGGTGGTCCTGGCCGGCAGTTCCAAAACTTTCGAAGAATCCACCAGCAGTCTTTTAACCGCGCTTGTTTTCGGTATTTTTGTGGCCTACATGGTATTAGCTTCTCAGTTCAATAGTTTGCTGCACCCGGTGATTGTGCTGCTGGCTCTGCCGTTCAGCGTGACGGGAGCTTTTATCGCCCTTTACGCCGGAGGACAGACCCTGAACATTTACAGCATGATAGGCATGATACTGTTGATGGGTATAGTGAAGAAGAACTCCATACTTCTGGTGGATTTCACTAACCACCGGCGTCGCGAGGAGGGCATGAATGTGACGGAGGCTTTACTCGACGCCTGTCCGATACGACTGCGTCCCATACTTATGACGTCGTTCGCAACTATAGCCGCCGCCATTCCACCGGCTCTTGGCATAGGGCCAGGGGCCGAGACCCGCATTCCCATGGCGCTGGTTGTTATAGGCGGCGTGCTGTTCTCCACATTCCTTACACTGCTGGTGGTACCATGCGCGTACAGCCTGCTGGCGCCGCTCGAAAGCCACAGACACGAAGCCGACCTCAAACAAGCGCTCCTGGAGATAGGGGACGGCAATGAGCGGGAATTCAGAATTGAAGCCGTAAAAACAAAATCCCGGCGCCCGTAGATTTTAAAAGCCAAATCTATTAGAATAAAAGAGACGGACCATAACGGACGATATCGGGCGCCGGTTTAAATGCGCGCGCTTTTGCCGCCGTAATATTTTCCGAGGACGCCCACAAGGAGATGGCCATGCGAATAAGTCCTCTTGCCGGTAAGGTTTTGCCGCGGGAAATGCTGACCGACATTCCAAAACTCCTGGCGGCTTACCACACGGAAATCCCGGATCCATCTATACCGTCGCAGAGAATTTCTTTCGGCACCTCCGGGCACCGGGGCTGTTCGCTTGAACGTTCATTCAATGAACGCCACATCCTGGCTGTAACACAAGCTATTTGCCTGACCCGCCGGGCGGCTAAGATAGACGGCCCTCTTTTTATGGGCATGGACACGCACGCCCTCTCCATGCCGGCGTTTGAAACAGCGCTTGAAGTGCTGGCGGCCAACGGCGTAGAGGTCAGGATAGCGGAAACGGACGAATATACTCCGACACCCGCCGTTTCACACGCCATACTTGCGTACAACCGCGGCCGCGTAACGGGACTTGCCGACGGAATACTCATCACGCCCTCGCACAACCCGCCTTCCGACGGAGGCTTCAAATACAATCCGCCGAACGGCGGTCCGGCCGACCAGGCGGCCACCGGACGCATCCAGGCGCTGGCAAATGAACTCCTTGAAAACAATCTATGCGAAGTAAAGCGCATGCCGCTGGTGAAAGCTCTAAAGGCCGCCACCACCCGCCGATATGACTATACGGGAACCTACACGCGCGATCTTGCCGACGTTATAGATATGGAGGCGATCCGCGCCTCCGGCCTGAAAATGGGAGTAGATCCGCTGGGCGGGGCCGGCGTAAAATATTGGGCGCCCATAGCCGAACGTTACGGCCTGAACCTAAGTATTGTCAGCGAAGAAGTGGACCTTACTTTCAGTTTCATGACGGCCGACTGGGACGGAAAAATACGCATGGATCCGTCTTCGCCCTACGCCATGAAGCGCCTCATAGGACTCAAGGACCGCTTTGACATCGCTTTCGGCTGCGACACAGACTACGACCGCCACGGCATCGTCACCAAAGGCGCGGGCCTTCTGCCGCCCAACCATTATCTTTCCGCCGCCATCCTCTATCTGTTCCGGAACCGGCCGAAATGGCGGGCCGACGCCGCGATAGGCAAAACAGTTGTCTCAAGCGGCATGATAGACCGCGTCGCGGCCAAGCTGGGCCGCCGGCTCTGTGAAGTGCCGGTCGGATTCAAGTGGTTTGTCGACGGCCTGTTGGACGGCAGCTTCGGCTTCGGCGGCGAGGAAAGCGCGGGCGCGTCTTTCCTGCGCTTCGGCGGCGGAGCCTGGAGCACCGACAAGGACGCCATAATACTTTCCCTTCTTTCTGCCGAGATCACGGCCCGCATGGGCAAAGACCCCGGCGAGATCTATAAAGACCTGACGGCGGAATTCGGAGAATCTTTTTACGAGCGGCATGACGCGCGCGCCACTCCGGCCCAGAAAGACCTGCTCAAACGCCTGGCGCCGGAGCAGGTCCCTTCGAAAGAACTGGCGGGGGAAAAGATAGAGGCGATACTTTCCCGCGCGCCGGGCAATAATGAGCCGATAGGCGGCCTCAAGGTCGTTACCCGCGGCGGCTGGTTTGCCGCGCGGCCTTCCGGCACGGAAGACGTCTATAAAATTTACGCGGAAAGTTTTAAAGACGGGTCCCACCTGAAACGTATCTTTGAGGAAGCCGAGATCATGATAACCGGCGCGCTGGCGGCGGTGAGCGGCTCCGGGAAAAATGACAGGAAATAGAAGGATGAAGGATTTAAAATAAAAGGATGGAAATTAAGGATATCAGGATCAGCCCCACCAGGAAACTTGCGGATTTTAAAATCTGCGCGCGATTCATGTCGGGAACCAAGCCCTGGCTTACCTTGGGCAGGGATTATCGCGCCTGCCTCACAACCGTAAGCGCGCCGCTGCGCGAGGTTTATGCCGCGAAAGAAAACGGCAAAGCCGTTGGATTTATAATCCTGCAAATGGCCGGGACATTCAGGGGCTATATCCAGACCGTCTGTGTGGCCCCGAACGCCCGTGGCCGCGGCATCGGCACGCTGCTGGTACGCTTCGCCGAGAAGCGGATCTTCGTGGAAAGCCCGAATGTGTTTATATGCGTGTCATCTTTCAATAAAGATGCGCAACGCCTTTACAGAAAACTGGGTTACAGAAAGACCGGGGTGCTGAAAGAATTTATAGTCAGAGGGCATGACGAGCTATTGCTGCGCAAGACCCAGGGCCCGCTTGCGGATTTCACAGGATCAAAACGGAGGCTACATGGCGGAAACGACAAGCGGCGCTAAGATCGGTTTTTTCGGCGCGGCGGGGGAAGTTACCGGTTCGCGGCATCTCATTGAAGCGAACGGCAAAAAGATCCTGCTGGACTGCGGGATGTTCCAGGGGCACCGCCGGGAATCTATAGATAAGAACAGGTCTTTCCCGGTGCGCCCCGCCGATCTGGACGCCGTCTTGCTCTCTCACGCCCACATCGACCATTGCGGCGGCCTGCCCCTGCTCGCCAAGAAAGGCCTGAAGGCCGGCATTTACTGTACCGCGGCGACCAAAGACCTGGCTTCCATTATGCTTATGGATTCGGCCCGCCTGCAGGAAGCCGACGCAAAATTCTTCAACAAGGTCCACCAAGCGGAAGGCATACGCATAGACCCGCTTTACACCGAAGAGGACGCCAAACTGGCGCTGAACAAGTTCAAGGCCTGCGATCCGGGCGCGGAAGCACACCTGGCGGGGGGGACTATTTCCGCCAAGTTCCTTAACGCCGGCCATGTGCTTGGATCCGCAATGGTGCTTGTGAACTTGCCGGTGGGCGCGGAACGCCGCCGCGTACTTTATAGCGGAGACCTGGGCCGCAGGGCATCCATCCTCATGCGCAGCCCCGAGATCCCGCGCGATGTGGATTACCTGGTGATGGAAACCACCTACGGCGACAGGCTGCATGAACCCGTGGATGACGCCGAAGCCCGACTGGAAACCGTAATAAAACGCGCTATAGCGGAGAAAGGAAAGGTCATAATCCCGAGTTTCGCACTTGAGCGCGCCCAGGAAATCATCCTCATTCTGGACAAGATGCTCCGCTCCGGCGCCGCGCAGGACATCCCGGTATATGTGGACAGCCCCATGACGCTCAGCATCACGGAACTGTTCAATAAGTACAAGGACACTTTCGCTTTTGACGACCGTTTCAAGGCCTATGCCGAAATGGACGGCGACCCTTTCGGCTTTGATTACATTAATTATGTCCGCACCAAGGAAGAATCCCAGGCGCTAAATGAGACGGACGGCCCCATGATCATCATTTCCGCTTCGGGCATGTGCGAGGGCGGCCGGGTGCTGCATCATCTGCGCAATAATATTGATAAAGAAAATACGACGATCCTTATAGTCGGCTACCAGGCGCAAGGCACCCTGGGCCGCCGTCTCCAGGACGGGGCGAACAAGGTAAGGATCTTCGGCCTTGAGCACGACGTGGCCGCGAGGATAGAGACCATGCATTTTTTCTCGTCCCACGCCGACAAGGGCGACCTGCTCGCCTTCGTCAAAGGCCTGAGCCGCCCGCCCCGGAAGATCTTCCTGGTACACGGCGACCCCAAAGACCGCGCCGCCTTCGCCGAAACCCTCAAAGCGGAGGGGATCCCCCAAACGGTCTGCCCCGACTTCGGCCAAACCTTCGACCTGGAATAAAATGTAACGGCAGGCCTGCAAGTTCGCGGGCGACAGGGGACCGGAACGCGGAACCGGCGTCGCGCACACCGTGCGCGCGCCTCCGTTCCTCGGCCTCCGCGCTTCGTATGCTCGGCCTCCGGACGCTTCCGCTTATCCGGTTCCCCTGCCACCCGCTCCACCGATCCGCCTGCCACGCTCCTTACTCGATTTTATTTAGCTATCCCCACCCCGTTTATACACCGGCACCCTATGTATTTGAGAGTCACGCAATTTCATCATACTTTGGGACAGATGTTGGCACACGTGGTCTTGGTATGTGATAAAATGACCTAAGGGGATTTTCTAGTCCTACGATTGGACGATGTTAAAAACATGGAGGCATCTATGAGTAAATACACTTGCCCGCTTTGCAAGCAGGATGTTACAAAATCACTTTATGAACAAATTACTGGCGTATGGAAGGAAAAAGAAAAACGGCTTGCCGACTTAAAATTAAAAGAGGCGGAATTACATAAGCGCGAGCAAAATCTTAAGCAAGATTTTGAGGAAAAAAAGAAGAAGTATACTTTCGAACAGAAAAAGGCTCTCGCCAAAAGCATGCGAACTCAAGAGAAAGAATTTCAGCAAGAGAGAGCAAAAATTAATGCTGATTATACGCGAAAGTTGCAGCGTGAGGTAGGGCGTGCAAAGCGCGCGGAAAAAATGGAAATGAATCGAAGTCTGCGCCAATTTAGGGCAAACCTGGAGAAAAGCACTTCCGAAAAATTTGAAAGGGAGCGATATCGAATGAAGCGGGAACGCGATCAGGCAGAAAACCGTCGAAAAGATATGGCGAATAAGCTAAGCGGTCAAATAACAAACTTGCGCCTAAAGAACGAGGCACAGCAAGCAAAAATTCAGTCTCTTGAAGAGCAAACACAGCAGAATCAGACTGCACAAATGTTGGGGCTTTTAGATGAAAAGATATTCCTAGCCAAACTACGGGAATCTTTTCCAAAAGATGAGTTTCAGCATACAGGCAAAGGTGGAGATATTCTTCACATGATAAAAGATAAATCCAAAATCGTGGGCAAGATTGTTTACGAATTGAAAAAAGTGGCACATTTTAGCAAGTCACACGTTACTCAAACTTATAAAGCGCGTCAAATGCGTGATGCGGAGTATGGCATTTTAATAACGAACGCCAAGAAAAGCAAAAACAACACTGGGTTTTCAATTGAAAAGGGTGGCGTTATTTGCATTAATCCTGCTGGCGCAATGGCATTAATTGGCATTCTGAGAGAGAATCTGGTCAAAATATTCAATCTTGATCTTAGTAAAACAGAACGAAGTCACCTGGTTAAGCAGGTAATGGAATATGTCCAAGGCCCCGCCTTCCGCAATAATATGGAGAATATCATTCAAGACACCACCGAACTATATGAGAGTCTTCAAAAAGAGGTGCATGAGCATAATAAATTATGGCGGTTCCGTGTTGAACGGTATAACAGTATGCGTATTAAATCGGCAGGTATTTATGAACGCATTGCATCTCTGACCGGTGAGAAAAGAAAAAGTCATGAAATGCATGCGCTAAGTGTGGCTAAACCTATACTTATTTCTTATGAAAAGTCCTAATTATAGAATTAAACGGGGTGGAGATAAATATAATTGGGAACTTTGAACGGGGACGGCGGGTATCAGGGGAGGGGTGACGGGTGTCAGTCTTTTTTGACCCCGAAGGCGGCCGAGGGAACGCAAAAAAGACTGACCCCGGCAGGCCCCCGAACTGGCAGCCGCCGGCGTAAAAGGAAAAGCTACCAGGAGACTTTTTAAAACAGAATATAATGCTTGTTACATATGGATAATATGTCTGTGGATGATCTTAAAAAGGTAGCAGGAAACTTTTCCTACCCAATCCCCAGTAACTACGACTAGAAAAGCAACAAGTTGCTCCGGGGGGATTTCCCCCGGAGCGGCAAATATCCACTTTTTTTGATGACCTTAAGCGGCCTTTATGTTGATAGATTGAAAATGAAAATTAAACTATCTTTCTGCTTTCATATTCTTTGCACCGCAACACTAGTCGGATGTTCCCGGTCAGAAATCAGGACCGTTAAAATTGCCGATGAAGTCCGTAAAGAAGTGTCGCAGCAGTACTTTGGCATAAAAAAGTCCGGCTTCGTGCCAGGGAAATTGAAAGAAGAAGATTTCTCGGAAAAGCGGCTTAAGAAGTATTCTCTTAAAACACTAAATCTGTTACAAGATGTCTCTAAAAAACTTACTTTTTATTTCCCTGAAAACCTGGAGTATATAGGATGGCAGCAAAACGCTTTCAATGAAAAAGTACGGCGAAACGACCATACCGAAAACAACATTGAAGATATGTATTGGGCCTACATCAACATAAGGATGTTTGATAAGGCTGCAGGCATCCGGGAACAATTCCCAGCCGCAAATTACCCAGCTATTCCCCAAGCGATAGTCACTAGTACGGAATCCGTAGCAGCCCGATGGCCCGTTTATGATATTTTTGACGACGGGCAAAAAATTGAACTTAAAGAACTTCATTTTGAAACCGGACCTAAAATAGTTGTATCAATATCTGCGGGTTGCCCCGTAGCTGAGCGCGCGATAAAAACAATTTTGGCGGACCCTGAATTGGCGCCTGTATTTAAGAAGTATGGCACTTTATTAACGGTCAAGTTTGATGTTAAGGGGATTCTGCGGTGGCGGGAACAGTTTGATTTTCCCAGTATATATATCGCCTATAAGGCGAGCAGACTTCCGGAATTTGATTTTAGCAGTTCCCCATGCTTTTATTTCATGAAAGACGGGAAAGTATTGTTATTTATTGATGGTTGGGGGAAAAAATCGCTCCCAAAGATTTTAAAGGGTTTGGAAGCTATTTCTATTTTACCGGTCCAGCACAAGCCACAGTAATCTAAATATATTCTATCTCCGCATAACCTTGAAAAGACCCACCGGCGTTTGGATTTCAACCGGAGCCTTGGAGATCTCTTTCTCAATTTCGGCCCATTCGAATTTATCGTCCATGACCATAGGAAAAGGTACCAGGAGACTTTTTAAAACAGAATAAAATGCTTGTTACATATGGATAATATGTCTGTGGATGATCTTAAAAAGGTAGCAGGAGACTTTTCATACGGACCTGCACAGCGATTCCAGCCGTACTTCTGCCGCAAAGAAAATATTGCGCTGGATCTCCGACCTCTTTTGATGGATATTTTAAAACGGGATAGGGGCGGCGATGGTGTGACGGCGCACGATATGGGGCATTGCCGGCGGGGATAATTGGAGGGGAGCTGGCGGGGCGGGGGGTTAGCAAAACCGTCCGGAGGCCGAGCATACGAAGCGCGGAGGCCGAGGAACGGAGGCGCGCGCACGGTGTGCGCGACGCCGGTTTTGCGTTCCACCGCCCCGACAGAACCCCGAACTTGCAGCCGTAAGGGCCTCCATTATTCGCTATTACCGTCGATATATGGGATAATGGGGTTATGACAACTAAAACAATTGAGGCTGCCACCGGCTTTTACGGCCTCGGTATCGCCCCTAAACTGCTCTCCTCATTAGACGCCCTCAAATTCAAGATCCCCACTCCCATACAGCGCCAGGCCATCCCTCATGCGGCCGAAGGCAAAGACCTCGTCGGCATCGCCCAAACCGGCACCGGCAAAACCATCGCTTTCGCCATCCCTATGATACAGCGGCTGGCCGCGGCGCCCGGCAGAGGCCTGGTCCTGACGCCCACACGCGAACTGGCACTGCAAGTCAGCGAAGTCTTCAGGCAGTTCGCTCCCGCGATGGGGCTCAGCGGCTGCGTGATCATCGGCGGCGAAAGCATAAGCGGACAAATACGCGAACTGCGCCGGAATCCCCGCATTATTATCGCTACTCCGGGACGCCTCCAGGACCATCTGGAACAAGGCACCATAAAACTTAACGATGTAAAAGTGATAGTGCTGGACGAAGCGGACCGCATGTTCGACATGGGGTTCGCCCCGCAGATAGAACGCATACTGCGCTCCGTGCCGAAGGACCGTCAGACCATGCTCTTCTCAGCCACCATGCCCGACGAGATCATGAAACTGGCGGGCCAGCACATGCGCCTGCCTACCCGCGTGGAAGTAGCCAGACAGGGCACGGTCGCCGAAAAAGTGGAACAACAGCTGTACGTGGTCAACCGCGACGCCAAGCCCGATCTCCTTAACAAACTTCTGCAGACTTACGGGGGAAGCGTACTCATGTTCGTGCGCACCAAACACAACGCCCGCAAAATAGCTCTGCGCATACGCGAGATGGGCCATAACGCGGCCGAGATACATTCCAACCGCTCCCTTAACCAGCGCCGCGAAGCTCTGGACGGCTTTAAAGCCGGAAAGTACCGCATCCTAGTGGCCACCGACATCGCCGCGCGCGGCATAGACGTAACCGGCATAGAGCTTGTCATAAACTACGATCTGCCGGACGACGAAAACAATTACATCCACCGCATCGGACGCACCGGCAGGGCCGGGCAGGGGGGAAGGGCCGTTTCTTTCGCCGCCCCCGACCAGGCGCAGGAAGTGCGCAGCATCGAGAAACTTATACGGATGCCGCTGCCTGTAATAGTCCACCCGGATATGCCGCCGGCCAGGTTCCACAGCCACACGCCTCCAGCCCCCGCGTCAGGACAAAGACCGGGCGGTCCCGGCAACAGGCGCGTCCGCCCCGGAGCCGGTTACCAGCGCCCGCCTTCCGCGCCGAGGCCCGCGCATAAATCTTTCCCGGAGGCCGGGAGAAGCAGCGGCAGCGCCGCCCCCGGCCGCAGACCCGGATCGGGCGGATCAGGCAGGCCGGAAACCAGGCGGCCGCTCCGCTCAGGCAGCGGAAACTCCGGAGGCCGGGTAACCAGTTCCGCCTATTTTGAGGGAGAGGGTCCGTCCAGCGGACGTTATGACCAGCGCCGGGGCCCGTCCAGAGGCCCACGGAGGACAAGCAGCGAAGCGCCGAGCGGAGAAGTAAAGAAATCGTCCGGGCAAGGCAGCTGGTTCTCGCGGTTCATCGGGACAAAAAAACGATAACCGCGCGGAACGTCGCGCTAACTTTAACTGTCCGCTAAATTATGAGATAATTGTAAATATGAAGAAATTCCTGAAAGAACTGACACGCAACATCTTCAGCATCTCCCCGGTAAAGAGCGCGGAGAAAGACAAAGAATCCGGATTCTACGGCCTCGGCATAGCGCCGAAACTGCTCGACGTCCTGGACCAGCTTCATTTCACCATCCCAACCCCCATACAGGCGCAGGCCATACCATCCGCGACCGAAGGCAAGGACGTGGTGGGCATAGCCCAGACCGGCACCGGCAAAACCATCGCTTTCGCCATCCCCATGATACAGCAACTGGCCGCCAGGCGCGGCAAAGGCCTTGTACTCCTGCCCACCAGGGAGCTGGCGATCCAGGTACACGAAGTGATGCAGCAGTTCGCCCCGAGAATGGGGATGAGCAGCGTAGTGCTTATCGGCGGCGAGAACATCGACCGCCAGATACGCGAACTGCGCCATAATCCGCGCATTTTAATCGCCACCCCGGGCCGGCTCCTGGACCACATGGGCCAGGGCACGGTAAAGGTCAGCGACGTCGGCATCCTGGTCCTGGACGAAGCGGACCGGATGTTCGACATGGGCTTCGCCCCACAGATTAACCGCGTGATCGCGGCTCTGCCCAAGGACCGCCAGACCATGCTTTTCTCCGCCACCATGCCCGATGAGATCATGAAACTGGCCGGAAAGAATATGAAAATGCCCGTTCGCGTGGAAGTGGCGCGGGCCGGTACCGCGGCGGCCAACGTGGAACATGAACTTTACATCGTCAGCAAGTCCGTAAAACCGGCCATGCTCGGCAAGATCCTGGACAAATACTGGGGCAGCGTATTGTTGTTCGTGCGCACCCGCTACGATGCCGCGCGGGTGGCTGAAATGCTGAAACGCATGCACCACAGCGTGGCCGAAATACATTCCGACCGTTCTCTGAACCAGCGTAAAGAAGCGCTTGAGGGCTTTAAGACCGGGAAATACCGCATCCTAGTAGCCACCGATATCGCCGCGCGCGGCATAGACGTGGCCGGCATAGAACTAGTCATCAACTACGACCTGCCCGACGAATATGATAACTATGTGCACCGCATCGGGCGCACCGGCAGGGCGGGGCATTCGGGCCGCGCCATCTCCCTGGCCACGCCGGGACAGGGCGGCGATGTGCGCGCCATAGAGAACCTGAGCCGTATAAAGATTTCAGTCGCCACGCATCCCGACATCGTTACCGAAAAGTTCAGCGCCGGCGCCGAACTTTTTGAGAAGAACCAGGAAGCGCTTAAAGGCAAAGGCGGGAAAAACCTTCTAACCAGCTTCCGCATGGGCCGCAGAAAGCTGCCGAACAAAAAATATTAAAAGGGAATCCGTTACTGAGAATCACGCAAGTAATGTCCTATCTAGAAGCTTGAGTTCGAGATGGATGCGAGGCGCGACGAACGAGCAGGCCTGTGGCCTGTGAGTGAGAAGCAACGAAGCAACCGCTCGAAGGCAAGCTTCCCTTTCCCTTCGGGAAAGGGCCGGCCGCTTTTGGGCTGCAACTTCGTCATTCGTCGCTCGCGTAGCACAGCTACGCCACGCTCCTCATTCCTTGTTTCGCTCCAAAATCTGTCGGCTAGATAGGACATTACTTGCGTGACTCTCAGTAGTTGACGGATTCAGGATCAAGCCGGGAATGGGAACCTGGCTGAAAGCTGAAGACCGCCCGCTGTAAAAACCGCCCTTATCGGGCGGTTTTTTTGCGCCGATTCTGCGGCGCGGGATACGGTCAAAAGAGTTTTTGGTTGATAAGGACAACTTTGACGACTTTGGCTTTTACAAACTTGAGGTATTGCCTGGTCTGACCGCTGGTAACTATCAATTCTATTTTTGCGGTGTCGTCCGACCCTATGGGATGGGTGTAGGATATTCTTCGGGTATATATATCTCCGCCTTCGGGTTTAAAAACCAAAGCGCCGGAAAAGCCTTTTATACCGTATCCGGTAAGATTCTTGAATTCCAATACCATTTTAATACCGATCTGCCCGGACCCTATAACCTGCTTTTTGCTTATAAGATTAACCGTCAGCGGTTGGATTTTCAGACTTTCCGGGTCCGCCGCGGCCGGCGCCTGGTTCTGGATCTTTTCAAGGGTAGTCACCCGGTCCTCTACTTTATCTACCCTGTTCTCAAGGTTGCCCACGCGTTTTTGCACGCTTTCCTGAGCCCGGACGACCGGCCCCTGGGAAAGAGGAAGGAGAAATAGCAGCAAAAAGATCTTTTTCATAAGGATATGCGCGGCGATTCCGCATATTATAGCAGTTTAAAACCCTGCGGCATTATTCCAGCGGCTTTTGTTATAATTATAGTTATTGAAAAAGCGGCGCGGGGAGAGGAAAGATAAGCAAATAGGCGCCGCTTTCACCGGGAATACACGCCCGTACCTACATGCAGAATTTATGCGAGAGTCTCCACTTGTTCCCATTATAAAACTACCCTGGTGGATAAATCTCCTGATAGGGCTGGGAATGCTTGCCTTTGGCGAGCTCCTTACGATTTCCGATCTGACCGGTTCTTCGCCGGTAAAAGTAGCTTTCGGCCAGTCAGTTCAGTTTTTTGCCATAATATTTCTTAGTTTTGCCGCCATATCCTTTATTTCCTCATGTTTTAGTAAATTTTTCCGCAGGAATGCCAAAGCGAAAACAACCCCTGAGCCTGAACAAATAGCCCGCCCGCAGCCCGCTCCGCCTCCTCCCGCTAAAAAGCGAAAATACACCGAGCGAGACTTCATGCCGGCGGCCTTGCGGGCCGAACTGGAAGCCCAAGAAGAAGCCCGGCTCCCGGAAGCGCCTCCTCCGCCGCCATCGGACAAGAATAATAGCGACACGACGGAATTTCTTGTAAAATGATTTACAAATATCTGAGAGGGTCTAATTATGAAAAAACTTTACCGAAGCAGGGAAAACAAGGTATTCGCCGGGATCCTAGGCGGATTGGGCGAATACTTTGACGTGGACCCGGTACTACTAAGGATCGGCTATATCTTCCTTGTGGCCTTCACGGCTTTCATCCCGGGCCTCATAGCCTATATAATAGCCATCTTCGTGGTCCCTGAAAAACCTTCGATTCAGTAAAAGATCGGTTAACGCCTGATGATCCTGAGAAACCCTCTTCACCCTGTACAGGGGGAAGAGGGGGGTTTCTATTTACACACAACCGGTTTTATTTAGAATTTAGAAACGTTCCATTCAGCTTCTTCGCCTTCGGAATCTATGGACGCTGATAATGGGACTCTGACTATTCCTTTGCGTTTCCAACGGCCGGTCCTATAATAGGCCCCGGAAAGCAGCAACCCGACGGTCCAGGCGATGGGAACGCCCCACCAAATTCCATCCGTCCCCAGTCTGGCCGATAGCCAGACGGAAACCGGTATGCGGATCATCCATAGCGCGAGGATAGTGATCAGCATGGGAATAAAGGCGTCCCCGGCGCCGCGCAGCGCCCCGGTGATGATGAACATGCTTGAAAAAACCAGATAGAAACCGCCAACGATAAACAAATAGCGAGTCCCTATAGCGATAACCGCCGGGTCGGAACTGAACATGGAGATCAGATGCCAGCCGAAAAGAATGATAGCCAGAGTTGTGGACAAAGAAATGACGCCTGAGATCATAAGCGCGGCTTTGAGACCGTGCTTAACCCTGTCCATTCTTCCGGCGCCGATATTCTGTCCCACGAAAGTGGAAATGGCGGCCGAAAGGTTCATGGCGGGCATCACGGCGAAAGTATCCACGCGCCCGGCCGCTGTAAAAGCGGCTATAGCGTCGGTGCCGAAACCATTAACTATACGCGAAAGCGCCATCATACCGGCGGCCACCATCACCTGTTGTATGCCTGTGGGGAGGCCTATGGCCAGACTTTTCCTGAATATCTTCCGATCGAATTGGAGGCCTTTCAGACGGAAGTTAAGCACCGGGTGAGTCCTGTTCAGATAAACAACCCCCATAATGAACGAAACCGACTGCGCCAGCACCGTCGCCCAGGCGGAGCCGGCTATACCCCATTTAAAAACCAGCACGAACAGCATGACCAGGATAACGTTCAGAATAGTGGAAACGATCAGAAAATAGAGGGGTGTCTTGGAGTCGCCCAGGCCGCGCAGCACGGCGGTTATGGAATTATATCCGAACAGGAACAGTATCCCGGCGAACATGATGCGCAGGAAGGTCACGGCCTGCGGCATGATCTCTTGCGGCGTCTTCAAAAACCTCAGAATAGGTTCGGAGGCGCTCATTCCGATCACGGTCGCGGCGAGCGAGGCGAAGAAAAGGAAAATGTATGAGGTATCTATGGCCCTGCGGACTTTGGCCATGTCCTTCGCGCCGTAATACTGTGAGATGAGGATCGAAAAACCCATCGTCACACCGATGATAAGCGCGACAAGCAGGAATAGTATCGGAAAACTGGCGCCCACCGCCGCCAGGGCGGATTTGCCTATGGCCCGGCCGACGATTACGCTGTCTATCACGTTATAGGACTGCTGAAAAACATTGCCGATGAGCATCGGCACGGTGAAGTTCCAGATGAGGCGCCCTTCCGGGCCGGTGGTAAGGTCTTTCATGATTCCCGGCGGTTGTAGAAGCCGAGGATCAGGCCAAGGGTTGTGGACCAGATGGCCGCCAAGCCTATCTGAAAAGGTTTCGGCAGAATGAAGGTCACGGTGTGGGCCGGTATCCAGAACCAGAGGAGGGAAAGCATCCCTTTGTCCAGATTGACCCAGTTACTTTTCCGGACTATAGCGTTGTCCAATAAGCGGTGCGCGATGACCAGGAACGGCCCGAACTGCAGATTCATAGAAACGGATATCGCCAAAGCCCTGCCCAGCCTTCCTAACTCCGGCGTCATCCCATGGCCCGCTAAACCGTCTATAAAACCATTAAATCCAACAAAAGCATATTTGATGCAGATGGCCAGAACCGCCCATTCAAGCATCTTCAAAGCGGTCATGCGCGGGCTGAACGGCATAAAAAGCCTGCGCGCGATCAGCCATTTTGAGACCATGTCGCCGAGAGTTCCCAGCACGGCGAATTGAACCATCGCCGTACTGATAGGGTATGCCGTCACCAGTCCGATATACCATTCCATACGCATATCCTACAAATTTATGCGTTACGCTGTCCTATCAGCCTTCCCGTATTTCTCAGTCCCGGACCCGGAGGAAATGCCCATAAATATCCTTCCGCATAGCGCTGCGCCATGCAAGACGCTCTCAACAATAATTTTCGGGTATTATATCTGCGGCCGGAGTTTTAGAAGGCGTCAATCGTCCGTGGTGATACCGTCAAAAAAATCAGGATTAAGCACGGTATCCGCCGCCGTATCGGCGTCGATCTTCGGAGCAACATGGGTCCAAAATTTGGGGCTCGTCATCGTGCCGGTATTAAGCATCTTCTGGTCGGCAGAATAGATAACGTTGCAGTCGCGCTTATACGGCATTTCAGGGCAACCGAACACGCTGAAAACGGCATACCTATAGTCAAAGCCGCCTTTGCCCGCTGCTAAGAGGCCCTGGGACGAGAAATACTTGAAGCCGACAACACTGGCCGGATCATACTTGGGCAGAACTTTGCCGGTACTATTAATATATGCGATAAAAGTCACGGCGTGACCGGTCTTGGTTGTACGGTTGATATTTACAAAATCCCCTGGTTTGAGATTTTCGAAGGTGCGGCGTTCGCCCATGCCGAAATTTATCAGAGCGTCCGCGGTACCATTGGCGTTGAATTTAGGATTAACCCAGATATGCCCCTTAATATCGGTGACACTCAATCCCTCAAAACTGCTCTTGGGGAGGTAGGCATAAACAGAATAATCTCCGGTCGCCCGTGAATATATTTCGTATGCGGTAAGTATTACCTCCATTTGTGCGGCCACGCACATAGTGAGAGGAGCGTGCCTGGCGGGGATCACTCCGTAAGTGTGGTATTTTATGTCGTGAGTGAGTATGGAATTTATATCATAACCGCGCAGCCCGTACTTTGAGTACAGGTAATCTACGGCCTTAAGAATATAGGCGTTAAAGTAGCGTTCTTCAGGTTGTACGGGCTCCGCTTTAATAAGGAGAGACACGGCCGGACTTACGGGGGGCATAAACATGTCGCTGATGTTTTCAAGGCCGACCGACTCCAGTTGCATGGGACGTTCGGCCGCATAGGCTCCGCCGGCAAAGATTAACAAAAGAGAGGCAAGAAGTTTCATAATTAGTATTCCTTATCCAAATTATACAACTTCCCAGAACCTTGTCAAGGGCCTAAAAGGCCTTGCAGGAAAATCTACTTTCGATTTTCCTGCGTACCAGTGGCCTTCGCAACAACCCGAAAAATCTGTCTGATCATATGATCCTGAAAAAATATTTTCCGGCAGCCGGAGCTTTGGTATAATTGACTCAGCAGACTATTCATTAATCATCCCGGCATGGAGGCGCTATGAATATAACCGCAAATAAACAGGGCGTTCAGTGGGACCTTACAAGCTATTTCCCCGCGTTCAACGGACCGGAAATGCTGAAATTTAAAACCAGGCTAAGCGCGGATCTGGCCTCAATGCAGAAAAAAGCCGCTAAACTGCCGCCGCTTTCCGCCAAAACCGCCAATGAGTGGGAAAAATTGCTTTTAAACGCGGAAAACATAGAGACGCGCCTTGGACACATATTCTCATATGTCACCTGCCTTGAGTCGGCCCACGCGGACAAGGACGAATATGCGGCGGAAAGCGCCGGACTTTATTCTATACACGCGGAATATTCCAAGTTCGCCGTGGATATGCTGCGGGCGTTCAAAGATGTTCCCGAAAAGATTTTCTCCGCCTTCATCAAACGCGAAAAATTGAAAGGCGTGGCCCATTCGCTGAAGCGCGTGCGCGAGCAGGCGAAGCACACCATGCCCCCGGCCGAAGAAAAACTGGCAGCGGACCTGGGAGTGGACGGCTTCCAGTCCTGGACCCGGCTCTACAACAAGATCTCCTCAAAACTTGAATTCGAAATGATCTGGCCGGACGGACGCAAAGAGCGCCTGCCCATCTCGCGCTGGCGCGCCCTTATGTCGGACGCGGACCGTAAAGTCGGCCGCGCCGCTTTTGAAGGCGGCAACAAAGCCTGGGCCTCCATAGAGGATCCCTGTGCCGCGGCGCTGAATGCCATCTCCGGCACGCGCCTTACGCTTTACAAGCGCCGCAAGGTGGCGCATTTCCTTGACCAGGCGCTATTCGGGGCCGGCATAAAACGCCGCACTTTGGACGCCATGTACGCCGCCGTACATAAGAACATAGAACCGGTGCGCGAGATCCTGCGCGTAAAAGCCGCAGCCATGGGCCGTAAGGGAATAGCGTTCTTCGAACGCGAAGCGCCGCTTCCGGTGAAAGATTCAAAACTTTACACCTGGGGAGAAGGCTCCGGCAAAGTCACGGCGGCATTCGAGCGGGTCTATCCGGCCTTGGGACGGTTTTATAAAGATTTCCTCGCCAATCACTGGCTGGAAAGCGAGGCCCGCGGCGGCAAACGCCCCGGAGCCTTTTGCACGGGATCCGGTCTGACAAAAGAGGGCCGCGTATATATGACCTTTAACGGCTCGCTGGGGGACGTCAACACCATCGCCCACGAAATAGGCCACGCCTGGCACGGCCATTTGCTTAAGGATATGCGCCCCTGGGCGCAGGAATATCCGATGACGCTGGCTGAAACCGCATCTATTTTCGGAGAGCATCTCCTTGCCGACGGCATACAGACCGATCCCGTGGTAAGCGAAGCGCAGAAACTGATCATGCTGGACGAATACCTTACCGGCGCCGCCGTTACGATATTGGACATCACAGTGCGTTTTGAATTCGAAAAGGCGTTCCACGAGGAGCGTCAGAAAGGGGAAGTGCCGGTGCAACGGCTGAAAGAGTTGATGACGCAGGCGCAGAAACGTATTTTCGGCGATGCGCTGGAATCCGGCGGAGAGGATCCCATGTTCTGGGCCTCAAAACTGCATTTCTATATGACCGGAGTTTCTTTCTATAACTTCCCCTATACCTTCGGCTTTCTTATGGCGGCAACACTGTTCAAGTTGTTCAAAACCGAAGGAGCGGCCTTCCTGCCCAAGTACGAGGCATTTTTGCGCCTGACCGGCTCGGACGCCGCGGAAAACGTGGCTAAAAGAAGCCTCGGAGCCGACATCGGCGATCCGGCTTTCTGGGCCACGGCGATCAAAGGCCTTGAAGAGCCGTTGGCGCGCTACAAAAAACTTCTGGCATCCGCCGACTTGGCGCCTGCCGGGTCCGGACGGTGAATTTTTGATGATTACAATCAGGTCGAAAAAGTTTATCCTGCGGCCTTTTAAAAAAGGCGATGAACTTTCAGTTGCCAAAAACATAAACAACATAAAAATAGCGCGTAACACTCTGCACATTGTTTACCCGTACGATATGAAAGCGGCCCGGAGTTGGATTGAGCTGAATCTCAAACTGGATAAAGAAAAAGACAAGTCCCAGTTCCACTTAGCTATAGCGATAAACGGTGAAGCGTCCGGAGGCATCGGACTCAGCCAGGTGAATGGACACAGTGCAGAGATAGGCTATTGGCTGGGGGAAAACTACTGGGGGCGCGGAATCGCCACTAAAGCCGTAAAACTGCTTACCAGACACGCCTTCGCCAAACTGGGCCTGCGCAGAGTCTATGCCTATGTGTTTCCGTTCAACAAGGCGTCATCCCGCGTTCTGCAAAAGGCCGGCTACAAGTTTGAGGGAAAACTGCGCAAGAATATCCTGAAAGATGGAAAGCCCATAGACGAACTGCTCTTCGCCAAAACACGGTAATTATTCTATTCTGCCTAAAAGGCGAAGTATTCCGTCAAGGATAGTAAGAGGGTGAGGCGGGCAGCCGGGCAGGTAGAGGTCAATAGGGATTTCTTCCGGGATGCCGGCGGTCTCTGGATGCCCGGAGTAAATGCCGCCGGAAATGGCGCATGCGCCCGCCGCTATAACTATCTTCGGAGTCGGAGTCGCGTCATAAGTCTTCCGGAGCGCCAGTTTCATATTTTGAGTGACCGGGCCGGTTATCAAAAGCCCGTCGGCATGCCTGGGCGAGGCTACAAACTGGACACCGAACCGCCCAAGATCATAAGTAAGGGTCTGAAGCACGTTACAGTCCGCCTCGCACGCGCCGCACCCTCCGGCGCTTACCTGCCTTAGCTTCAGCGAGCGCCCAAAAATCCTTTTCATCTCCGAATCCAGCGTCCGCGTCCGTTTCACTACTTCGTCACCTCGGAATAATTCCTTCCGCTCGCGCGCGGCCAACCGGTATTCTCCGCTGAATTTAAAGACCCCTGGGCAAAGCTCCGCGCATTTGCCGCAGAAAATGCAGCGCCCAAGATCCAGAACCGGCTTTTCGGCAAGCAGGGTGATGGCTCCGGTCGGACAGACGCCGACGCATTTAGCGCAGCCGCCTTTACAGGCTGCGTGACGGATTCCCGGCATCCCGAGGAACCGGGGCGGCAGTTTTATCTCCGCCGAGGGGAAATCCATGGTCCGATACCCCTGCTTAAGTCTTCCGATCAATGCTTTGAACATAAATTTCCTAAGAACGCCGCGCCGCCTCCCGCCGCGTTCGCTACAAATCATGTCCGCAGTACGAGAGGTTAAAGCTCTTATTACAGAGCGGAAAATCAGATATCTGGCCGCCGCGCAGCGCCATCGCCAGTCCCTGCCAATTATTGAACGACGGGTCCTTCACCTTATAATAACGAAACCTGCCTTCCGCGTCCGTCACCGCAACGTGGCAGATCTCGCCGCGCCAGCCTTCGTTAAGGGATACCACAAATCTTTCCGCTCTCATTGCGCCCGGCTCAATAAAAATAGGGCCGCCGGGAAGAGAATACAAAAAATCGTTTATCAATTCATAGGACCGCTTTATCTCAAGCCAGCGCATATAAGCCCTGGCGTAAACATCTCCGCTTTCCGGTGCGTCCGCGGGCAAAACGGCTTTTAACTTATAGGCGCCTACCGGGAAACTATGCCGGGTATCCAGCCGCACTCCGGACGCTCTGGCGGCTGGCCCGACCAGCCCCAAAGCTATTGCGGTCTCTTTTGAAACCAGCCCCGTACCCTCAAAGCGTTCCATGACCGAGGAAGTGCTCCACAGCAGGCCGGCGGCATTTTTCACATCCTTGAAAGCAGCATCGAGCCTGAGTTTTAATTCTTTTGCCAGGGCGGGGTCGATGTCGAAAGCCGTCCCGCCCGGAACAATCATGCTGCGGCCGAAACGGTTGCCGCAGATCAGGGCGGTCATATTAAGTAAATCGCCGCGCAACCTGCCGCAAAAAGAGGCGGTTGGCAGATAGGCCACATCTCCGGCCAGAGCGCCCAGGTCTCCCGTGTGGTTGGCCAGCCGCTCAAGTTCAAGCATGATGGCGCGCAAAATCTCCGCCCGGGGGGGGATTTTTGAGTCTGAAAGGGTTTCAACGGCCCGGCAATAAGCCGTCGCATGTCCTATAGTTGTGTCTCCGGCCAGGGTTTCCATGTAATGCCTGGTCAATTTATCCGGGCCGCCGATCAACCGGCGCTCTATGCCCCGGTGCTGGTAACCGAGCGCTATCTCAAGGTGGAAGACCAGTTCGCCGTGGCACTGGAACCTGAAATGGCCCGGCTCTATTATACCCGCGTGCACCGGACCTACGGCCACTTCATGCGTTTCACTGCCGTGGACTTGAAAAAAATCTGTCGTGCCCGGCGCGACCGGCGAACCGGACTTTAACGGATACCTGACAGGCTTAAGCCACGGATGGCCTTTGGCCTCAAGACAGTTCTGTTCGGAGATCTCGCGTTCGAACAGGTGCAGCTGGGGAAATTCGGACGTAAGCGAATGGAAAGAATCCGTTACGGAAACCGACATGGCTTCCAGACGGCGCTCGGAGTCAAATCCCAGTATCAGGACGAGACAAGTGCCGCCTTCTTCAGGCAGGCCGAAATAGGCCACCGCCCGGCCGCCGGCCCTAATGCGTTCGGATGCGACCCTGTAAAACACGCCCGGATCGAGCGCCGCCAAAGTCTCAAACCCGTACGATTCCAGGTGATTCAATAACTTCGGCCCGTTCATACAGCGCCCCCAATCAGACGCTGCGCACCGGCAATGGTGTCGCTAAGCCAGCCGGGCATATACAGGCCCAGGATGATCACGCAAACGAAAAAACATGCGGCGGGGATAAGCATTTGCCTGGATTCGCCCGGCAGTTTACCGGAGGTCCCGGCCTGGGGCGCCTCTCCGAAAGTCATCTCCAGGAAAATACGGCCCAGACCGGCGAAAACTACCGCAAGGAAAAAAAGATACGCAGCTGCCGCAACATAATGCCCGCCCGCTAAAGTTGCCTTAAGGATCATCAATTTACCCAGGAAGATGCCGGACGGCGGTGTGCCGGTGATCAGGAAAAATCCGGCCA
This sequence comes from Elusimicrobia bacterium RIFOXYA12_FULL_51_18, assembly GCA_001800245.1. GTDB lineage: Bacteria > Elusimicrobiota > Elusimicrobia > Elusimicrobiales > UBA9959 > YA12-FULL-51-18. Next base: position 40,435 of record MGVA01000007.1, on the reverse strand, counting down.
GCCATAGGACACCGGTTTTGGGAAGGCGGCGGAACAGGCCTTTAACTTCTGAAATATGCTTGGTCTTATAAGCTGCCAGGATCACGCCTGAGACAAAGAAGAGCCCGGCTTTGGTCAGCGAATGCGCGACGGAGTTCAAAAGCGCGCCATACACCGCCCCGCCTCCCAATCCGACGCCCAGAGAAAGTATGCCCATATGCTCTATGCTTGAATAAGCCAGCATGCGCTTATAATCCCTCTGGCCCAATATGAACAATGCCGCAGTCATAAGGGACAGGAGACCGAAGAGTATAAATATGTCCCCGGTAAACCCAGCCAGACCCGCCCCCGCGCAAACCTGAGCCGCGCGCAGGATGCCTAGGAAGGCGCAGTTCAAAAGCGCGCCCGAAAGCAAAGCCGAAACCAGGGCCGGAGACTCGCTATGCGCGTCGGGGAGCCAGGTGTGGAAAGGCGCCAGCCCCATCTTGGTGCCGTAGCCGACAAAGAGGAACAGAAAAGCGGCCTTAACCCAGGCGGGATCCAGCGCCGCCGCCTTGGACAGCAGAGATTCGAGATCCAGGCCCGCCCCTGCCTTGATACCGGCCGCCCCAAGGAACAGGTTGCCCATCAATGCCAGGGCGATACCAACCGAACAGATGAGCAGGTATTTCCAGGTAGCCTCCAGCGAACGTTTATGGCGGTGAAAATAAATGAGCGGCGCGCTCAGCAGCGTCGTGGCTTCCACGGCGGCCCAGAGCATTCCGAGGTGGCGGCTGACCGTGACCGCCGTCATGGCCGACAGGAACAATAAAAGGCAGCCGATGAACACGGCTTCGGGTTGGTTGTTAAAGATGAAGCCTTCATCTGAATCTTCGCCGGGATCGTATTTCTCGAACGAAAGGTATTTGACCGCGTAAACCGACGCGCCGAAGAACAAGACCGAGGTTATACCCAGGAACAGGAGGCCCAAAGCGTCCAGACCGAACCAGTCGCCCGGGATTATTTCCGGCCTCGCGACAAAAACTAAAATGGTGAGGGCAAGGTGCAGAGCGGAAGCGGAGACAAGTAAACCGCGCCTGCGCCCGTCGTCCGAAATAAGGAAGGCCGATAAACCGGCCAGCAACGGAACCAGCATCAGGAGAATTATCATTCCGCCTCACCGTCCCGCTGCGGATGCCAGTCGCTCAACTGCGAGAGTTCGTCGGTGTCGATGTGGTCGAATTCGCGGCTGATATGGAAGATCGTGATGCCCATAACGAACACCGCCACAAAGATATCCAGGAGTATGGCCAGCTCCACCATCAGCGGCTGTTCCACGAACAGTGCCAAACCGAAAACATAGATACCGTTCTCTATGACCAGGTAGCCCAATACCTGTGTGATAGCCTTGGCGCGTGTGGTGATAAGCAGGAAACCGGTAAAGATGGTGGCCAGCGACGCCGGCACTATCCAGGCCACGCGGGTAGTCTCAGGCAGGGGCAGGCGGGTGCCAAGCCATGAAGCCGCGGCAAACGCGCCGAGACACAGGATTATGGAAGCGGGATAGCCGATGAATGGCTCAACATCCTTGCGCGCGTTGGCCTTCACGCGGGCCCTGGTCAGCAACCACGGGAAGATAACGCCCTTGAGCAAAATGACCGTCGAGGAAAATATTATGGCCCGGCTTTCCGGGGCGCCTGAACCCGCCAGGAGCGGCAGAATAGCCGCAATGACTCCCTGCGCGGCCGCAAGCCGTATACAGGCCGCCAAAGACCCGGAAACCGCCAAGGACAGGTCCAGAAGTATTATAGCCACTATTATAAGTTCAGCCGTAGTAGTATGCATGGTTAGATCTCTTGCCTACCCTTAGCGCCTCAAATGCTCCTCTATCTCGCCGCCTGAAACATCAATGCTAATACCGAGAACGAGAAAGCCGTGAACAGCAGGTAAGGCACCTTCAAGAACCGCAGTCTGGCTATTATGGATTCCAGTACTCCCACAGCCGCGGCCAGGACGAACATCATAAGGATGAACCGTCCAGAATCCACAAACCAGGAAGCGGAATGCCTGGGGAGGACCGCGCAGGAGATGAGCGCGCCCAATGCCCACAGCTTTAAAGCCGCGCCGTAAAGAATGAAAGCCAGGTCCGGACCGCTGTGGTCCAGCGCCATCACTTCATGTATCATTGTCAGCTCAAGGTGAGTATTGGGATCATCCACCGGCACGCGCGAGTTCTCTGCCAGAAAAACTATAAACAGGGCGGCAGTAACAAGCGCCAGTACGGAGGCCGCGCTCTGCCAGACGGCGGGCGTGAGGCCGGCGAACATGGCCGACAGCGAAAGTTGTCCCGTGCCCCGGGCCAAAGCCGCCAGGGCCAGGAAGAAAGCCGGCTCCGCGAACACCGCGAACTGAACCTCGCGGCTGGCGCCCATATCCTCGAAACTGGATCCCGTATCCAGGGCGGCCAGCACGGTGGCGAAGCGGGCCAGCCCCAGTAAATACACCATCAGGATGAGGTCACCGTCGAAGGCAAGGAAGGAGTGTCTGCCGGAGAAAGGAACGATGGCGAGCGCGCATAACACCGCCCCCAACCCTACGATAGGACCGGCCCTGAACAACCAGGTGGTGCTGCGGCTGTAGACCGGAGTCTTATGCAACAACTTGAACAGGTCGCGGTAAAGTTGAAAAAGGGGAATCCCTTTCCTGCCTCCGAAGAAAGCTTTGACGCGGTTTATGACGCCCAGCAGCAGGGGAGAGAGCGTCAGGACCATCAGATATTGTGCGACAACTTTCATAATTTACACACCAGCAGCGCGATGAGGGCCACGACTATGTAGAGGATATAAAGCTGAAGGCGGCCGTGCTGAAGCCAGGAATACCTGAAAGCCAGGCGCTTGATCAAATTCGCGGCCGGGGCATAGAGATGGTTATAGAATACGGAATTGGCCTCGGTATGAAAATCCGCTCCGGCCGGGAAAAATCCTTTGAGCCCGCTATAATGGCGTTGGGTCCTCAGCATGGGCTGAAAAAAATCCGTCAGCGGTTGTACGAAGGATGAAGCGCCGTATTGCATTCTGGCCGATGGGGCGGCGTAGCCGCAATCCCAGGTTGGCCCTGCGGCCGGCTTGCGCCCGCGGAGCAGAAATTTACGAAAAACGGTTATAAGCGCCAGCACCGCCGCCAGCGTTAAAGCGCCGGCACTGATATATAAAAGCGGGATGCCTGCGGCGGCGCTGAATTCAAGCCCCAGCCTGGGACCGAAACCACAGGCGATAGCGGCGGAGAGCGGAGCTACCAGCAAAGGCGAGGCGAAACCGATGAAGACGCAGGCGGCGGCTAATACACCCATGGCGAAACCCATCCATGGCCCGGCCTCATGAACAGCCGCGCATTTTAATGAGCGCGATTTGCCCAAAAAAACGGCGCCGAAAGCCTTGGCGAAACACGCGGAAGCCAGCGTGCCAATGGCCGCCATGACCGCTATCGTCAGAACGGCCCCAGTGGCCGTCTGGATCGGGGCCCGCAGAGCCGTAAAAGCTCCGAAGCAGATAAAAAACTCGCTTACAAAACCGTTAAGCGGCGGCAGACCCGCTATTGCTGCCGCGCCTACAAGGAAATAGACGGCGGTACGGGGCATTTTTTTTGAAAGCCCGCCCAAAGCCTCAAGCTCGGCAGTGCCGGCGGCATGGAGAACCGCGCCGGCGCCCATAAAAAGCAGCCCCTTAAAAAGGGCGTGATTGACTACGTGAAGAAGAGCGCCGGCAAAACCAAGGGCCGCCAACGGGTAGATAGCTTTGACAACGCCCAGCACCCCGATCCCCAGACCAAGGGTAATTATGCCTATGTTCTCGATGCTGGAGTAAGCCAGGAGGCGTTTGAGATCATGCTGGGCCAGGGCAAAGATAACGCCAAGCAGACCCGAGACCACACCGATGGTTATCAACAGCCAGCCCCACCACGGCTGCCAGGGGGTCAGAAAATGGAGCGCACGCATAAGACCGTATATGCCCATCTTTATCATCACTCCGCTCATAACGGCGGAGACGTGGCTGGGCGCAGCGGGATGCGCCTCCGGCAGCCAGATGTGCAGCGGGACAAAACCGGCTTTCAGCCCGAAACCCATTATAGCGCACAGGAAAGCGACGGAGGCCAGGCCGCCAGCCGGCCGGGTAAAGCTTGAAAAAGCCAGCGAATCCGATCCTATGCCAAACAGGGCGAACATGGCCAGCAGAAACAGCGCGCCGGCGCCGCCGGCGACCAGATATATAATGCCGGCTTTGCGAACCTGGGACTTCTCGTGCTCAAAGATCACCAACGCGAACGAGGCCGCAGCCATCGCCTCCCATCCTATCAGGAAAGGGACAGCATCGGCTGACAGGATCACAACCACCATAGAAGCGCTCAGGACATTGAACATGGCCCAAGCCAGACCCAACGGTTTTTTGCCGTCAAATTGTTTGAGATAATCCACCCCGTAGAGCGCGGCGGCGGCGGTAAGAATAAAAACTGGAACCAGAAAGAATGCGGCCAGCGGGTCCAGGACGAAACTAAAAGACCCGACAGGTAAAGAACAGGGCAAGGAGAGGGTTTCTCTGGCGGGAACGATAAGTGTTTTAACAACCGGGATAAGACCCGTAAGGGATGCGATCACAGCTCCTGAAGCTCCAACGGCCGAAGTTTTCAGGGCGCTGCGGTTAAAAATGAGCGCCAGAAGCGCGCTAAATAATAGAACGACGACGGAAACGACGGAGAAAAGCATAGTAGTGCAACTGCCTATACAAATAAATTTATGAATTTAAGTTCGGGCCGTGAGGTGGCTAAAACTGCCCATCGAATAATAATTGCGGCTCTGAGGCTGTGACGTTCGCATCAAACGGCCTCATATAAAATATATGACAAAACCCCGGAGTTTGTCAATTTTTGTCGCTGTCTATAGGCGTAAGCGAAGATATGAATGCAAAGCGGTGTTTAAGAGGTAAATGCTAACCTTATTAAAAGACTCTCAAATGGTCAAGAAGGATTTTAAGCCCTATACCAAAAAGAATTAAGCCGCCGGCCACCTCTATTTTATTCTCAAAGAAGTGCCCGCCCTTAACACCAAGCCGTACCCCCGTCACAGACATGACAAAGGTCACGCCACCGATAACCAGCGCGGGCAGGATAATGGAAACACTCAACACCGAAAATGTAATTCCCACCGCCAGCGCGTCTATTGAAGTGGCCACGGCTAGTATGAACAGCATGCCGGTATCAAAAGGCCGGCTTCCGGGACCGCTTTCTTCTTCCGGCTTTATCTTCATAGCCTCATAGATCATTTTACCGCCGATCAAAGTCAGCAGACCGAAAGCTATCCAATGGTCAACTCCGGTTATAAAACTTTTCATCCCGATACCGGCCAGCCATCCGATAACCGGCATTATGGCCTGAAACCCGCCGAAAAACAGCCCCATCTTGAGAGCATTTTTCATCTCAAGCTTTTTCATAGTGGCGCCGCCTGCTATAGAAACGGCAAAAGCGTCCAGAGCAAGACCTATAGCTATAAGCAGTATCTCAAGAATATTCACAGAGTTATTATATAAAAATGAGAAAGCGGCGTTCCCGATGGGCCCCATGGCTGGCAGGACCCCGAACTTGCAGCCCGCCGCCCGCCAATTTTCTTAGACAGCCGTGCGGCAAAAGACCTATGGGCGCGTTACCCTTAGGACCCTGTAATTATAAGGTATATAAATATAAAATATACAAACCAGTTATTCTACGGAGGTTGAAAATGAAAGCGACCGTATATACTTTTTTAACTTTTGTTTTATCGGCCAATCTATATGCAACGGATATTAACGGTGTAAAAGTTGCCGATATAAAAAATCAGAGCACTTTAGACCTCCCGGCGCCGGTAATGGTAAGAAGCACCCTGGAACAAAAAAACGCGGGGCAGGCGAACACCCCCGAACCGGATTACTGTCCCAAACCGATAGTCTATCTTGACAACTTCGGCGATATCTATAAAAACGGGGTGCGCATTGGTTCCCGCGCCGTGTCATTTATTACGAACTGCGCCGGCGACGTGGCTTGGTTGGACAAAAGCGGTTGTCTCTTTAAGAATACCATGCAGTTAGGCGGCCGGGTCGCTTCCTATATACTCTCCAATTATACCAACGATGTAGCCTGGACCGACCGGAACGGATACATATACAAGAATACGGCAAGCCTGGGCAGCCGGGCAACTTCCTATGCGATCGCCAGTGTTACCGGCGACGTAGTATGGACCGACCAGAACGGATACATCTACAAGAACACCGCTTCCTTGGGCAGCCGGGTCGTTTCATACGCACTCGCAGATTTTACCGGCGATGTGGCATGGACCGATCAATACAGGTTTATATACAAAAACGGAATGAATCTGGGCGGCCGCGCGGTCAACTTCACAATAGCCGCGCGCACCGGAGACATAGTATGGACCGACGAGTACCGATTTATCTACAAAAACGGCGCAAGTATGGGAAGTCAGGCGACTTACTATGAACTTAACCCTTATGGGAATGGATTCTGGACCGATACCTATGGAACTCACTATATGTTTTAAGCGCCTTTCTATAAGGCCCGCGCCCAAAGCTCCGGTCTCAGACCGGGGCTTTTTTATGTGGTCTGCCCAGCATAAACCATTCGGTAACATTTTAGATGAATTGGTAAACTTGAAACACCGCCATTTTTTAGGTATATTTTATTAAGACAAAATGAACCCTTTAAGCATTATACGCCAGTTCATAAAAGGCCTGACCTCGGACACCGAACCCGGCCAGATCGGATGGGGCATAGCTCTGGGATTCCTTATCGGCCTCCTGCCAAAGGCCACCCTTACCGCTCAACTGCTCCTGGTCATACTGATGGCGCTCAGAGTTAATATCCCGATGGCGCTGATCACCGTACTTTTGATGACCTTCGTGAACCCCCTGATGGACAAGCTCACGGATCCCGTGGGCTACTACCTGCTCACCAGCCAAGCGCTTTACCCGCTGTGGACCAAGCTTTACAATATGCCCATAGTCCCCTGGACCGGCTTCAACAACACGGTCCTTACGGGGGGCCTTGTGGTCGGATTCGCGCTTATGACTCCGGTTTATCTCGGCGGCAAAAAATTCGGCGTTTACTATAACGCTACGCTCAAAGAAAAAGTGACTAATTCCAAATTCATTAAAGGCCTGAAAGCGTCATGGCTTTTGGATTGGTACTTTAAGGTAAATTAACAAAATGCGCTGGTCATATCTACTGCCCCGCTTTATTTTCCTGACCCTCGTCTGGGCGTTTTTCTTTTTTGCTTTCGACCCCATCCTCAAATGGTCGCTCAGAAAAGGCATGGAGAAAGCCGCCGGGGCCAGAGTTGAGATCGCAGAAGTGAGAACTTCCTTCCTGCATCCCTCGTTCCAAATGGGCGGCGTAACCGTAGGCAGCGCGAAAGAGGAATTCACCAACCTCCTGGAATTTTCCGAATTGAGATTCAACATTGAAGGCTCGCCCCTGCTGGAAAAGAAATTCATCATAGACGAGGCGTTGCTGAACGGACTTAAATTCGGCACGTCCCGCAAAACTTCCTCCAGGCTACCGCTCATAAAAGAAGAAGAGACCCCTAAATTCATAACGGACCTGAAGGCAGAAGGCAAAGACATGGCCTCTGACCGCCTTGGAGATCTCAAGGGCGACGCCGCCAAGGACGCAAAGGACCTCCAGATCTCCGCCGATTCGCTTTCCTCTGTCAAAGTCTATGAGGAGCTCCAGAAAAAATATGAGGCACAGTACGCCGAACTGAGTAAAAAGGCCGGCTCCGCAGAATACCAGGCCCGCATAGACGCCATAAAGGCGAAATACCAGGAAGCGGATCAACAAAAAGACTTCATAAAAAAAGCGAAAGATTTAGCGAAAATAGAAAAAGACGTAAAAAAACTGTCCGAAGACTTTAAAAATGACCGCAAGCTCATAGAGGAAACGGCGTCCGGGATCCAGTACGGATTGAAGGCCGCCGAAGACGCCCGCAAGAAGGACATAGAGGCCGTGATGGGCAAGATGAAAATGCCCTCCCTGGACACGCAGTCCCTGGCTAAAATGCTGGTCGGCCCGGCCATAGCGGACAAAACTCAGACAGCCTTAAAATGGCTGGCCGTGGCCCGCAAATACATGCCGGACAAATCCAAAAAGGCCATCCAGACAGACTCCGGACGCGGACGTACCGTGTATTTTCCTAAAGAACACGCCTTTCCCTCTTTCCTGATAAGAAAGATGTCCGTTTCAGGCGAAGCGGGGCTTGACGTACCGCTGGATTTTTCAGGAACCGTTGAGGGCATTACCACCCAGCCACAAATCTACGGCAAGCCTCTGATAGGCGTGATAAAAGGGGGGAAAGCCGGACGCGCGCTGGATTTTAAAGCCCTGCTGGATAACACCGGCGAGGCCATGAAAGGCGACATGAGCCTGAAATACTCCGGCATGGCGGTAAAGGAAATTATGCTGGGCAACCCCGATTCCATAGGCGCGGCTGTTACCGGCGGGACCGGACAGTTCTACGGCACATTGAACCTGGCTGGGGAAAACCTCCGCGGTGACGCGATCTTCCGCATAGAGGGCGCCAAGGTGGCCCCGCAGGCGGACAGCATAAAGTTTGCCCCGCTTAAAACCTCCGTTATCAGTTCTATGTCCGGCCTCACATCTGTCGGTATGGGAATAAAAATAGGCGGCACCCTTAAAGACCCGGTTATCTCCCTGACCACCGACCTAGCCGACAAACTCAGCAACGCATTCAAGGGCGCTTTCGGCGCCGAGTTCGAAAAAGCCAAAGCCGACGCGCAGGCAAAGGTGGACGCGGCCCTAAAACCCTATAAATCAAAACTGGAATCCCTTACCGGTTCCAAGCAGAAAGAACTTAAAGACAAACTGGACGCCGGACAGAAAAACATCTCCACTTCCGGAGACAATATCCTTAACGGCCTAAAACAACAGGCAACCCCGGCGCCAGGCCTAGGCAAGATCAAACTTCCCAAGTTCAAACTCTAGCCCTCTGCTCATTACGCCCGGACTTTAGCCGCCTGAATATTCAAATACCGTTCCCAAAACTTATAAAAGACCATGCACAACCCGACAGCACGCTGTCGGGCTCCTCTGTTATAGTATTGGCCGAAGGGAGTTTGCGCAAGCGCGGTCGAAAGTGTAGAATTGAAGAATGCGCAATGGCAGTGAACCAGTGAGGGGACGCAAGATCCGAAGCCGGGCGGAATAGAGCATTATCTAAAAACGAGGAGATATCTTATGGGAAACTTGAATAAAGTCATGTTAATCGGCCGTCTGACCCGGGACCCCGAGGTCAGGGAATTCAGTAACGGCGGCAGGGTGGCGAATATCGGCTTCGCCGTAAACAATACCCGCAAGAATCCACAAAGCGGGCAGTGGGAAGACGTTCCTGTGTGGGTGGAGTTGAAAGCTTTCAACCGCGAATCGGGGCGAAAGTTGGCCGACCTGGCTGAAAAATATCTGCGCAAGGGCCAGCAGATCTATGTCGAAGGGCACCTTGTTCTAGAGGAATGGACCGGCAAAGAAGACGGCAAGAAACAGTCAAAGATGATGGTCTACGCCGATGAGATCCAATTCCTGGACAAGCGTGAGGATGGGGCCGCCGGCGGCTCTAAATCCTCAGAACGCACGGCCGCCAAAGGAGCCGGAGCCGCCGCGGAGGGAATTGACGACGTTCCGTTTTAACTCCGTAACAAACCAGGCGGATCAAATCGGGGACACGATACCAAGCAACCGCGAGCCGTATCATGTCCCCGGCGTATTCCACGGCTGATGAAAGATTCAAACGCGGACCGTGCGCTGAGGAATGCGGAACCGCAATTTGTAGTTTGTAGTGCGTCTCACATAGCTTGACTTTTGACTGGCCGGGTTTGAAGCGAAACAAGGAACGAAGAGCACGGCATAGCTGGGCTATGTAAGCGATTCGTGACGCAGTTGCAGCCCAATGCCTGCGCAGGTGCCGTATAGAGGGCCTCTGGCTCACAGACGGCCAAAAGCGTAGGGGAAACCGCTTTTGCGGATCGAAAAATGAAAATCAAAAAAAGAGCGGAAAAGGAACCGTCCCTGGCCGAACTAAGGCTTGAATTTAAAAGAAACGCGAATCCCGCTAAAGCCGCTATACTTTCACGTTTCTTCAAAACCGGCAAAGGCGAATACGCGCAAGGCGACCGGTTCCTGGGTCTCACGGCGCCGCAAACACGCCTGCTTGCCTGTAAATTCCGCGGCTTGCCGGATAAAGCCGCTATCGCCCTGCTGAGATCTCCGTGGCATGAGGAGCGGTTTTGCGCTTTGCTTATGCTGACGGATAATTTTCGCAGGGCCAACGAAAAGAAAAAAGGGGAGATCTACCGGGAATATATTTCAAACACGCGTTTTATAAACAACTGGGACCTTGTGGACCTTACCGCGCCGGAAATTGTCGGCGGTTGGCTGAAGGATAAGTCCAAAAAACCGCTTTTTAAACTAACCAGATCCGGGCTTTTATGGGAACGCAGGATCGCAATATTGGCGTGTTTCAATTTCATAAAAGATGGTGAAAGCGGCACTCCGCTTGCCATAGCCCTGGAACTTTTGAATGATGACCAGGATCTTATTCACAAGGCCGTAGGATGGATGCTGCGGGAAGTAGGGAAGAGATGCTCAAAAAGAATCCTTCTGGATTTCCTGAGAACTAACTACTCACGCATGCCGCGCACGGCATTACGCTACGCGATAGAACATTTCCCGGATAAAAAGCGGAAAGCCATCCTCTCCGGAAAATTCTGACCCTTAAACCGTTTCAGGCCGCTTACGCTGGCGGCTGAAGCAATTCCAGTTCTAGAGCAATTTTCTCAGGCAGCAGGGCCATCACTTCGCTCATTGCGACAGAATCGTCGCATTGCAGGGCCAGGGCAGCGGTTATTATGCGGAAACCCTGGTTCGGGTTCACGATTTTCCCAAGCTCTCCGGTTAGACGCCGCATATCACCCTCAACCATCTGCGGTACGGCCGGCAGCACACACTTCTTCAAAGCATTAAGAAAGCCGTTCATCAACGCGTTCAACACGATATTCCCCAGTTCTGTCAGCATTACTTCATCCGCCGGAGTAATTGCCGGGCCCCGGGGAAAAGAATGTCCGGTAAAGCATTTGGAGATACATACCATATCTTTCGGATCGAACAGCATTATCGCCGCCAATGGTGAAGCGTCCGGCAGATTAAAATAAACCGCCGCGGCGGAGTTCTTAAAATCATGCTGTTTTACCGCGTCCGTGACAGTGCCGGCGGAGACTTTCACACCCAACACCCGCCAAGTGCCGGGGGACACCCTTGATATTCTGAGGAGGCATTGAGCCAGGCTGGAGACAGCCAGATTTTCAAGCGTTTCGTTGGAGTTGGGATTCATATGTTTCCCTAAGTCAATGCATCTGCTTCAACACCGCTTCCAGTTCATCGTATATAAAAGGTTTATTCAATATGGCGGCAGCGCCTTTACTTAGAAGTTCGCGGCTTATGGGGTCCTGCTGTACCGCTGTTATCATAATTACGTTGACCGCGGGATCTATGGCTTTTATTTCCTGCAAAACCTGCATTCCGTTTTTGCCGGGCATCACCAGATCCAGCAACACCAGATCCGGGCGCTTTTCAGTGAAAATCTTCACGGCGTCGTTGCCGTTATATGCCTCACCTATTACCTCGTGGCCCATTGCCGTCAAAAAGGTCTTCGTCATCTCCATTATTAAGTCACTATCATCAACTACCAGCACTTTCATAGCTCTCCCTTAACACCGCCTGATATTATCCCGTCAAAACCGGGTAAGCCCGGGGGATATTAAGTATAATACAAAAATCACGAGGCAGCCGCCTACTCTCTCTCTCCATTCTGTGTATGCACGTCCGCCTACGGAGTAAATAATAGAACTTAGGCCGCCGCAGGCAACAGGACTGAAACCGCCCGTTTCAGGGCCTGGGCGGCGGATGCATTGGGATGTTCCAGGACATATATCTCCCCGGAGTCGCCGGCGTTCACTATGGCGGGATCGAACGGGATGCTGCCGAGGAAAGGCACGCCCAGTTCTTTCGCGGCCTGGGCGCCGCCGCCGGTTTTGAACAGGTTTATTTCTTTGGCGCAATGGGGGCATTCAAAGGAGGTCATATTTTCGAGTACGCCTAACACGGGGATCTCCACCTGCCTGAGGAAATTGACGGCCTTGCGTGAATCGAGCAGGGCCACGGCCTGGCCGGTGGTTACAACAACGGCGCCGGTCATTTCAGGGATCAGCTGGCAGATGGAGAGAGGTTCGTCGCCGGTACCGGGAGGGGCGTCAATTACCAGATAATCCAACTCTCCCCAGCGCACATCCGCCAGAAATTGCTTCAGGATATTAAGTTTCATCGGGCCGCGCCAGATTACCGGGGAGTCGCCACACCTGAGCAGAGATCCCATGGAGAGCATCATCAGATTCTCTCTGACCGGCACCGGTTCCAGCGTCTTATCATCCGTGCCCGGAAGCACTCCTTCCTTACCGGTCATTTTGGCGATGGAGGGGCCGTGAATATCTATGTCCAGTAGGCCGACCTTGAAACCTTTGGCGCTGAGCAGCGCGGCGAAAGCCACGGCCACAGAACTCTTACCCACGCCGCCCTTATTACTCATAACAAGGACTTTCTTCTTCACTTTGGCCATATTTTCTTTTATGCGGGACATCGCCCCGTCTATAGTTACTTTGTGCATGAATAACTCCTAGTATTTAGATTAACGCCGGCACATCCGGCAGCTTACCGCACAGCTTTAAAACAGTTACGGATATTCCCGCCATAACGTTATAATTAAAACCCCACCGGCCGCTATTTTCGGATTATCGCGGTCAACAATCCCGCCTTTTCATTATAGTTAATAATATTTTGTTATAATATTGAAAATTCCTTAAGAAATACCCGCAAATTACTTCTCATTAAAAGAGGAAACCATGAAACCCGTGCTAACCCCCGAAAAAGCGGTGGAAAATATAAAGGACGGAGCATCCGTAATGGTAGGCGGCTTCATGAGTTGCGGAAATCCTTTCACGCTGATAGACGCGCTTATAAACAAAGGTTCCAAAAATCTCACGCTTATTACAAGCGATACCGGCTACCCGGAAGTGGGAGTGGGACGCCTTATCTGCCAGAACAGGGTGGAAAAACTAGTGGCCTCGCATATAGGCACAAACCCGGAATCGGGCCGGAAGATGAATTCCGGCGAGATGAAGGTTACACTGGTGCCGCAGGGCACGCTTGCGGAGCGTATCCGGGCCAAAGGCGCCGGGCTAGGGGGCGCGCTTACGCCCACCGGCATAGGCACCGACGTTGAGAGGGGGAAACAAAAACTTTCCATAGAGGGCAAAGATTACCTGCTGGAACTCCCTCTGGGCGCCGACTTTGCTCTGATAAAAGCCGCTGTCTGCGACACTTACGGAAACTGTTTCCTGCCCATGTCCGCAAAAAATTCGGCGGTGGTCATGGCCATGGCCGCCGATTATGTGATAGTAGAAGCCGATAAGATAGTAGAGCCCGGCGGACTTGACCCTGAAAAAGTCACCATACCGGGCGTCTTTATTTCGGCTATAGTCAAAGCCGTGCTTCCAGCCTCAAACCTGCGGCTTAAGTAGAGGACACCTATTGTGGACCAGAAAGAACTTAAAAGAATACGCATAGTCAAAAGAATAGCGCAGGAATTCCCGGACGGCGCTATCGTGAACCTCGGCATAGGCCTGCCGACCCAGGTTGCCGATTATCTGCCTAAAGATAAAACAATACTTCTGCATTCGGAAAACGGTTTTATCGGGCTTGGGCCCAAAGCCGCGAAAGGCAGCGAGATCCCGTGCCTGGTCAACGCCGGCGGACAGCCAGTGACCATAGTTCCCGGCGGTTGCTTTTTCGACTCTTTCACTTCCTTTTCTATCATCCGCGGCGGGCATGTAGACTACACGGTGCTGGGCGGACTGGAAGTGGACGAGGATGGCAACCTGGCCAACTACATGATCCCGGGCAAAATGGTTCCAGGCATGGGCGGCGCGATGGACCTGGTAGTCGGGGCGAAAAACGTTATAGTTTCCATGGAACACCTCACCAAGAACGGCGAGCCCAAGATACTGAAAAAATGCTCGCTTCCGCTCACGGCAAAGGGGGAAGTAGACCTCATTGTCACAGATATGGCTTTTATAAGAGTCACAAAAAAAGGCCTGGTTCTGGAAGAGATAGCGGAAGACACCACGGTGGAGGAAGTAATAACGAACACCGATGCCAAGCTTCATGTGGCGGAAAAACTGGGGCGGTTTTAGACCTGTTATTTTTGAACTATTGCTTTGGCATCCGCAAGCTGGCGAAGCCAGTCGGGATATTGGAAGCGCTCTCCGACACCGAGTATCCAGCGGGCCCACACCGCTTCCCCTTTCGTCATGCGTAAAAACGAGCTTTTCATCAGATAGGCGTTGGCGGAAAGTTCCGGCGGCGCCTGAACAATGGCCCTGTCTATCTCAGCCATGACTTGCCCGGCCTTGCGCCCGTCGCCTGCATACTTTTGAAGATAGGCGAAGCTTTGTTCGTTGGGGCGCAGATACGAATAACCGAAATCCGCCGCTATTTTCGCCGCGGCTCGCGCGCGATGCGCGTAGATAAGGCCCCCGTCGTCAAAATAAACGCAACGCCATTGTCGATCGTTATCCAAATATAACAGCCGGTCGTCCTTTCTCTGCTGGAAAACCAGATAGTCGAAATAAAATTCCCGGTCCAGATTTTCGAACCCTTCCCTGCGTGAAATATTCGCAAGTTTCTCCAGAAGCGGCGCGCCATATTCAAGGCTTCGTCCGTCCACAAAAATCTGCCGGGCCGGACCTAAACGCCAGATCAGATAACCGCCGGCCACATAGTCGTTGTACATACGACCCGGAATATCACGCGCTGAAATAAAATCGCATACCCCGGTCAGCCACTGCCGGCTGACGGGTTCCGGGAGAAGTCCGAGCGGTGGAAATCCTTCCGGCAGGAACCGCAGGCTCAGGCACACTGAAATCAAAAACGGCGCAAGCATCAGGACATAGGCCTTCCTTTTTTCGGAAAAATAGCACCGCAACCCGGAAATGACGTCCGGCGATGTGATGAAAAACGCCAGGGCCACGTTACGGACGCTGCGGAAGCCGAAAAAAACCCCAAAAAGCAGGCCGATCAGCAAAGCTGCGGCACGTTCGGCGCCGGCCAGACGCAAACTTGCGGCCGCCAGCAAAAGGAGGTATGAGCAATACGGCAGGAATCCGGGCGAAGACATGGACAAAGGTTTCCACTCCAAAATCCAGCGCTGTGCGGGATCGAACCAGGTCATAAACAGATGAGTGTAAATCTTCAGGCCGTGGATATTCACAAGCGTCGCGCAAAAAACAGCGGCTAAGAGCCATGAGCTTCTTATAGCTGCCGGCTTATCTCCGCGCGCAGCGGCTACGGCGGTATAGCAGAAAATTATCAGAACACCGACCGCGCTTGCTCCGCCGTGCATGTTGGCCCATAGAATATGTATGATTATTAAGGCCGCCGCCCATAGTTTAGCGCCGCGCCCGCCGTAAACGGCCTTTGGCGCAAGCAACCTGCAGCTCAGGGCGAATAAATAAGTAAACATCTGCGGACGCTCAAGTATGGATCCGCCCATGAACGTCAAACCAAAAAAAATAACAGCCGAGGCCGCCATCGCGGAGGTAAAACCTTGCGCCAGCAAGAGGCTGAACATCAGCAGCGTCATGAACTGCCGCAGGAGATATATCCCTTTTTCCGCGCCAAACTGGTAGCATTTGTAAAAGGCAAGCTGTGAGAGCCATTCGAAGGTCACCCATGGCTTACCGGATATCAGATATGAAAAAATATCGACATTGGGAACCTTCCCGGTTTCCGCGATTACCTGACCGGTTTTCAGATGCCACCAAATGTCAAGATCTGTAATGGGTCTGGCCAGAGCAAAATATAACCCGGCCAGGGTTGCAATACAAACCAGCGTATTAAATCCGCCGGAAGCGGCTATGCTCGCCAGCTTGTCCAACGCTGAAGTAGTCTTCAGTTCGACAATTTTGTCTTTTCTAGATTTTTTACTCATAAGGAACCGGACATATACAAATTATCACATTAATGGGCCGAAAAACCAAATAGCCGATATGACTTTTATGCTGCAGCTAACCGGGGCCGGCGCCTGTCAAAAATTTGAAACGATATGCGTTAGCAAGTAACTACCGGTACCGAACCCAGCGAGGCGGAGGAACTCCCGTTTTTTGAAGGAATTTATGTTTAATTGGATAACGTTTCATCATATTATTGACAAGAAAACGGACTTGTGATAAGATAGCCATGCGCCCGTCCGGACCCGGATAAAAAAGCTTGGCGCAAGATTCCATGGAGGCAACCTGATATGGCAAAAAAATATAAGATAGCGTGGCTGCCGGGAGACGGCGTTGGCGTTGAGGTAATGGAAGCGGCTAAGATAGTGCTTGACCGCGTAGAGCTTGACGCCGAATACATTCACGGCGACATAGGCTGGGAATTCTGGTGCAAGGAGGGGGATGCGTTCCCCCAGCGAACTATAGATCTGCTTAAGACCGTTAATGCCGCGATGTTCGGCGCTATCACTTCCAAGCCGGTAAAAGCCGCCGAAAAAGAGCTGATCCCGGCGCTTCAGGGCAAGGGCCTGATATACCGTTCCCCCATAGTGCGCATGCGCCAGACATTCGATCTCTACAACTGCCTGCGGCCCTGCAAGGCCTACCCTAAGAACCCGCTCAACTACAAAGAGGGCATAGATATAGTGGTGTTCCGCGAAAACACAGAGGACCTCTACGCGGGTGTGGAATTCAATACCGTGCCGGATAAACTCCGCGACGTGCTTGCCGAGCTTGCGCCCGCATTCAAGGCGTTTAAAGGACTGAAGAGCGACGAATACGCCATTTCCTGCAAGATCAACACCAAGAAAGGTTCCGAACGTATCGTCAGGGCGGCCTTCGAATTCGCGCGTCAATTCAACCGCAAGAAAGTCACGGTGGTCCACAAGGCCAACGTGGTCCGCGCTACCGACGGGCTGTTCTTCGACGCCGCGAAAGCCGTGGCAAAGGATTATCCGGAGATAAAGATGGACGACGCCAACATAGACGCCATGACAATGTGGCTGCTCAAGAACCCCTTCAACTACGACGTACTGGTGGCGCCGAACCTTTACGGAGACATCATCTCGGACTTGAGCGCGCAGATGGTGGGCGGGCTGGGTTTCGGCTGCTCGGCCAACATCGGAGAAAAACTGGCGGTATTCGAACCTTCTCACGGCTCGGCGCCCAAATACGCGGGGCAGTACAAAGTAAACCCCATCGCCACCATACTGGCGGCCAAAATGATGCTGGACTGGCTGGGCGAGGCCACCAAAGCGAAGCTCGTAGAGGACGCGGTGGCCGAGGTCATCGCCGAGGGGAAAGTCCGCACCTACGATATGGGCGGCTCTTCCACTACTATCGAGATGGCAAAGGCTATAGCCGACAAGTGCGCTGTAGCAGCGAAAAAATGAGCATATCACCCGAAAAGCCGGCGCGTTTAATCCTGCACGAGGTCGGACCGCGCGACGGCCTGCAGATGGAGAGCCAGGTAGTGCCTCTTGAGAAAAAGGAGGCTTGGCTGCGCGACCTGATGGATTCCGGCGTGGATATCATCCAAGTCGGCTCTTTCGTGCATCCGATAAAGGTTCCGCAGATGGCGGACACCGACGAGCTCTTCCGCCGGCTCACGAAGGACAAGAAGTCACCGGCCATATTGTCCGGACTGGCGCTGAACGAGAAAGGCCTCGAACGGGGCTTGGCCTGCGGCGTAGAGATGTTCTGCCTGGGCGCCTCCGCCAGCGAAACCCACAGCATGAAGAACACCGGCATGGACACCGAAGAATCCACGCGGCGTATAATCGGCGCGGCGAAAACGGCCCTATCCGCCGGCAAGAAAGTCCAGGTATCGGTCCAATCAGCTTTCGGCTGCGGCTTCGAAGGCCCTATCTCCGAAGAGAGAGTGCTGAACATGGTACGCGCCTATCTTGAAGCGGGCCTGCGCAATATAAGCCTGGCCGACACGGCCGGGCACGCGCACCCCGCCCAAGTGGAACGCCTTTTCAGGACCGTCCTGCGCTTGGACCCCGCGATTGAATGCGCCTGTCATTTCCATAACACTTACGGGCTGGGAATGGCGAACATGTTCGCGGCCATGCGGGCCGGGGTGACTTCGTTCGAAACGTCCTTCGCCGGCCTCGGCGGCTGCCCCTTCACCAAGGTGGCGGCCGGCAACGTGGCCACCGAGGACTTCGTCCACGTTTTCCAACTGGAGGACCTCCGCAAGGACGTGAACCTCGACAAGCTTATCACCGTCGCCCGCGGAGTGGCCGGGCATTTCGGCCGCGACATGCAGGGATTCGTGTATAAGACCGGGCCCATCAAGGCCAGGAACGCGGTCAAAACCCAGGCCTGACTTTCAGACCCACAGGAGTTTTAAAGCTATGAGCAAACAGATACTTTCCGGGGTACGTGTTCTGGACCTGACAAATGTACTGTCAGGGCCGTTCGCCACGCTGCATCTGGCGCTTCTCGGGGCCGAAGTCATAAAGATAGAGAACCCCAAAGACGGCGACCTGGCTCGCAAACTGGGCGTCAAACCGGACTTCAATGACCAGTTGATGGGCACAAGCTTCCTGGCCCAGAACGCCAATAAAAAATCGGTGACCCTCAATACCAAGACGCAGGAGGGCAAAGAAATTTTCAAAAAGCTGGTAAAAACCGCGGACGTGCTGGTGGAGAACTTCCGCCCGGACGTTATGACCCGGCTGGGGCTTGGTTATAAAACCCTGGCCGAGATAAATCCCCGCCTGGTTTACTGCTCTATTTCAGGCTTCGGCCAGACTGGGCCGGACGCATTAAAGCCCGCTTATGACCAGATCATCCAGGGTTTAAGCGGCGTCATGGCTATTAATGGCGACGAACGTTTAAACCCTCTGCGCGCTGGCTTTCCAGTGTGCGACACGGTGGGGGGACTCAACGCGGCTTTCGCCGTTATGGCGGCCCTGTATCACCGCGAACGCAGCGGCAAAGGGCAGCTTATAGATGTGGCCATGCTGGACTCCATCATGCCTTTGCTGGGCTGGGTGGCGGCTAATCTGCTGATCGCCGGCCAGCAGCCCGTGCCGATGGGGAACGATAATTTCACAGCCGCGCCATCTGGGAGTTTCAAGACGAAAGACGGCTACATAAATATCGCCGCCAACAAACAAGAACAATGGGAATCTCTCTGCGACATGCTGGGCATCCCGGCGCTGAAAAAAGACCCTCTCTTTGAAAAACGGGACACCCGTAAGAAGAACCGCAAACTCCTGACCCCTTTGGTGGAAGAGAAACTCATGCAGCGTCCTACGGCGGAATGGGTGGAAATACTGAACGCCGGAGATGTACCCAGCGGCGCTATTTTAAGCCTGGAAGACGCCCTGAACCAGCCGCAAGTGCGGCACCGCGCTATCCTTAAGGATATAGACTCGGAAGGAATCGGCACGCTGAAGTTGTTCGGACTCGCGGCTCAGTTCTCCGATACACCCGGAGAACTCAACGCGCCGCCTCCGCGCCTTTCGGCACACACTGAGGAAGTTCTGACGGATCTCGGAGTCACAAAAGAGGAACTGGCCTCCCTTAAGGCCAAGAAAGTTATCTAGGCTATCCCTGTGCCGTAGCAGGCGCTATGCGCATCAGGCGGCCTAAAACGAGGTACAATCATGGCAATGACTTATGTTCAGAAACTGTTGGCTAAAGCCAGCGGACGCCCGCAAACCGCGGTCGGAAATGTGCTGGAACCGGAAGTCCATCTGGCGATGTCGCACGAGAACGGCGCGCTGGTGATCAACCAATTCGCCGAGATCTTCCAGGGAACCGGGCGCGAAGCGAAGGTCTGGAACCCCGACCGCATAGCATTGATCTTCGACCACCGCGTTCCGGCTGAAACAGCGAAAACGGCCGGGAATCAGAAAAAGATACGCGAGTTCGCGGCGAATCAGGGGATTAAAAAGTTTCACGATGTCCGCGGCGATGTGGGCGGTATCTGCCACCAGATCCTGCCTGAGAACGGCTATGTGAGGCCGGGATACGTTCTTGTGGGCACCGACAGCCATACAACAACGCACGGCGCGCTAGGCGCTTTCGCCTTCGGCATCGGCGCCACTGAAATGGCCTCGGTCTGGACGCTGGGCCGCATTCTCAACGTCGAAGTCCCCGGCACCATCAAAGTTGTGGTGAACGGCAAATTTCCGGAGTATGTCTATCCAAAAGACCTTATTTTGCACCTGATCGGAAAGATCAGCGCCCAAGGGGCCAACTATAAGGTACTGGAATTTCACGGCGACACCATCCGCGCCATGTCCACCTCCGGACGCCTGGTGATCTGCAATATGAGCGTGGAAGCCGGCGCCACCGCTGGCATAGTGCCGCCCGATGAAGAAACGCGGCGTTACCTCCGTGAGGAGGCGGGCGTCAAAGAGCCGCTGGAGATTTTTGGGCCGGATCCGGACGCCGTTTATGAGCGGGTGGTGGAGATCGACGCTTCCAAACTTTCGCCCCAGATAGCCTGTCCTCACACAGTTGACAACGTAAAACCGATAGACGAAGTGGTCGGGAAAAAACTCAACCAGATCGTGATCGGCTCGTGCACCAACGGCCGCCTGGACGACCTTGAGATAGCGGCTAAGATCCTGAAAGGCCGCCGCGTGGCGGATGGAACGCGTATGCTTGTTTTTCCGGCATCCTGGCGCATATATCGGAAAGCCATGGACCTCGGCTTCATACAGGACCTTTCCCAGGCCGGCGCGGTGGTCTGCAACCCCGGCTGCGGACCGTGCCTCGGCATCCACCAGGGAGCGCTGGGCGACAACGAAGTCGCCCTGGCCACCACGAACCGTAATTTCAAGGGGCGGATGGGAAATCCGAAAGCCGAAGTTTACCTGTGCTCCCCCGCTGTCGCTGCGGCGAGCGCGATTACCGGAACTATCACCGACCCCCGCGCAGCGATGGTCGGCGCAAAAGGAGCGCGCTAATATGGCGAACATAAAAGTGGTTTTAAAACTGGACGACGACATATCCACCGATATTATTTACCCGGGCCGGTTCATGGCGACCGTACTGCCGACCGAAACGCCGCAATTCGCTTTTGCCGACAACGCGGAATTCAATGGGAAACTCAAGGCGGGCAAGATACCCGCCGGCAGCGCGATCGTGGCCGGCAAGAACTTCGGCTGCGGCTCATCCAGGGAACAAGCGGTCTCCTGCCTGAAAGGTTATAACCTGGCTATCGTAGCCAGGGATATTTCGCGGATTTTCCTGCAGAGCGCGATCAATCTTGGCCTTAACATATTGATCTGTCCGGGAATAGAAGCCGCGGAAAACGACGAGATCGAGATCGCGGACGGAAAGATATTCAACCGCACTTCCGGGAAGAACTTTCCGATAGAGCCGCTCCCTAAAGCGCGCCAGGCCATCATCGACGCGGGGGGGCTGATCCCTTACACGCGCAGACTGCTGATGGCGTCGCGCTCTTAAACCTCATATGTCCTTAAATTCACCGATCGGACTGCGACGAGAAGACAAAAATCCCTGGGAACGCCGCGTCCCCATAATACCGGAGCACGCTGCCGGCCTGATAAAGGACCACGGCATAGAGATCCTGGTCCAAAAATCGGACCTGCGGGCCATTACGGCGGAAGAATACGTCCGCGCGGGCGCTAAAATAACCGAAGACCTCTCGGCCTGTGATACGATCTTCGCGGTCAAGGAGATCCCGATCCGGCTCCTGCAAAAGGGGAAAACCTACATATTTTTTTCCCATACCATCAAAGGCCAATCACATAATATGCCCTTGCTCAGAAAGCTGATGGAACTGGGCTGCCAGCTCATCGATTACGAAAAGATGGTGGACGAAAAAGGCAGGCGGCTGGTGTTTTTCGGCAAATACGCCGGCCTGGCGGGCATGATAGACACTTTTTGGGCCCTTGGGCGGCGGCTGGACTACGAAAAGACATCCAATCCGTTCGACACGATAAAACGAGCGCTGGATTATCCGAGCCTTGAGGCCGCCGAGCTGGCTCTGGCTGAAGCGGGGAAAAAGATAGCCGCGGGCGCTCTGAACGGAGCCCTGGCGCCGCTGGTAATAGGTTTCACCGGTTACGGACATGTTTCGCAGGGCGCGCAAATGATCCTGCGTCAGTTCCCTGTTGAAGAGATCAAACCTGAAGAATTACCCGCCCTTTTTCAGGATCCTAAAAGGGCCGCGGCTAAAAACAGGATATTTAAAGTCGTTTTCAGAGAAGAGGATATGGTGGAACCGGTTTCTCCCGGACAGCCCTTTGAGCTTCAGGACTATTATCAGCATCCCGAAAAATACCGCTCGCGCTTTGATAAGTATATTCCTTACCTTACGGTACTGGTGAACGGTATTTATTGGGAAGCCAAATACCCGCGGCTGGTCACAAATAAGTATTTAAAGGAACTTTACACTAAAACGCCGCAGCCGCGCCTGAGAGCGATAGGAGACATCAGTTGCGACGTGGATGGAGCCATAGAGTGCAATGTCAAGTCGATGGATATAGGGAACCCGGTTTTTGTTTATGAGCCGCTGACGGGCGTAGTAAAGGACGGCTGCGAAGGAACGGGACCGGTGATCCTGGCGGTGGACAATCTGCCCGCGGAACTGCCCAGGGAGTCCTCCAGAGAGTTCAGTTCGGCGCTTTTACCCTTTGTACCGGAGATAGCCAAAGCGGATATGTCTGTAAGTTTTTCAGACTGCCGCCTTTCCGACCCGATAAAAAAGGCCATGATAGTCTATCAGGGAAAACTTACGCCCGGCTACCGTTACCTGGAAAAATTTCTAAAGGAGTGAGCAGAACATGAAAAAAGTTCTATTGCTGGGAGCGGGTCTGGTTGCGCGGCCCGGCCTGCGTTATCTGCTTGAAAAAGGTTTTTTCGTAACGGTGGTGGACCAGGTAGAAAGCAAGGCGGCGGCGCTGCTGGAGGGCCATTCTAACGGCCGCGCGGGGGCCTGGAACACCGACGATAAACAGGGCCTGCAGGACCTGGTCAGGGACGCGGACCTGGTGATAAGTCTCCTGCCGGCCGTGTATCACCCTCTGGTTGCGGAAGAATGCGTAAAACAGAAGAAGCTGATGGTAACCGCTTCCTATGTAAGCCCCGCCATGCGCGCTTTGGACTCCAAAGCCAAAGAAGCCGGCATACTGATCTTGAACGAGATCGGAGTGGATCCAGGCATAGATCACATGTCCGCCATGAAAGTCATAGACCGGGTGAAAGGCGACGGCGGGAAGATCGTAAGCTTCAGATCCTATTGCGGGGGGCTTCCCGCACCCGAAGCCAACACTAACCCCTGGGGCTATAAGTTTTCCTGGAGCCCGAGAGGGGTGCTGACGGCCGGAAAAAATTCCGCCCGTTATCTGGAGAACGGCAAGCAGATAGACATACCGGGGCCCGAACTTTTCGCCAGCATGCACATACTTAACGTGCCCGGCTTAGGCGAATTCGAAGCCTATCCGAACAGGGATTCAATGGGCTACATCGATATCTACGGGCTTCAGGAAGCCGCGACCGTGTTTCGCGGCACGCTGCGCAACAAGAACTGGTGCGCGGCGATGAAAAAGATAGTCAATTCGGGCCTGCTTGATGAACGTGAAAACGACCTGAAAGGCATGACTTTCAAACATTTCACCGCGTCGGGAATCCCAAATTCCCGTCCGGAAACCGTAAAGAAGGACCTTGCTGCGAAACTTGACGTTCCCGCGGACTCACACCCCATACAGTGGCTGGAATGGCTGGGGCTGTTCAGCGACGAGAAGCTGCCTCTGGAAAAAGGCTCGCCGCTCGACGTTATGACCGCCCGCATGGTGTCCAAGATGTCTTATGCGGAGGGCGAACGGGACATGCTTGTCATGCATCATGAATTCATAGCCGAGTTCCCCGGCGGCAAGCGGGAAAAGCTTACCTCGACCCTTATCGATTTCGGGATTCCGCACGGAGACACCTCAATGGCGCGCACGGTAAGTCTGCCTGTCGCGATAGCCGTAAGGCTGATCCTGGAAGGCAAGATCAAGGGTACCGGCGTACAGATCCCGGTAAGCCCGCTTATCTACACACCGGTGCTGAAAGAACTTGAAGAGATGGAGAACGGGATACATTTCAACGAAACAAGGACGAACCTGGCGGCCGCCGCCGGGATTAATCCGAACTGATCAAAAAAACCATTAGGAGGCGCTCAAATGAAAGGATGGATAGGCAATATTCTCAGGGTCAATCTGACCTCTAAAACTTATAAAAAAGAATCATTTACCGAAGAATTCGCGCAGAAGTGGGTAGGCGGCCGCGGCTTCGCCGTGAAAATACTGTACGATGAACTCAAACCCGGAATAGATCCGCTGGGCCCGGAAAACAAACTGGTGGTCGCTCTCGGCCCTATCTCCGGCATCCCGGCCCCCAATACCGGCAAGTGCATAGTAGCGGCCAAGTCGCCCCTGACCGGCTTCTACGGAGACGGGAACCTGGGCACAAAGGTCTCGGACCAGCTGCGCAAAGCCGGCTATGACGCCATGATAGTGGAAGGCAAAGCCGAAAAGCCCACAATGCTCTATATTGAGGACGACAAGGTTGAGTTTCTCAGCGCCGAAGAGATGTGGGGAAAAGGCACGTATTTCTCCAACGACTGGATCTACGCCAAGTACGGCAAGAACGTGGGCGTCCTGAACATCGGCCAGGCCGGAGAGAACATGGTGCGCTACGCCGTGATCCGCAGCATGGAAGGGCGCGCCGGAGGACGCCCGGGCATAGGGGCGGTCATGGGCTCCAAACTCCTCAAAGCCATTGTTGTAAAAGGCACCAAAATCATTCCGCAGGCCGATCCCGCGGCCATGAAAGCCGCGGGCTACGGAGATCTGAAAACTGTACACGAAATGGATAAAAAATCCGGCTGGTCCATACAAAGCACCAACGGCGTACTTGCCTGGTGCAACGAAGTCGCGGCCCTTCCCGTGGAAAATTGCCGCAAGACCAGCCATCCCGACGCCTGGAAAGTGGACGGCGAACGCCTCAACAACGCCCGTGTAGCCACCTACGGCTGTCCCAGCTGCACTATGAAGTGCGGCATCACCATCCACGACAAAGAAGGCCATGAATCCGAACTCGACTACGAAAATGTAGCGCTGCTGGGTCCCAACCTCAATATCTTCGAGCTCGACCAGGTGGGTTCCCTGAACTACCTTTGCGACGAATACGGCATGGACACGATGTCGGCCGGCTGTACGTTAAGCTTTTACGCCGACGCTATCGCCCGCGGCGCCGCGAAAGGAGATTTCAAGTTCGGCGACGCCGAGCGGGGCAAGGAACTGCTGGGCATGGCCGCTCGGCGCGAAGGGAAGGTGGGAAACCTCCTCGCCGAAGGCTCCCTGCGAATGGCGAAGGAATTCGGTAATAGCTCCGAAGCTTACGCCCTGCAGGTAAAAGGTCTTGATATAGCCGCCTACAACTGCAAGCACATCCCCGGCCAGGCGCTGTCTTTCGGAGTGGGGCCCATGGGAGCGCACCACAAGGAAGCGTGGATCATAACCTTCGAACTCAAGAACAGCACCCGCGATTCCTACGGCGCGGACAAAGCCGCAAAGGTAATAGAACTCCAGCGCATCCGCGGCGGCATGTTCGAGTTCATGGTGGCCTGCCGCTTCCCCTGGATAGAACTGGGCTGGAAACTGGACAATTACCCGAAGTATTTTAACCTGGCTACCGGCCTGAACTGGACGCTGGACGACATGTGGAAAGTGGCCGACCGCGCCTACAGCATGATAAAGCTGCACTACATCCGCGAATTCCCCAACGCCACGCGCAAGGGCGATTATCCGCCAGCCGTCTGGTTCGACGCGGCCAATGCCGATAAGGAAGGCCCCATAGCCGGCAAATACCTGGATGTGGACAAGTACGACCAACTGCTACAGCATTACTACGACCAGCGCGGCTACGACAAACGCGGCATTCCCACCAAGGAAACTCTGGGGAAACTCGGCCTTTCCAGCGAGGCGGCCGCCGCGGAGAAATACGCTGAATTATCGTAGAAGACAAAAGGGAACCGACATGAAAGTGACGGTAAAGCTGATAGGCCCGCTGATCTACGCGGCGGGCTTCAGCGAAAAAGAGATCACGCTTCCCGACTCCGCTGCCGCGAAGGATCTCTTCGCACGCATCAAACTTGATAAAAAAAGACCCACGATCATCACCCGCAACGGCGGCGCTGTCAGCGCCGCCGACGAACTCTCGGAGGGCGACCGCATAGTCATCTCGCCCCTGTACTCAGGGGGATAAGGACTCGCAAAGCGAAGGCGGTATTCGCTATATTGCCCCTCTGGATATACGCAAGCCCCCTGAGATAGCCTGGCGTTCCGAAGAACTCCTAAAGACGCTGAACCTGGGACGAACAGGGGAAACTTTCCACATTTCGGACGACTACACGCCGGGACTTAAGGCCGCGCGGTAAAAACTGGCCGCCGCCGAAACGGAACTGGGCCGCATCAGGGAAGAAAAAAACGGAAGAACGCCGCGTTCATTAAACTAAAAAAGCGGCCTCGGACCGGCCGAAGTAAATCTCCCTGAACCAACCAAGGACGAATAAAAAATTGAACTACCCCAACAACCTTATCATACACATCATCACGCGGCTTGAGCCCGGCGGCTCGGCCCGGAACGTGATAGATTCCGCGGTTTACCAGGCCGGGGCTTATAAAGTCGTCCTGCTCGCCGGACCTCATAAGGGAGAGGAACAATTGACGCTCGCCCTGCCGGGAAATGCCAAATATTTGGAGATAAAAAACCTTGTCCGGGAAATATCCCCGTTAAAAGATCTACTCTCTTTTCTGGAACTCGGAAAAATAATTGCCACGCTCAAGCCGGCCATCGTACATACACACACGGCCAAGGCGGGGATACTGGGACGCTGGGCGGCCTGGCTTTATAACTTCAAGTCCGGGCCGGAACGGATTATTATAGTGCACACGCCGCACGGCCACGTCTTTTACGGCTACTTCGGGCCGCTGAAAACATTTATCTTCAAACTGCTGGAGAAGTTTACCGCCCGCGTAACGGACCACTTTATCGCTCTGACCGAGGGAGAGCGGCGCGAATCCCTGCAACAGGGGCTGGGAACCGCCGCCAAGTGGCTGGTTATCCACAGCGGAGTACGGTTCAGCGACAGACCCTATGAACACGCCAAGCGCGGCCTGGATATCCCAAAAGATGAAATAGTCATCGCCGTGGTGGCAAGGCTAGAACCGGTCAAAGGCGTGGAATACTTCATACGTGCCGCCGCGCAATTGCAAGCCCGGAACTTGGACAAAAAATTGCGTTACCTGGTGGTGGGGGATGGCTCTCTCGGCGCCAAACTGATCAATTTAGCCGCCGGGCTTGGCCTGTGGGGAAAAATAATTTTCACCGGCTTCCAGCGCGATGTCTTCAAATACCTGGCCGCAACCGACATCTATGTGCAGCCTTCCCTGAACGAAGCCATGGGCCGCACCGTCCTTGAGGCTCAATACATGAAACTGCCGGTAGTGGCGTCAAAAGTATGCGGGCTCCCGGACATGGTAAAGGAGGGGGTCACCGGCCTCCTGGTCCCTCCCGGCGACCCCGGCGCGCTGGCCGCGGCTCTTGAGTCAATGATCAGGGATGCCCGCCTTCGGGAACGCATGGGCGAGGCCGCCCGCCTATGGGTGATGGAAAAAGATTTCACCGGCCACACCCGGTTCAGCGCCGAAAGCATGAACATACAACTGGAAAAGTTCTATAATAGAATTTTGAAGGTATCTTCCGACTGACGGGGGACCATTATTATACGCCCTCCGGGAGTCCGTACTGAATCTTAACCCGAATCCTGCAGTTCAAATTGGTTTCCATTGGAAGATCCTGTGAACAAAAAAAGCAATACCTGCGTAGGTGCCGTATAAGGGCCTGAGCTCCGCGAAGGGAAAAATTCAACTGAATTTTTCAGGTTAAGACTGCCCCCCTGCCTGGCATTTGGACTATACGGCAATAACAAAGTTATTCTCCGAAATATTTATGCCCAAAATACTGGCGGTTGACGACGATGCCTGCATACTGGAACTCTACACTGAAATTTTCACTAAAGCCGGCTTTGAGATCCAAACAGCCGAAGACGCCAGCGGCGCAATGGCAAAGTTCCAGGAAGTAAAACCCGACCTTATAATACTGGACGTAGAGATGCCGGCGGGCGGGGGACAGAAAGTATTCGACCGCCTTCGGAATCTTCTATTGACCCCAACACCCATAATATTCTCCACCGGCGCTCCGGAAAGCGTGGCCGGCCTCGCCAAAAACCTGAACGTGGTAGTTCTAAAAAAACCAGTCAATCCCGCCGCCCTTATAGACGCCGCAAAAAAGCTTTTAAAAATGATCTAAATCTGCCGGGCGGCTGTTACAGAATGTTTTTTTTTGATATACTTTTTTTAGGAAGTTCTCTAGCCTGTGGCCGTCTGGCGGCCAGGCGACAGCCCGACAAAATAGACGTACGGACAATACTTGCGTAGGCGCCGTAACAAGGCACGGCATACCTCATGCGGCCAAAGTTTGGAAGACGCAACCCCGCCGGGCTCTCGCCTTGCCGCGTAGCATTCTGAAACATTAAAGTTAAAATTCAAAGTTCAATAATATCGTCACGCGGTGGTTGGTATTTGACTTTGATTTTTGACCGACAGCGGAGGTTATACAATGCCCAAGATGGAAGTCGTGGTAGAAAAATGCAAAGGCTGTTACCTTTGCATCCAGGTATGCCCCAAAAAGTGCATAGAAAGATCGGATAAATTCTCTAAGACCGGCTACTACCCGGCCAAAGACGCCAAGGAAGGCTGCTGCATCGCGTGCCAGAGCTGCGCCCGCATCTGTCCCGACCTGGCCATTAACGTTTACAAATAGAACCAGGCTATGCCTTTGCCGTAGCAAGCGCTATGAGCATCAGGCGGCCAAAAGGAGCCCTAAGATGGCGGAAAAGAAATTAATGAAAGGCAATGAGGCGCTTGCGGAAGGCGCGATCAAAGCCGGATGCAGATTTTTCGCGGGTTATCCTATTACCCCGCAGAACGAAGTGCCCGAATATATGTCCTGGCGCATGCCCGCTGTCGGCGGCGCCTTCGTACAAGCCGAATCGGAAGTCTCGGCCATAAACATGATCTACGGCGCCGCCGCCACAGGTGTGCGCTGCATGACCTCCTCCTCAAGCCCCGGAGTCAGCCTGAAGCAGGAAGGCCTGTCCTACTGCGCCGGCGCCGACCTGCCGCTGCTGATCGCCAACGTGATGCGCGGAGGCCCGGGCCTCGGCAATATCGCCGGCGCGCAGGGCGACTACTGGCAGGCCACCCGCGGCGGCGGCCATGGGGACTACCGGACTTTCGTAATGGCTCCCAACGGCGTAAATGAGATGGCCAACTTCCCGCACAAGTGTTTCGAGGTGGCCTGCAAATACCGTCTCCCTGCCATGGTGCTAGCGGACGGGATCATAGGACAGATGATGGAACCCGTAGAATTCACAGCCCCGGAAGTAGATCCCAAGAACCTCGTGGAACCCGACTGGGCGCTGGGCATCAACAACGGCCGCGCCAAGCGCATCGTTAAATCTTACGACCTGCGCGAAGGCTACCTGGAAAAAATGGTCCTTGAACGGGTAAAACGCTACAAAGAAATAGAAAAGAACGAGATTATGTACGAGGAAAAAATGCTGGAGGACGCCGAAATAGCCATGGTAGCTTACGGCACCTCGGCCAGGGTTTCGGTGGCTGCCATGAAGCTGGCCCGGGAACGCGGCATAAAGGTCGGCCTCTTCAGGCCTATCACCCTGTGGCCGTTCCCGAAGAACCGCCTGGCCGAACTTTCCAACCGCATAAAGAAATTCCTGGTGGTCGAAATGAGTCTCGGCCAAATGGTGGAAGATGTACAGCTTTCCATAAACGGCGCGGCGCAGGTCAACCTGCACGCCAAGCCCGGCGCTTCGGTAATGACGGCTGAAGAGGTCTATACGACCCTTGAGCGCATTGTTAAAAAAGGAGCCAAAGAATATGCAGTTGCTAAATAAGAGACCGGAATCTTTAGTAGATGTGCCCATGCATTACTGCCCCGGCTGCGGCCACGGTATAATCCACCGCCTGACGGCCGAAGTGATGGACGAGCTTAATATCCGCGAGCGCACCATCGGCATAGCCCCCGTGGGCTGCGCCGTCTTCGCCGACACTTACTTCAACTGCGATATGATCCAGGGCCCGCACGGCCGCGGCCCGGCCGAGGCCACCGGCATCAAGCGCTGCAAGCCCGGCGCCATAGTGTTCTCCTACCAGGGCGACGGCGACCTGGCCTCCATCGGCATGGCCGAGATCGTGCACGCGGCTATCCGCTCCGAGAACATCACTGTCATTTTCGTCAATAACGCCATCTACGGCATGACCGGCGGCCAGATGGCCCCCACCACGCTTATCGGCCAGAAAGCCACCACATGCGTGGAGGGCCGCACGGCCAAGCAGGCCGGTTATCCTATACGAATGTGCGAGCTGCTGGCAACCATAGACGGTTCCACCTATCTTGAGCGCACCTCGGTGCACACGGCGCCGGGCGTTCTCAAGACCAAAGCCGCCCTCAAAAAAGCCTTCCAGACCCAGATAGACGGCAAGGGCTTCTCCATGGTGGAGATACTCTCAATGTGCCCGACCAACTGGGGGACGAGACTGGATAACCCGTCGGAAGCCACCAAATATGTCAATGACGACATGATGAAAGTCTTCCCGCTCGGCGTTTATAAAGGCGAAAAATAGGAGGAATTTATGTACCAGGGAATAAGGATCTCGGGTTTCGGCGGACAGGGAGTCATCTCGGCCGGCATACTGCTGGCCTACTCCGGCATGCTGGAAGATAAAGAAGTCAGCTTCTTCCCGTCATACGGCGCGGAGATGCGCGGCGGCACCGCCAATTGCTCGGTGGTAATAGCCTCTGACGAAGTAACCACGCCTATAGTTTCGGAACCGGACACGGTCATAGTGCTGAATGAGCCTTCGCTGGCGAAGTTCGAACCGCTGGTCAAGCCCGGCGGATTATTGATAGTCAACAGTTCGCTGGTCAACTCCAAACCAACCCGCAAGGACATAAAGGTACTGTATGTGCCCTGCAACCAGATAGCCGGAGAGCTCGGCAACGCAAAGATCATGAACATGGTGGCGTTGGGCGCCTTCGCGTCCAATACCGGCGCGATCTCGCTGGACGCCATCTCCAGGGCCTTACCCAAAGTATACAAGAAGCTCAAACCGGAAGTCATAGAGCTGAACATCAAAGCCCTAAAACGCGGCGCTGAAATAAAGCTGAACTAATTGTTAGTTATTGGTTGCCACGAATAGAGGAATCAAAGGGGTTTAAGGCGTTCGCCTTAAGCCCCTTTTCTTTTTACAAAATATCCACAGATGGACACGTAAATTTACCCGTAGGGGCTAACCTGCGGTGCTTAACCGAAAGCCAATCAGCCCAGCAACTGCCATTTCCCCGAAGCATTTCTACTATCCACACTAAACCGCGAGGCCCGATAAGCCACCCAGTGTTCCGCCGGGCCTGCGGGGCAAGCCTGCCCGGCTATTTTATAGAATATAGGGATGCACGGCGACTCCCATGATGACGGACAGGACCCTAAAGAAAAAATAAATTACAAGGCCACCTTCCGCACTCTCTACGGCCTGACCGTGCCGGAGAGGCGGGGCTTTATCACCGCTTTCGTCTGGATCATGCTCTCTACGGCCGCCAACCTGTTCACGCCGATAATAGCCAAATACATAATAGACACAGCGATCCCGTCCGGCAAATCCATGATGCTCCTTATTGCCGTGGGCGCGCTCTTTTTGAACTCCATGCTTTTCCTGGGCTTCAGCTACCTGCTGCGCATGCGGCTGGTGCGGACCGGCCAGAAGATAATGACCGATCTGAAGAAACGCATGCTCGCCCACATGCTGGCGCTGGACCTGCCTTTTTACGCGGAATTCCCGGTGGGACGCCTTACCGCGCGCGTTCAGTCGGATACCAGCAGCCTTTACGAGCTCTTCACGGAAACGACCGTCACTATCTTTCGCGACATGATCATGTTCGTAGTGACCTTCGGAGTGATGTTCTATTTCAGCCCGCGCCTGACGCTGCTGCTCTCCTCGGTCTTCCCGTTCGTGTTGGTAATCAGTTTTATTTTCCTGCGGAAAAGCTCCACCTTATTCGTACTGGTCAGGAAGCTGACCAGCGAGATCACCGGTTTCCTGACCGAACACATAAACGCCATCGCCCTGCTGCAGGCCTACAACCGTGAAAAGATGGCCGCAGACAAACTCGAAGTGATCAACAAGAAAAAGTTCAACGCCGAGCTGAGCGGCGAATTCATGTCGATAATTTTCTATCTGAGCATCATATTACTCAGCCCGATCTCGATAGCCATCATACTCGGCGTGGGCGGGGGCTGGGCCATCGACGGCGCTATTTCCATCGGCACGCTGGTGATGTTCATCCTTTATATCGACACGCTTTTCGAGCCGGTCTTCAGGCTCTCGGAGCACATCAGCATTATCCAGCGCTCCTTCGCCGCCGGGCAGCGCATACACCGGATACTCGAACGCCGCCCCGCCATAGTGGACATCCCCAAACCGAGATATCTCCATTCCATCAAGGAAGGCATAGAGTTCCGCAATGTCTGGATGCGCTACTCCGACGACGCGCAGTGGGTGCTGAAAGATATTTCCTTCAATCTGCCTAAAGGTAAAAGCCTGGCTATCGTGGGAGAGACAGGCGGGGGAAAAACCACCGTCACCAATTTGCTGTTCAAGTTCTACACTCCGCAGAAAGGCCGCATACTTATAGACGGCGTGGACCTGCCGGACATCAGCCTGAATTCTCTGCGCACGGCCATAGGCCTTGTGCACCAGGATATCTACCTTTTCCCAGGCACCATCATGCAGAACCTGAAACTGATGGACGACGCCCTCCCTGACTCCATGGTGCACGACGCCATAAAGACGATAGGCCTGGAGACTTTTTTCAAGCATCACAGCCTTTCAAAGCATATCGTGGAAAAGGGCGTAAACCTTTCCGCGGGCGAAAAACAGGTCATCTCCCTGGTACGGGCCATGGTGCTCAACCAGGAAGTGCTGGTACTGGACGAAGCGACCTCGCATATAGACCCGTATACCGAACGCCTGATAAATACGGCCATGCAGCGCCTGATCAAGCACAAGACGATGATAGTCATCGCCCACAGGCTTTCCACCATACGCAACGCCGACAACATTCTGCTGATCTCCGAGGGGGAGATCAAGGAAAGCGGCACGCACGGCCAACTGCTGGAGCGGGGCGGGGTATATTCTAAATTTTACAAGCTGCAGTTCGGGGAGAACGGATAGCCCTATGATGTTCACCCTTAAATGGCTTTTTCCTTACTGGCGGCGGCATAAATACCGCATGCTCGCCATCATCCTGCTGGGCCTCCTGAGCGCAGCGCTTAACGCGGTCTATCCTTATCTTATCAAGCGGATAGTAGACGGCCTCAAAAGCGGGATAACACGCGAATACTTGCACCAGAATATATACCTGATACTTGGCGTGGGCGTTTTAAGCGCGCTTGTCAGCGTTCTGGCGCAGCGCAACCGCGCCTATATGAACATGCGCCTCGAATGGGAGTTCCGCAAAGAGGTGTTCGAACATATCATAAAGATGGACCAGCATTTCTACCACCGCTACACCACCGGCGACCTGGTCACGCGCATGATAGACGATATCTCGCGGAAGATCTCATGGTTCTCTTGCTCGGGCGTATTCCGCTTCATCCAATCCTTCTTCACGCTTATCGCGGCCATAACAATGATGCTGCTGCTCAGCCCATGGCTGACCTTCTGGGTGCTGCTGCCGGCGCCCTTCATCCTTACGGCTTCCATAAAGACCGGCAAGAAGCTGCACGAGCGCTACGACGCGCTGCAGAAGACGATAACACTTATCTACGATTTTCTGGAGACCTGCTTCACCGGCATAAAGCTGATAAAGGCCAACGCCAAGGAAAACGCCCAGAGCGCTTTTTTCGCTGGCAAGGCCGAGGGACAGCAGGCGGCCGAGATAGCCTCCACTAAAATGGACATTATCTTCTCGTATTTCTTCCATTACGCCAATTTCGTGTCGGTCGCGATGCTCTATCTCGCCGGCGGCCTGATGGTCATAAAAGGCAAAGCCACCTTGGGCGACCTGATGGCCTTCTATTTTTATTCCGGCATGATTATGATGCCGCTGATGGACATCAGCCAATTCTTCGTGGCCGGCACCCGGGCGGGCGCCTCTATAAAGCGCGTGGACGAGCTGTTGCACGCCAGAAGCGGCATCAAGAAACCGCACGCACCCAGCGCGCCGCCGGCCAGAATAGAGAGCATTTCGGCTGCGGATGTCTCCGTGAAGACCGACAAGGACGATGTGCCGCTGCTGAAAAAGATCACCTTCGAGGCGAAAAAGGGACAGCTGGTGGCGATAGTTGGAAAGATCGGTTCGGGCAAGAGCAGCCTGCTGGCCCTGCTCACACGCCTCTCGGAATTCTCATCCGGCGAACTACGCGTGAACGGCGCGGATATGCGCGGCTTCTCTCCCGAGGCTCTGCGCGCGCGTCTCGGCCTCGTTACGCAGGACCCCTTTATACTGACGGACACCGTACTCAATAATATTACGCTCGGGAGGGACAACCTGGCGCGTGACGCCGTGGACAACGCCGTGCGCGTTTCTCAGCTCAAGCACGATATCGCCAGGCTGCCGAAAGGCCTGGAGACGTTCGTGGGCACGCGCGGTTTCTCGCTTTCAGGCGGCCAGAAGCAGCGCGTAGCCATAGCCAGGGCGCTGCTGACATCCCCGGACCTGCTGCTTTTTGACGACGCGA
The DNA here is from genome assembly GCA_001800245.1 of Elusimicrobia bacterium RIFOXYA12_FULL_51_18. Classification (GTDB taxonomy): domain Bacteria; phylum Elusimicrobiota; class Elusimicrobia; order Elusimicrobiales; family UBA9959; genus YA12-FULL-51-18. The sequence continues at coordinate 5,416 of MGVA01000007.1, read as the reverse complement.
CCAGCGCCATGGACGCCCAGACCGAAGCCGATTTCTGGCATGACTTCCGAAAAGAACTGCCGGACGCCATCTGCCTGATAGTCACGCACCGCATAAAAACGATAGAGCACGCGGATTTTATCTTGACGCTTGACGAAGGCCGCTTGGCGGAAAAAGGCACTCACGCCGAACTGATAGCCCTGAACGGACTTTATAAGCAGATATACGAAAGAAGAAAACTTGAGGAAGAATTAGGCGGCACAACCGACGGTCAACCTGAAAAATTCAGTTGAATTTTTCCCTTCGCGGAGCTCAGGTGCGCTTCGCGCGGCATACACCCTAGAAAACCCGGCGCGCATTGCGCTTGGTTTTCGACCCGCTGCTGCGGGGAATCCTGGCCGTCTGATGGCCATAGGCCCTTATACGGCACCTACGCAGGTATTGCTTTTTTTGTTCACAGGATCTTCCAATGGAAACCAATTTGAACTGCAGGATTCGGGTTAACGGCAACGTGTTTGCAGTCAGGAACCGCCAACCGAGCCCGGAAAGCGGCGTGTCAGCTATTTTCACTATGGTGAGGGCAGGAAGGGGCCAGGTAGTATAGGTACTGGTTAAAAGCCTCTGCGGCGCCTTCCCGCACAATGCCGAAGCGGCGAAACAGCCAGCCAGATGCCATTATGATGAAAAGGTTTGCGATTATTACCGTCATTATCCCATAAAAAGCGACACTATCACCTGCGCGGAGATTACGCGCATGATCATGACCAGGGGATAGACGGTGGCATAGGACATGGCCGGGAGGTTGGAACCCGCCATACCGTTAGCAAAAGCCAGCGCGGGCGGGTCGGTCATGGAACCGGCCAACACGCCGCACAGCGACATATAATTCAGTCTATATTTCAACTTGGCAAAGACCCCGACTATGATTATCGGCGCCACGGTTATAACGAATGACAGCAGCACCATGACGCCGCCGTTGCCGCTGACCAGCGTCTCCATAAACTTTCCTCCCGCCTTGAGGCCCACACAGGCCAGGAACAGGACTATCCCCAGTTCTCTGAGCATAAGGTTACCGGCGGGAGGCATGTACCAGTTAAGCGGCCCTATGGTCTGCACATAGCTCAGCAGAATAGCCATGATCAGCGGGCCTCCGGCCAGGCCGAGTTTTATGGGGGTGGAAAGGCCGGGTATAGCGATAGGAATGGAACCCAGCACCACTCCCAGACCAATGCCGATAAAGGCGGGAATTAGTTGGGGATGATTTAGATCCTTGGGTGAATTGCCCAGCATCGCGGAAGCCTTGGCCACGCTGGCCTCTTCGCCCACTATCACCAGGTTGTCGGCGAACTGCAGAATATAGCTGTCGGGAACAATGAATTCCACGTCCGCGCGCGTGGCCCTGGTGGCTATAACGTCATACTGCGACTCCAGTTTTATCTCGTCCAAGGTCTTACCGATAACCTCTTTACGGGTCACGATAACGCGGGAATGCACGATGCGGCTGGGGATTTTTTTAAGGTCCATGTCGCTCTGTGAGCCGACCACTATCATAAATTTTTTCACGTTCTCATGACGACCCACGGCCAGCACCACATCGCCCACTTTTATGCCGGTATCGTCATGGGCCACGGCCATTTTCCCGTCGTGATAGATACGGGAGACCACCACGCCCAGTTCGTTGATCGCGGGAATATCCTTTATCCTGAAGCCGTCCAGATTTTTATTCTCCACCTTAATGCTCATATTGGCGAAGTCGGCTTCGCTGCGCGTCTCAGGCACATGTTTAATATCCTCGGTTACCTGGGATCTAAAGACCGTCTTTATAAAAACCATGGTCAATATAATGCCGAGAATAGCGCCGGGATAAGCCAGGGCGTAACCCACGGAAGCGCTGTTGGCAAAGTCCGGACTCATGCCGTTGAGCGTCTGCTGGGCCGCCGCCAGGGCCGGGGTGTTGGTCACGGCGCCGGAATACATCCCTACCGCGGTGGGGATGTCCAGGCCGGCAAGGCGCGCCAGCAGCAGAGACAACGCCGCGCCGCCCAGTACAACGGCGGCCGCGAGCAGATTGAGCCTGATACCCTCCTTACGAAAAGAGGAAAAAAACCCGGGGCCCACCTGGGTGCCGATGGCGTAAACGAAAAGAATCAACCCGAACTCCCGCAGGAACTCCAGGGTCTCCCGATTCACGTCCACTCCGAAATGGCCGAAAACTATGCCCGCGAAGAGGACTCCGGCGATACCCAGATTTATACCGAAAAATTTAATATTCCCGAAGGCCAGGCCGGCGGCGCCTACCAAAGTTATGATGAAAACCGAATAGGCTACGGATTCGGGGGGGAAAAGCAGTGAAAGCAGTGCCATGTATTAATTTTAGCAAAGTATTGAAACCCGCGCAGGCAAAAGTTAAACTATCCTTAGAATAGTTGCCGGCGGGTATAGTTGGAGTGGCGCTGGCGGGGCGGCGGGTTTGCAAAACCGTCCGGAGGCCGAGGATCGGAAGCGCGGCCACGGTGTGACCGACGCTGGTTTTGCGTTCCGCTGCCCCGACGGCGCCCCGAACTTGCAGCCCCGGCAATTACCTTATCTAAGGATATTATTGATGACGCGGAGGTTCAATGCTTTCTAAAGCCGAAAATCGCAACCCCTGGTATTTCGTGCCTTCCACTTATTTCGCCGAAGGCCTGCCATACATCATTATAAACTCCGTTTCCGTAATCCTTTATAAAAACATGGGCGTCTCTAACGCCCAGATCGCTTTCTGGACCAGCTGGCTCTATCTCCCCTGGGTCATAAAGATGCTCTGGGGGCCCATGGTGGATATGTACGGCACGCGCCGCAAATGGCTCGTCTATACCCAGCTTATCATGGCCTGCTGCCTGGCGGCGGCCGCGCTTTCGCTGGGCGGACAGCATTTCTTCGCGGTCTCCCTGCTGGCTTTCGCAGTAGGAGCCTTCGTCTCAGCCACTCACGATATAGCCACCGACGGGTTCTATATGCTGGCGCTCACCAAGGAAGACCAGGCTTTCTTCGTAGGCATCCGCTCGATGTTCTACAGGTTCGCTATGATATTCGGCACCGGCTTTTTGGTATACCGGGCCGGACAATTGCAGGAAACGCTGGGGGACATCCCCGGCAGCTGGAGCATAATGCTCCTACTGTCGGCCATCCTGTTCCTGGCGCTTTTTATCTATCACCGTTTTATCCTGCCTTATCCAGCCGAGGACGTACCCAAAGCCAAGGCCGACCTGTTCAGCCTGCTGAAATCGTTCGGAACCATGGCCGCATACCTGACGGCCGCGGGCGGACTTGTGTGGCTCTTCAACCGCCTCTCAGGCCCGGCACAGAAACTGGGCGCGGCGGCCGTCCTGGTGGCCGCCCTGGTCTTCCTCTGCCGCACTTACATATTCCCTTCCCTGAAAAAGCAGATGACGGCTGAAGGTAGTTCTTTTAACGAGGCCTTCATCACTTACTTCACGATGGACGGTATCGGTTACATAATCGCCTTTATCCTCTTCTACCGCTTTGCCGAAGCCATGCTTTTAAAGCTTACTTCGCCGTTCCTGTTGGATGCGTTTGAGAAAGGCGGCCTGGGAATTACCACTTCAGAGGTCGGCATTATGTACGGCACTTTCGGCATGATAGCCCTGATAATCGGCGGACTGCTTGGCGGCTGGCTTATATCCAAATACGGGTTCAGAAAGTGCCTATGGCCCATGGTTTTCGCCCTGCACGTGCCGGATGTATTTTATCTATACATGGCCTACGTTCAGCCGGCAAAATGGATAGCCTATGTACTGGTGGCTGCGGAACAGTTCGGCTACGGCATCGGCCTCACGGCTTTCACCGTTTATCTGATGATGGTCTGCAAAGGGAAATACAAGACAGCCCATTTCGCCATCTCCACCGGCATTATGGCGCTGGGTATGATGGTCCCCGGCATGATAAGCGGCAAACTGCAGGAGGCTATAGGCTACAGACACTTTTTCCTGGCGGTTTGCCTCCTCACTATTCCCGGCATACTGGTAATATTCCGCCTCCCGATGAATGACGGCGAAAAGCCGGCATAGCCGGCCGGGGGGAACCGTCGATAAATATTCATTCGACAAAAAATCAGCTGCGCCGGGCGCGGTCCGCCTCCGTTATTGACAAACAGGGCACAGGCAATAAGGCCCTTGACAAACGCCGCATATCACGCAATATTATATGTGAGGAATTTTATGATTGGACGTCTTTTAATTATCTCAACCGTGTTGTCCGCATTTTTTGCCGTAAACGTGTCGGCGGACAATGGCGCTTTTGAAGAGTTGCTGCGGAATCCCTCCGTTTCCGGATATGCGGCGGCGCCGGGCGCTTTGACCGCTGCGAAAACAGGCTCCACAGCCATCAGCGTGGAACCGGACGGAGATACAAAAGTGCATATGTGGCGGCAGGCGCCTCCGGATATGAAGATACTTCCTGACGACGACATACGCGAGGAGCTGCCTGATAGTAAGGAAATTATTCCAATACCCGCCGGCAGAAATGCCGGCGCCCTGAAAATGTACAACGCGGCGGATATAGACCCCCAGAATATCATACCCTCCGACCTCAAAGCCGCGGCAGTGGCTTATTATACGGCCAATAAAGATAAACTGGGGAATTTAAGGTATTTAGGAGTGGTAAATTTTTCCCGACATTCCAGTATTGCGCGTTTCTATATTGCCGATATTACGGAAGGAACGGTGAGATCTTTTCATGTAGCGCACGGTTCAGGCTCGGATCCGGATAAGGACGGATACGCCACGATCTTCAGCAACAAGCCTAATTCAAACGCGTCCTCGCTCGGATTTTATCTCACCGGAGACATTTACACCGGCAAACACGGACGTTCCATGCGCTTACACGGTTTATCCGCCACTAATTCCAATGCCTTTGAACGCGCCGTGGTCATTCACAAGGCAAAGTATGTGTCGGATAATGATGTGCAGCCCGGACGTTCCTGGGGCTGCCTGGCTGTAAGCCTTGCCAGCATCGATATCGTTATAGAAACTCTTAAAGGCGGAGCGCTGATTTACGCCGGTCTGAGCGGCGCCGCGCAAATCAGCCAATAACCGAAGTTTTTTCGTCATAATTCCAATCACCATACCACGCGCCAGTAATACCTCCGTTGGAGACCTTGGATTTGACCGATAGCGAAGGTTCTCCGTACAGAAAACAGAAAGCCCGCCTTTTCAGGCGGGCTTTCTCAAGTTTACTCCCCAATTACTTTACTGTATTTCCATGAACTCGGTCTGGCGTCCGGCTATCATATTCTGATTAGACACCACGCCGCCATTCCTCTGGAGATCCCAACGGACATAGAACTTGCCCGCTTTGATATCACTGTTGAAGTTGATCTCATACTGGGCGGCCGTATTGAACTCGAACACCTGCTCCTTAAAGAGCGAGTCCGTGT
>MGVA01000006.1 GCA_001800245.1 Elusimicrobia bacterium RIFOXYA12_FULL_51_18 | reverse complement strand
AAAATTGGTGGACGAGGCTTCAAGCAGATAACCTTCACATGTTGATGTGGACGGAGTCGAAGGCAGGGCCTGCCAACGAACTGTAATAGAAGAAGTAAACGTGTCCACGAAATCATATGCAAGCTTCTGCGGCACTTTCGCAGGCGTTGAGGTTGAACCCAGAACAAGGTAGCTAGACACAGAGTTCCAGTTCAGGGATGCAACCCTGAAGAAATAGGTTGTGTTTGCGGCGAGATCGGAAACAGTGAGCGTTGAAATCAGCACATTGACCATTGCGGAGGAGAACACTGTTCCAGTCCCGTCAAAATTAGTGGATGAAGCCTCAAGGATATATCCCTCTGAAGTTGAAGAAGAAGGCGACGGAGGCAGTTGCGCCCAGTTAGCCGTGATGGAGCTTGTGTAAACATTTAAGAAAGCCGGAGTCAGCGGCTGGGGAGCATTTGCCAGCGTGGAAGTAGACGCGAGGTCAATGAAATTCCTCAGTCCCCCGTGGTTTATGGAACCGACCCTGAAATAATAGGTGGTGTTCGGCCAAAGCCCTGAAACAGTGAGGGTTGAGATTTGGGCCTCGGGAGTTGAGGAAGAAAACAAAACGCCGGTAAAATCCGCGGCGCTTGAAGCCTGAAGGTCATACCCCTGCGATGAGATCGAAGAAGGCGTTGGCGGAAAGGCAATCCAGCCGAGCGTCGCGCTTGTGAAAAACACGCCGATAAATGCCGGAGTTGTAGTGGATGGCGTAATGGCCAGGGTGGGGGTGGAGGCGGGCGCGACATCGGCATAATCCGTGGTGCCGCCCCATATGGCGCCTGCGTGCAGATAATATGTGGTGTTGGCATACAGGGAAAACACCGTGAGCCCCGCGACGGAGCCGTCTGTGGTTGCCGAGCTCTGGTTGCCAGTATATGAGTTGGGCCAGGCACCCGTGGAAGCCGCCAGGACATAGCCGTTCGAGCCTGCTACCGGGGGGGTCCAGGTTGTGGTAATGCCGGTCGCATATGCCGCGCTGACGGCCGGGGAGCCAGGCGTAGGCGCCGGCGTGAATATCCATCCGTTATTATTCACAGCATCGGTTGAATGGGTGCCGGCATACCAGGCGCTGGAAGGGTTGGCGGTTGAAGAGCTAATTGAAATATAATCGCAGGAGACAGCGCCTCCGCCTGCTTTAGTTAAAATGAACGCGGCGGCGGCCGGACTTTCCAGCGTTATTGAACTCACGGCGGTGCCGACCGCCGTAAAGGTGTTGACTGTTTGATTGGTGCCGTTTGTAAACTGCGTGGTCCGGCCGGCATCTATTTTAAAATCGTTAAAGGTGTTTGAACCCGCTATCAGCACTTTGCCCGTTCCCTGCGTGGCGTTCCAGAAATTGTAATAGGTTTTTCCGCCCCCGGTGAACGTTTTTAGCGCAGCGGAATTGTCGGTCAATTTTATGGTGGAATTATTCTGAGTGAGAGTTAAAGCTGTCACACCGGCGACATTCCATACTGCTCCCGAACCGCTAAGCGTCCAGATTCCGGAGCCCATCGTGATCGCACGGGCGATGGTGGTGTTTGTAATCGCTGCTAAGCCGGTTTCAACAGCTTTGTTGTTCGCGTCGAAGGAACCATATGTGACCGTCAATGTTCTCAGCGCCCCAAGTTTTAGATCGTCCTGCAGCGTTAAAGTCCCGCCGGGCGCGGCCAAGGTAACCGGGTTGTCAAAGACAAAACCGTTGCTGGCAAGAGCGTAAGCGCCTCTTCCTTCAAAAGTCGTAATATTCGCGCCCGAGTAGCCGGTGCCGGTTCCAGCGCCCAGCGTCAGGGAACCAAAGAGCGAAGTCGCGGTATTCAGGCTGAGGTAGGGGTTGCTCGTCCCGCCGTCAAAACTTATGTTTTTTCCCAATCTGGGCATATTCGCAGTTACGGTGTAACCGGTTCCGGAGAACGAATTAGCGTCAAAAAACACGTCATCCTGCGGCAACGGAACCCTGCCCGCACCGCCCGTGCCCCCGGAGCCCAGGAACCAGAGCGCCGGGTTGGACCAGTTGCCGGTATCCTTGAACCAGTATTGGTTCGCGGCAGGCGTGAAAGTAAACCCGTTATTGCCACCGGCATCGCCTGATTTGCCGGTTATGGTGGATAGGTCCCAATTGCCTGCGCCAGCCCCAGTTATATCTTGGAAGTCGGCGTTGGAAGCTGAAACCGCTGCGGCGGTCAGTGTTATCGGCCTGCCTTTTACACTTGATAGAACCAATAAGCGGTTGATCACAGAATTCCCCGCTAGGGTAAGCATACCGGTTATGGTTTGATTAGCGGAAAAAGTAATGGAATTTGTCGTCGCAGCCGTTCCCGTGCGGGTCAGCGCGGCAAAAGTGTTTACCCCCGCGACGGTAATTGAGACGATGCCGTTCAGCGTAACCCCGTTGTACGTCAGCCCACCGCCGTCAAACGTGCCTGTCGTGGTCACCGCAATAGTGGAAGTCCCCGCGTCAAAGGTCAGGTTCGTAACCGTGGTCGCGGTCCAGTCTCCGCATGTTATAGTGCTTGTGCCCAGCGTCAAAGTTCTGTTGGCGGCACCGGTAATGGAGAAAATGCCTGTCGTGGTCACAGCCTTGCTGCTGGTATTAAGGGCCCCGGCGGTAAGAGTTATCGCAGCGGCCCCGTTGTTCCAGTCATCCTGCAAAGTCCAGTCGCCGCCCATTCCGTTAAAGGTTACTGCGCTTGCCATTGTCTTTCCCGCAAAAGAGATGGTCTTACCTGTTGTGGACGCACCGAAGGTTATAGCGCCGGTATAAGACCTGGTCATACCCGTGGACAGGGTTAGGGAGCCGTAGATATTTAAGGCCTGATTACCGGTAAAAGTCGCCACGGATAAGGTGAAATTCAGGTTGTTACAATAGGCTGCCGCGTCCACCGTGGCCGTTCCCGTGGAATTGATGTCAAAATAAGCGTTTTCGGAAGTGGTAGGCACCGAAGCGCCGCCCGCGCCGCCGGACGTTTCGCTCCAATGAGCCGTGTCGGTCCAGTTGCCGGTCCCGCCCACCCAGTAACGGTTAGTGGAAGGGGCGTACATCTGGAAAAAATCTCCTCCGGACGACCAGTCGCCCTCCGTGTCCCCGCTGTCCCAGAATTTAATTCTCCAGTACCATTTTTTACCCGTATCCGGGACGGGCCCGCCGTAGCTGATATCCTGGCACCTGGTCCCATGGGCGCAATCGGGCATGGCGGTCTTGGCGGAATCCCAGACCGGCAGGCCGAAAGCGGAGTCCGAATCCACCTGGACCTGATAATAGGTGGCCGTGGAGAAAGCGACGGAGGAGTTGTGTATCGCCGAAAGTTCCGGGGTGTCGTCGGTAACCGCCTGGGGATTGGTTTGACCTTCACATAACAAATCAGTGGGCAGAGTCGGCGCCGCCGTAAATATCCAGCCGGTATTATTCACTACGTCGGTTGAATTGGCGGCATACCAGGTATCCGGCGGATTGACGGTTGAGGAGCTGATTGAAAGATAATCGCACGGTATAGCGCCGCCGCCTGCTTTGGTCAGGGTAAACGCCGCTGCGGCCGGACTTTCCAGCGTTATAGAACTTACTGCGGTGCCGACCGCAGTGAATGAATTGACCGTCTGATTAGTGGCATTCGTGAACTGCGTGGTTCTGCCGGCGTCTATTTTAAAATCGTTAAAGATGTTTGAACCCGCGATCAATACTTTGCCCGTCCCCTGTGTGGCGTTCCAGAAGTTGCTATAAGTCATTCCTCCGCCGCTGAATGTTTTAAGCGTCGCGGAATTATCAGTCAACTTTATGGTGGAAGTATCCGGATTGAAGGTTAAAAAGGAGATATTCGCGGCCGTGCCTAAGTTCCATACCGTCCCAGTTCCGCTAAGGGTCCAGAGCCCGGAACCCATTGTGATTGTGCGGAGGTAGGAATAAGCGGAAGTTACTAATCCGGCAGTGACGTCCTTATTATTCGCGTTAAAGGTGCCGTTTACAATTGTCAGTGTCCTTGTAACGCCCAGAGTTAAGGGGTCTTGCAGGGTCAATGTTCCTCCGGGCGCGTATAAGGTAAGCGGGTTCTCAAATGTCCGGCCGACGCTGGTAAGGTTATAACCGCCCCTGCCCTCGAAAGTTAAAATGGCCGTGCCGGCGCCAAAGGCCAGTGTCGGGTCCAATGTCAGGGAGCCGAAAATTGAAGTGGCCGTGTTAAAGTTGACCGTGGGGTTGTTTGTTACGCCTGTAAAGTCTATATTCTTGCCCAATCTGGGCATATTCGCGGTTACGGTCTGGCCTCCCGCGCTGAACGAACCGGCGTTAAAGTGCGCGTCATCCTGCGGAAGCGGGACTCTGCCTGACCACTCCGCCGCAACTGACCAACTGCCTGTTCCGCCAGTCCAGTTATTGATTTGGGGAGCTGTAAAAGTAATTCCGTTGTTGCCGCCCGCGTCTCCGGAAAGACCTGGTACGGCGGACAAATTCCAGTTGCCCGCGCCTGCGCCGGTTATATCCTGAAAATCGGCGTTTGAGGCTGAAACCGTTGCGACGATCAGGGTTCTGGCCGTGCCTCTTACGCTTGATAGAATTAATAAGCGGTTGATCGCCGAATTGCCCGTCAGTGTCAGCGTACCGGCAATGGTCTGGTTGGCGGAAAAAGTAATGGAATTTGTCGTCGCAGCCGTTCCCGTGCGGGTCAGTGCGGCAAAAGTGTTTACCCCCGCGACGGTAATTGAGACGATGCCGTTCAGCGTAACCCCGTTGTAAGTCAGCCCACCGCCGTCAAACGTGCCGGTCGTGGTCACCGCAATAGTGGAAGTGCCAGCATCAAAGTTTAAGTTCGTAACCGTGGTCGCGGTCCAGTCTCCGCAGGTCAATGTGCTTGTGCTTAATATTAAAGTTCTCGGATTGATGCCGGTAATGGAGAAAATTCCAGTTGTGGTTACGGGGTGGCCGTTGGTATTGAGGACTCCTGCGGTAAAAGTTATGTTGGCGGCCCCGTTATTTAAGGCGTTTTGTAAAGTCCACCCGCCGCCGGTTCCGTTGAAGGTTATAACGCTTGCCATCGTCTTTCCGGCGAATGATAGCGTCTTGCCCGGCGCAGACGCCCCAAAAGTGATCGCACCGGTATAAGATCTGGTCATCCCCGTGGACAGGGTTAGAGAGCCGTAGATATTTAAGGCCTGATTACCGGTAAAGGTCGCCACGGATAAGGTGAAATCCAGATCGTTGCAGTAGGCCACGGCGTCTACCGTCGCCGTTCCTGTGGAATTGGCGTCAAAGTAGACATTGTCGGAAGCGGTAGGGACCGAAGCTCCGCCCGTTCCGCCGGAAGATGCGCTCCAGTGGGCGGTATCGTACCAGTTGCCAGTTCCTTTTACCCAATAGCGGCTAGTGCTGCCCGGGGCATCCGTAAAGGTCCAGTTGGTATTATTTCCTCCATTCGTCGAATGGGTGCCGGCATACCAGGTCCCCGGCGGATTGGCGGTTGCGGAGCTGACCGAAACATAATCGCAGGAAATGGTCCCTCCGCCGTATTTCGCCAGGGTGTATATGGCCGTGGTCAGGCTTTCCAGCGTTATCAGATTTCCGGCGGAGCCTGTGGCGGTGAAAGTGTTGACGCTTTGCGTGGTCCCGTTCGTGAACTGCTGGGTCCGGCCGGCATCTATCTTGAAGTCGTTAAAGGTGTTAGAACCCGCTACCAGCACCTTGCCCGTTCCCTGCGTGGCGTTCCAAAAATTGTAATATGTCAGCGTTCCACCGCTAAATGTTTTAAGTGTAGCTGAATTATCGGTTAATTTTATGGTAGAAGTGTTTTGGTTAAGGGTTAAATTTGTGATCGTGGCGAAGTTCCATACCGTCCCGGTTCCGCTCAGGGTCCAAACTCCGGAACCCATTGTGATCGTGCGAACAAAGGCATTGGCTGAAGCCACTAACCCGGCCGTAACATCTTTATTATTCGCGTTAAAAGTGCCGTTGGTGACTGTTAGTGTTCTTAGAACCCCCAGCGTTAAAGGGTCTTGCAGGGTTAATATACCGCCAGGCGCGTCTAAAGTAACTGGTCGCTCAAAGGTAAGGCCGTTGCTTGTAAGAGTATAGGCGTTCCTTCCCTCAAAAGTTAATAAAGTATTTGTGCCGGCGCCGAGCGTTACCGTGCCCAACGTCAATGAGCCAAAAATCGAAGTCGCAATTGATAAAGTGACCGTGGGTGTATTCGTTACGCCAGCAAAGGTTATATTTTTCCCCAGCCTCGGCATATCAGCATTTACGGTTTGGTCGGGTTGCGAGAAAGAATTTGCGTCAAACACTGAGTCATCCTGCGGCAGCGGCACCCTGCCCTGGCCACCGCCGCCGCCGGAAGAAAGGAACCATAACGCGGGGTTGGACCAGTTGCCGGTATCGCTGTACCAGTAATTGGTCTGGGCGGGGGTAAAGGTGATCCCGCTGTTGCCGCCGGCATCGCCGGAAAAACCTGTAATGCTGGATAGGTTCCAATTGCCTGCGCCAGCCCCAGTTATATCTTGGAAGTCGGCGTTGGAAGCTGAAACCGTTGCGGCGGTCAGGGTTCTTGTCGTGCCCTTTACGCTTGATAGAATTAATAAGCGGTTAACCGCCGAATTGCCCGCCAGGTTTAGCGTCCCGGTTATGGTTTGATCATTGGAGAAAGTAATGGTATTTAAAACCGCAGCTGTGCCTGTGCGTGTCAATACGGCAAAGGTGTTTATCCCTATGATGGTATGCGCTGTGCCGTTTAATTGGACTTCATTGTAGGTCAGCCCGCCGCCATTAAAAATGGTGGCCGCAGTCACCTTAATGATTGATGTCCCGGCGTTAAAAGTCAGGTTGGTTATCGCGGTCCCTGTCCAGGTTGCGCAGTTGAGCGTGCTTGCTCCCAATATTAAAGTTCTTGGAACTGTGCCGGTTATTGAGAATATCCCGGTAGTGGTCACCGGCTTGCTGTTGGTGTCCAGTGTGCCGGCGGTGAGGGTTATGGCGCCTGTGGTATACCACTCATCCTGTAAAGTCCAGCCGCCGCCTGTTCCGTTAAAAATAACGGCGGAACCCAGTGTCTTTCCGTTAAAGGTCAGTGTCTTTCCAGCCGAGTTCGCGGCAAAAGTGATAGCGCCGTTGTAAGTCCTGTTCATTCCCGCCGACAGGGTCAATGATCCGTATATACTCAGGGCCGAAGCGCCGGCGAATGTCCCCGAATATCCCGTAAAATCCAAATTAATACAATTGGCGGTAGCGTTCACCGTGGCCGTGCCGGTGGAGCTGGCGTCAAAATAGACATTATCGGAAGCGGTCGGAACAGAAGCACCGCCGCTGCCGCCGGAGGCCGCGCTCCAATGACTGGTGTCGGATGCGTCCCAATTGCCGGTTCCACCTACCCAGTAGCGGTTGGCGGAGAAAGCACACGAAGGCAATAAACCCAAAATCCCGGCGACCAGACAAACTACGGCCAGCATCGGAGACCTTACACTTTGTAATTTTTTTATCGACATAAACACAGTACCATTGTAATTGATCAAGCGCGTATAGATACTTATAAGTATATTGTATGAGGCAAATGTAAAGAAAAATGTAAATTTTGGTTCGGGTGGCTGTTCAAACCAAAAAGATCATTTCAGCTGGATGTAATTCCACACTGGTTTTAATCAGGGATTTAGCTGTGGTGGATTCTTTATGACTTGGCAGGAGGGGGATTTCTAAAACGATATCCCAGACTATAGTGGGTTTCGATTCGGCAGTCGTACGGACTTAATTTCTGTCTGAGGTTTTTTATATGGCAATCTATGGTCCTGGTCTTGATATTTACGGTATATCCCCAAACAACTTCTAAGAGCAGCGTTTTACTGAATACCATTTCCGGTCTTTTCAGGAATAGGCAGAGTATTTCTGATTCCTTACGAGTGAGGCGTATGGATACTGGTTGTTTGGAAACCCCCCTAATTTTCAATATGCGGCTATTGGGGTCAAGGGTGATAAGCTCATCGAGACTCGCCAAAACATGACTGTGGTGGCTTGTGTCCAGTTCCGACCAAAAACGCCTCCTCAAAGCCAACCGGACTCTGGCCATAAATACGCTGGAAGCTAGAGGCCTTTTCAAAAAGTCCCAAGCGCCTTTTTTAAAAGCCTTAGCGGCATCTTGGGGATCGGCATGTTTGCCAGAGAGCAGAATGTAGACCGGGGCGGGTTGATGCGATTCTTGAATTAGTTTTTTAACTTTCTCAAACAGGTGCCACTCGGAACGGGATTTCGAATTTAATCCGGAGGCGGGCCTTTCCGGCGTGGTGAAGTCCAAATCTAAAACAACTATATCGGGAGTTTCTCCCGATTTTAAAATGGTCTCCATGCGGGGAAAGTCCCCAATTATGGACACAGCATATCCCTGGCTTTGCAAATCAGAGCACGACTGTTGCACCACGACCGGATCCTGCGATATAAGAAGAATTCTTGCCGTCGCTTTCGAAACGTTGTTTTTAGCCGTCTCCCTGCCACCACTTCCCGGAGGTTGAGGCTTATTGTCTGTTTCTCCACCCGCTGTGTACACAGACCTGCGCGAATATCTCTTGAGAAGTTTGCGTGTTAAAACACTGCGCAGGAAAAGAAAAGTGAATCCGTCACCGAGTTTTTTCCATGGAGTGAGTCTGCCCTCTTCTATCCAGTGGTAAAGGGTCGGGCGGGTGATTTTTAGGAGACGGCAAACCTCCGTGGTAGTCATGACATCATCTGGATGCGTTGTCGGTATTGTTATACATTTCATGATAAATTATTTATAGCCCTATAAAATTACAATAAATATTTTCCGTTGTCAACGCTATTTGTGGGTGCTGTCAGGTATGAATTAAAAGTGCACAGTTTTTAATGGATTTACGTTTTAAAAGTGCAACCTGGGGCCGTCCTCCTGGTGCGTCAACCCGGATAGGCATATGGTTTTGACGCGGGCTATTTGGGCGATCCCGGTCCCCACCATGCCCAGCCAGGAAGTCCCTTGCAATAAACTCAAGAGAAAACCCGGATCGCTCATTCAGAACGATCCGGGTCGGCAAAAGCAAACCGCCTTATTTCAAAGTGAAAACCTCCTCTAGCGGCTTCTTGAAATACCTCGCTATCTTCAGCGCCAGCACTACCGACGGCGAATAGTCCGCCCCCTCTATCGCCACTATCGTCTGCCTCGCCACTCCCACAGCCTTCCCTAGCGCCTCCTGGGAAATATCACGCTCAGCGCGGCACACCCTAACCTTATTGACCAATTTTTCCACGACCGCCTCCCATTGCCACGGCGACAATCGCCTTTGACGCGACCCAAACCGAGATCAAGGCGAATAACCTGTGGTCGAAATGCCCGCCCTTGAGAACATCCGATATGATAAAAATATTGACCACGATCAGCGTCAGGATACCTGAGACCCAGCCCGCCACATGCTCAATATACATTTCTCTCTCATCCACGCTTTCCATGGTGTGCTTCTTTAGGAACAATGCGATAATGGCCAGAATAAACATTGAAGAGCATCCCCATTTTAGATACATAGACATATCCGACACGGCGGATGCGATTGCCATCGATAACAAGAACGCCACCATGCTGCTCACTCTCATTAACCTGATTTTCCTTTCCATTTATTTTCTCCTATTGCCCGTTAATTTACGGCCTTAAGGATAGTGTATATTAAATGTGATAATATGTCAAGCATATTAGACAATATGTAATCCTTGATAGTCTATGATTAATGTGCAGCTGGATTAATAACTTAAAGGACCGACTCAGGATAAATGGTTTCGGGGAGGGAGCCTTACGCCGCCGCTGATGTGGGGATTCTTTAACCGCCGAGATCTGGGGAACTTACCGGCGCTCCCCTCATCCTGACCCCAGATAGTTCGAATCCTGTTACCTTAGGGATAAACGGGATTAGAACTGCCCTTAAAAATGTGCCTTGACAAACTGTCTACTATAGTGTACACTATCATCAATGCAGAAGCGCGCAATTATCTAGAGAACCGAAGCGGGTGTTGAGGCATATACTGAATATGTCGACTCATTGAAAGATCGCATCGGGGCCGCGAAGATAAGAGTGCGGGTTACACGCGCGGAGATAGGGAATCTTGGAGACCATGAGAATATCGGACACGGAAT
Organism: Elusimicrobia bacterium RIFOXYA12_FULL_51_18; assembly: GCA_001800245.1. Taxonomy (GTDB): domain Bacteria; phylum Elusimicrobiota; class Elusimicrobia; order Elusimicrobiales; family UBA9959; genus YA12-FULL-51-18. The sequence continues at coordinate 11,889 of MGVA01000006.1, read as the reverse complement.
TATCTAGTTGCGGATACATTATGGGCCAGGATATCGGGTTTACATCGGGCTTCACGGCAAAGAACTGATAATTTTACTGTGCGCGGGAGATAATCGCAGTCAGGTCAAAGACATTCAAAAGGCAAAGGACTACTGGGAAAACTACAAGAGTAATATATGAAAACTTACAGGCACCATGACGATTATCTGAACAAGGCGCTAAAAGACCCCAAAGAAGCGGCCATCTACATGAACGCGGCGGTGGAGGAAAATGACCCCGCGCTTATCCTCGCCGTTCTTGCTCAGATAGTTCGTGCGCATGGAATCTCTAGAACCGCGAAAAAAGTTTCACTTTCACGCGCGGGTGTATATAAAACTCTTTCCAAGAAGGGAAATCCGGAACTGAGGACTTTTATGGGTATCTTGAATGCCTCAGGCCTTCAAATGTCCTTCAAACCAACTCATACTCATCACGGATAATCAGCGGACCAGACCGCTTCAGAGAATTAGTGCATTCTCTAGAATCCGAACACCTACAATATGAAGTACTGAAGGGATTCGAACCCTTGATCTCTGCCTTGAAAGGGCAGGGCAATTGAGTCTGCCGCCCTACCCGAAACACTGAAAAGCGCTTAAAATATAAAGATTTATTTGCGGTGAGAGGGGTGCCCGGATAAAATGGCAGGGATAAAAGTGGCCAATTTGGTGGCCCGAGTGGCTCATTTGGCGCACCTCGAACCGGCACTAAAAGACAAATATACGAGGCCAGATGGTTAACCGTAATATTTGGCGAGGTTGGTGGGCTTGAATTGCACTCGTTTGCAAATTAGTAGGCCAGCCTACTAATTTGTTGACAAATGCCGGAGTGCATGTTATAATTGCCTTATGAAAAACTTTCTGAGGCGGCAGACAAAAGATTTAATACTTCGATTGGAAAAGCCGGGAACACTCCTCCAGATTATTGCGGGCCCTCGGCAGGTTGGGAAAACCACAGCGATAAGGCAGATCCTGGAAGCACTGGGTAAAAAGGGGTATTCCCAGATTTTTGCAAGTGCCGACGCGCTGGCGGCGCCCCCTTCCGAGTGGATTTCCCGTCACTGGGATAAGGCCTCGGCTCTGGCCCGTACAGGTAAACTTGTAATCCTGGCCTTTGACGAGCTTCAGAAGATCCCGGGATGGAGCGAAATAGTAAAAGCGCACATTGATCGGGATAATCAAAAGCCGTCCAGACAGCGGCCAAGGGTCATTTTGTCCGGCTCTTCCGCGCTTTTGATAGAACGAGGACTGACTGAAAGCCTTGCCGGACGTTTTGAACTTATCCGTTTTCCACATTGGGGCATATCGGAAATGGATGCGGCGTTCGGTATGGATACGGAGGAATATCTTGCAGTGGGCGGATATCCCAAGCTTAATGAGTTCCGCTCTGAACCGGCGCGTTTCCTGGAATATGTCCGCGATTCCATAATAGAGCCCGTACTCAGCAAGGATATCCTTTTATTGCACCCTGTGAATAAGCCGGCTCTGCTTAGACGGCTCTTCGAATTTGCTTGTTACCATCCCGCTGAAATAGTTTCGTTGCAGAAGATGCTTGGTCAGCTTACGGACAAAGGCAATGTCACAACTATTGCGGACTATCTGCATCTTTTAAATAAAGCTTTCCTTGTGGCTCCCATTCAAAAATACAGTGCTGAAATATTACGGATACGCGGTTCTAGCCCCAAGCTGATAGTCATGTCCCAGGCCCTGGTTTCGGCTGTGCGAAATATAAGAGCGGGGGACATTAAGGATTTCCCGGAATTGTTGGGGCGCCTGACTGAAAATGCCGTAGGAGCGGCTCTTGTCAGGCTGGCCGAACAGAATGGCGGTGGGTTGTTCTACTGGCGCGAGCGTGACCTGGAAGTGGATTATGTCTTTAAGACCGGGAGAAAAGTGATCGCTATAGAGGTCAAATCCGGATTGAAGATTGACAAAGCCGGCGGCTTGCGCGCTTTCCTGGCGCACAACAAAGAGGTTAAGGGACTCGTTATCGGCGGTGTTCAGGGGCCCAAGAATATTTCAACGATCAAACTGGAAGATTTTTTTAAAAACCCTGAACGAATCCTACAAGGGGATTAGTCAGGGCTGGATTTTTAAGTTTTGTAGGAGACAATATGAATTCCAAAAAAGTTATTCTTACTGGTGACAGGCCAACCGGGCCGCTGCATATAGGGCATTATGTGGGCTCACTCAGAAAACGTGTGGCACTTCAACATGAATATCGTCAGTATGTGCTTATTGCCGATATGCAGGCTCTTACTGATAATGCCGGCAACCCTAAAAAAGTTAGAGATAATGTTCTCGAGGTTGCACTGGATTATCTCGCTGTCGGGTTGGATCCGTTACAAAACACGATTGTGATCCAATCCCTTGTTCCGGAACTGGCAGAGTTGACCATGTATTATTTAAACCTCGTAACCTTGGCGAGGCTACAAAGGAATCCGACAGTCAAAGATGAAATGAAACAAAAGGGTTTTGCCAACAATGTCCCTGCTGGATTCCTAACCTATCCGGTGAGCCAGGCAGCTGATATAACTGCGTTTAAAACTAAATATGTTCCTGTTGGGGAGGATCAACTCCCCATGATAGAGCAGACAAATGAGATCGTGGATAAGTTTAACTCCCTATATGGTGGAGAAATACTTCTGCGTTGTGAACCCCTCCTCTCCGACGTAACACGACTGCCCGGGACTGATGGGCAGGGAAAGATGGGTAAATCCACCGATAACGCTATATTCTTAAAAGAAACACAAAAGTCTTTGCGCGAAAAAGTCCGCATGATGTATACGGATCCGCTTCATATTAAAGCCTCCGATCCAGGTCACTTGGAGGGTAACACCGTGTTTGATTATCTCGATGCATTTGACCTTGATAAAATCGGATTGGAAGAAATTAAAGCGCACTACCGCAAAGGCGGCTTGGGTGACAGTAAGGTGAAGGAACGGCTTTTCTCCATTCTTGATCAGGAATTATTGCCCATCCGGATAAAACGACAAGAATTTGAAAAGGACCTTGGAGAAGTCACAGCAATGCTTAAGAAAGGGAGTGAGGCTGCACGGGAAGTCGCAGGCCAGACCCTTAGCGAAGTGAGGAAGGCGCTTCTCTTGGATTACTAACCGGTTTTTATATTCAAAAAATAGGTCTCTGCCGCGGTTTGACAGAGACCATTGGAGAAACCTGTTTTATACCTGCCTTTTCCCTGTCCCTGGACCTCTTTAGAATTACCGGATTTGAGGGCGAAAAACTCCTCTCAGCGGTTCCCGGAGCCCTGTAAACCCTTAAATTTTGAATCCCGTCGACTTAAGGGCCAGTGGGATTCGAAATTTCCTGTTTAACAACGAAAATAACAAGATATTTACGCTTTTTTTACGCCTTTATGGGGTATATTTACTTCCATTCCCAAAGGCGAGAAGGTATCCTATAAGAGAGGAAACTTTATGAATTTTTTTATTGCAGGCGTCATTTGTGTAGGCTTGTTGCTCTATCTTGTCTACGCGGTATTTAATCCGGAAAGATTTTAATATGAACAAGTTCGAAGTTTCTCAAATTATTTTTTACATAACGACGCTGGTGTTTTTAGCCAGACCGTTGGGGAGCTACGTGGCAGACGCATTGGAGGCCAAAAGCGTTGCTCAAGGCCGCATATTCGGCCCCATAGAAAACCTGATCTACCGGCTTTGCGGTATAAATACTGGTGAACAGATGAACTGGAAAGGCTATGCCGGGGCATTGCTGGCTTTTAACGTGTTGGGGTTTCTGGCCGTGTTCCTGCTGCAACTCTTTCAGCGTTATCTGCCGCTGAATCCGAATGGCAGCGGGCCGATTGAATGGGCTTTGGCGTTTAATACCGCCGTCAGTTTTATGACCAATACTAACTGGCAGTCTTATGCCGGGGAAACCACTCTTAGTTATTTAACACAAATGCTTGGGCTGACCGTGCAGAATTTCCTCAGTGCGGCAACTGGTGTGGCGGTCTTTGCCGCTCTGGCTCGTGGACTTAGCGGAAAACAAACCTCAAACATAGGTAATTTCTGGGCTGACATAACCCGCTTTACAATAAGGGTGCTGCTGCCGCTCTCTTTGTTCGTCGCTCTTTTGCTTCTCGGTTCTGGGGTCGTGCAGACTTTCAAACCCAACGCAGTTGTGAAAACACTTGAAGGAGCCGGGCAAGCTATCCCGCTCGGCCCAGCTGCCTCACAAATAGCCATAAAACAGATAGGAACCAATGGTGGGGGATTCTTCAATGCCAATAGCGCACATCCGCTCGAAAATCCGACCCCACTTTCAAATTTTATTGAAATGTTGTCGCTGCTTCTGCTGCCTGTGGCCTGCGTGTTCGCCTATGGCAGAATGACCGGTAATAAACGTCATGCTCATATATTGCTTCTTGTTATGTTCACAATCTGGGCCGTTGGCCTGGGGCTTGCGCTTTATTCCGAGTATTCGGCGTCTAGCACAATAGGCGGATCGGCGCTCATGGAAGGCAAGGAAACGCGTTTTGGCGTAACAAATAGCGTACTGTGGGCGGTATCCACCACAGCGGCGTCCAACGGATCGGTTAACGCCATGCATTCAAGCCTTTCCCCGATTGCGGGCGGAGTGGCAATCTTCAATATTATGCTGGGCGAAGTTATTTTTGGCGGAGTCGGTGCGGGAATGTATGGCATGCTGCTGTTTGTTTTGCTGACGGTGTTCTTATGCGGGCTCATGGTGGGGCGCACACCGGAATATCTCGGCAAGAAGGTAGAAAAGCGGGAGATCCAGATGGCTATACTCGGGATACTGGCTCCCAGCGCTGTTATTCTTGTCGGCGCGGCCTTGACCTGCGCCGTGACCTCGGCCTTGAGCAGTCTTTCCGCAAAGGGGCCGCATGGACTGAGCGAAATCCTTTACGCCTGGAGTTCCGCGTCAGGCAATAACGGCAGCGCGTTTGCCGGACTTAATGCTAATACCGCCTTTTATAATATAGGACTGGCTATCGCCATGCTTATAGGGCGTTTTGCCGTAATAATTCCATGTCTCGCCATTGCGGGCAGCATGGGGGGAAAACTGCCATGCCCGCTTTCGGCGGGAACGTTGCCTACCGATACTCCTACTTTTGGCGTTCTGCTGGCGGCGGTGATAGTGGTAGTCGGGGGGCTGACATTTTTTCCATCTCTGGCCTTGGGCGCTATTGTGGAGCAGTTGCTAATGCTGAAAGGGGCAGCTTTTTAAGAATCCATATGAAAGATAAAAATTTCTGGAACAAAGACCTCGTTTCAACAGCAGTTCTTGAATCGTTCATAAAACTGAACCCAAAAACACAGTTCCGAAAACCCGTAATGTTCGTAACTTTGGTTGGGGCGGCAATGGTAACAGCCGGAATTATTCAAAAACTACCGCATTATTCAGGTTTTGAATTCCAAATCGCTCTGTGGCTGTGGTTTACGGTGCTGTTCGCCAATTTCGCGGAAGCCATGGCGGAAGGACATGGTAAAGCTCGGGCAGAATCGCTTAGAAAATCGAAAGTGGAGATCCTGGCCCGCTTGCTGGAAAACGGGAAAGAGACAAAAGTTCCTGCCTCGCAATTGCGCAAAGGCGATACTGTGGTCTGCGAAGCGGGAGATCCCATCCCCGGAGACGGAGAAGTAATTGAAGGCATAGCCAGCGTGGACGAATCCGCCATTACAGGCGAATCCGCGCCTGTGATACGGGAAAGCGGCGGTGACAGAAGCGCTGTTACCGGTGGCACAAAGGTTATCAGCGATAGGATCGTTGTTCGTATCTCCGCCGATCCCGGGCAAAGCTTTGTAGACAGGATGATAGCACTCATTGAAAACGCCAGCAGGCAAAAAACGCCCAATGAAATAGCGCTTAACCTCGTTCTGTCGGCGCTAACGATTGTTTTTCTGCTGGCGGTAGGTTCCCTTAAACTGTTTGCCGATTACAGTGCGACTGCGGGAGGTCAGGACTTGTCCGCCATCGTTACTGTGCCTGTGTTGGTTTCACTGCTGGTTTGCCTGATACCTACGACAATAGGCGGTCTTTTAAGCGCGATAGGCATAGCTGGTATGGATAGGCTGGTTCAGCGCAATGTGATAGCCAAAAGCGGACGGGCCGTTGAAGCCGCAGGGGATATTGATGTGCTGATGCTGGATAAAACCGGCACTATCACGCTTGGGAATCGCATGGCCTCGGCCTTTGTCCCTGCACTTGGTGTTACTGAACAGGAACTCGCGGAAGCCGCGCAATTAGCTTCCTTGGCCGATGAAACACCGGAAGGCCGCTCAATAGTGGTTCTTGCCAAAACCAAATTCCAGCTAAGGGCAAAAGAGCTCCACCCGCATGAGGCCAGATTTATTCCATTTTCCGCTTCTACGCAGTTCAGCGGGGTTGAACTCCTGGACACGGAGCGTAAACCCGCCAGGAAAATACTCAAAGGCGCTATAGCCGCGATAAAGGTGGAGTGTGGTGGTAAATTCCCGTCAGAGCTGGATAAAGCGCAGGCAGGAATATCCAACCAGGGTGGTACACCGCTGGCGGTGATCGATAATGGCCGTGTGCTTGGCCTGATCCACTTAAAGGATATCGTGAAGGGCGGTATTAAGGAGCGCTTCTCCCAACTGCGGAAAATGGGGATAAAAACCGTGATGATAACCGGTGACAATCCTCTTACCGCCGCCGCAATAGCCGCCGAGGCCGGGGTGGATGATTTCATGGCTCAGGCCACGCCTGAATCGAAACTGGCGCGTATAAGACTGGAACAGGCCTCAGGACGACTTGTGGCCATGACCGGGGACGGCACTAATGACGCCCCCGCGCTGGCACAGGCGGATGTCGCCGTCACAATGAATACCGGCACCCAGGCCGCGCGGGAAGCGGGTAATATGGTGGATTTGGACAGCAACCCCACCAAACTTATAGAGATCGTGGAAACAGGGAAGCAACTGCTTATGACAAGAGGTTCGCTTACGACATTCAGCATAGCGAACGATATCGCCAAATATTTTGCCATCATACCGGCAGTATTCGGCGCGTTATATGCTGTAAATGGGGGAGCCGGGCCGCTTTCGGTCCTGAATGTTATGCGCCTGCACTCGCCGCAAAGCGCTATCTTAAGCGCGATAATTTTTAATGCGCTGATAATAGTCGCGCTGATTCCATTGGCATTACGCGGAGTCAAATATATCGCTGTTGACGCACAAACGCTTTTGCGCAGGAATATGTTTATCTACGGCTTGGGCGGAATTGTCGTGCCGTTTATCGGGATCAAGCTGCTGGATATGCTGATATCTGCCGTAGGACTTGTGGGATAAAAATGAAAAACCTGATTACCGCTTTAAATCTTTTCGTGTGCATGACAGTCATTACCGGAATTGTTTACCCATTCGCGGTATGGTGTTGCGGCCAGGCGGCCTTTAACGAACAGGCGGAAGGCAGTATCCTGACAATGAACGGCAGGATAGTCGGGTCCGGACTGATCGGCCAGAACTTTTCCAGACCAGACTACTTCTGGCCCCGGCCCTCGGCGGTCAACTACAATCCTATGTCGTCCGGGGGAAGCAATCTGTCTTTGACCAGTATGCAATTGCAAGCCGCTTTAAAAGACCGCAAAGCAAAGTTTCCAACGGGGGACGCCCCCGCTGACTTATTGTTCGCTTCCGGCAGCGGACTTGACCCGCATATAAGTCCGGAGGCGGCGCATATCCAGTGCGCAAGAGTGGCGCATATGCGCGGCGTACCGGAAGTTGATATTATGTCTTTAGTAGACGCTATTGCCGAGCCAAGGCAGGCCGGATTTCTAGGGGAGCCGAGGGTCAATGTCCTGCGGCTCAATCTTAAGCTGGATGAGAAGTATTCAAAATGACCGATAATGGTGCGATCCGCCCGGACCCCGATGAGCTTTTGAAGTCGCTTCAAAAGGCTCAGGCGCGGGAAAAAGGCGGAAAGCTGAAAATATTCTTAGGTATGTCGGCTGGCGTGGGAAAAACATACGCCATGCTTGAGGCCGCGCATGCACTGATAAAAGACGGTTCCGATGTCGTTGCCGGAATAGTTGAAACACACAAACGGGCGGAAACGCAAAAGCTTTTGGAAAATCTCCCGGTAATCCCCAGAACAACGATCTCCTACAAAGGTAAAGAATTTGACGAACTGGATATAGACGAGTTGCTTAAACGTAAGCCGGAATTTGCCCTGGTTGACGAATTGGCTCATACCAATATCCCCGGCTCGCGCCATGAGAAGCGCTGGCAGGATATTGTCGAACTTCTGGATCATGGCATCAATGTTTATACCACGATCAATATCCAGCACGTGGAAAGCCGTAAGGAAGATGTAGAACTGGCAACCGGCATCTCGATACGAGAGACCGTGCCGGATTCCGTAATAGAGCGCGCGGAACAGGTGGAATTGGTGGACATTCCGCCGGAAACATTGCTGGAACGGCTTGCCGAAGGTAAAGTATATCTTGGAGAAAAAGCGATACAGGCGGCGGATAACTTCTTCCGGCAAGACAAACTAACCGCTTTGCGTGAAATCGTGCTGAGGTTCGCAGGCGATGTGGTGGGTAATGAATTGCGGGAAATGTCCTCAGCTGGCCAATCCGCTAAGTCAGCGCATGAGAAATTAATGGTCGCGGTCAGCCACAGCCCGCATTCCCGTAGACTTATACGTGCGACACGTAAGATGGCTTTTGCGGCTGAGGCGGACTGGATAGCCCTGCATGTGGATACAGGCATTGTGTTGTCACAAGAGGACAAAAACAGGCTTTCGGAAAATATAGAGCTTGCCCGTAATCTCGGCGCGGCAATAATCACCACCACGGATGCAGATCTGGTTTCCGCTATCGCAAGAGTCGGTAAACAGCACGGCATAACCAAGATGCTTATCGGCAGGCCGCGTCCTAATTTCTTGGCTAGGCTGGGACCTTCGCTGCTTAACCGGCTGCTTACTGAGACGGATATTGATATCCATGTCCTGCATGATAAGCAACTGTTTGGCGGTTCAAAGGAGAGATTCTATCTCCCGTTCTCACGTCTGGCTGGCAAGCGTCCCTATCAGTCCGCCCTTATCCTGATCGGCGTAATAACCGTTTTGGGAGCGTTGCTCGCTCCTGCTGTGAGTTATCAGTCTATCGGCTTCCTGTATTTACTATCTGTGTTGGCGGCTGGCGCGTTCTTTACCGTAGGTCCGATCCTGTTGTCCGCTACTTTAAGCGCGGTGGCCTGGAATTTCTTCTTTATTCCGCCGAAATACACTTTTACGATTACACGGACGGAAGATGCGTTGATGTGTGTTACTTATCTCCTTGTCGCCGCCATAACTGGTCTGTTAAGTCACCGCATAATTCATAACCAGCGGCTTTTACGGGTCAAGGAGAAGTCCAGTGACGCGATGCTGGATATCCTGGCTCAATTCGCTTTTCAATCCAGGCGCAAGGAATGCCTCCAGGCTGTGCTGAGCAAAATGCGTGGTTTCTTCGGCGGCTCTTTTGAAGTTGTTTTCGCCAAAGGCGGGCTTGATTTTGAGACTACTACCGCCGCTTCTTATCGCTGGATGTCAGACGCTCGGGAGTGGGCTGTGGCAAAGTGGGTGCTGGATAACGGCAAGGAAGCAGGGTGGAGCACGGATACCTTGAGCTCTTCCCAAGCATTATATATACCACTGATCGCATATGGCAAAGTTACAGGAGTATTGGCATATATGCCTAACAACTCCGATACACCCCTTGGCGAGGAAGCCAAAAGCCTTATGCTTGCCTTATGCGGTCAGATCGCGTTTTATTTTAAGCAGGAACTTTATCGTGAGCAAGCGCAATCCGCCGAAGAGTTGAAACGCTCAGAAAAACTTTACCAGACTATACTTAATAGCGTGTCGCATGAGATTAAAACTCCTATTACCGCGATAATAGGGCTTGTCTCTGCGTTGGAAGACGATAAGATAGCTGTTGACCCTCAGGCGCGAAAGCCCATACTGGACGAGCTTTCTGAGGCGGCGGAAAGGCTCAATAGAGAAGTTACGAATATTTTGGATATGTCCCGACTGTCGTCGGGGCTGCTCAGTCTTAAGAAGGAATGGTTTGACGTGCGAGAATTGGCTGAATCCTGCGTCTCGAAACTCAGCCCAAGGCTGGATACATACAAGCTGGAATTGCATATCCCTGAAAAACTGCCGTTTTTACATGCTGATTACGCGCTCATGGAGCAGGTCTTAGTAAATATCTTGTCCAACGCCCTGAATTACACTCAGCCAGGAAGCCGCATAGAATTGAGCGGGTCCCAGGAAGGGGAAGAGATCGTAATACGTGTGGCGGACAGCGGACAGGGGATACCGCAGGAATATTTAGGGAAAGTTTTTGATCGGTTCTTCCGGGTGCCGGGTACGCCGACCGGCGGCACAGGCCTTGGTCTTGCGATAGCGAAAACTGTCGTTGAATTGCATAATGGTTCTATAGCGGCGGTAAACCGGCCTGACGGCGGGGCGGAATTTTCAATAACGCTGCCGGTGGAGCCGCAACCCAATTTGGAGAGCAAATGAAAACAGGCGCTAAAATTCTGGTTATTGATGACGAGAAATCCATACGGCGTTTTATGGATGCCAGCCTGACAGCCAAAGGCTATGAAGTGATGCTCGCGAAAACCGGGCAGGAAGGCGTAAAGACAGCGGCTGAAAACCATCCTGATATCATCATCCTGGACCTTAATCTGCCGGATAAAGACGGCCTTACCGTGCTGAAGGAAATACGCAAGTTCTCCAGAGTGCCGGTAATAGTTCTTACCGTAAAAAGCGCGGATGCGGATAAGGAGCTTTTACTGGATTCCGGCGCGGATGATTATCTGATCAAACCGTTTAGCCTGACGGAACTGTTGGCGAGAATACGCGTGGCATTGCGCCATTCAATCAATCTGCAGGAAGACACGACATTTAAGCATGGTCCGTTGGAGGTGGATTTCGGCAAGCGCAAGGTGTTCATTGCCGAAGAAGAAGTCCATCTGACTGCTACTGAATTTAACCTGCTCAAAGCCTTGGTCAGTCATGCCGGGAAGATAGTGACGCAATCACATCTGTTGTCCGAGGTATGGGGACCCCATGCCGTTGAGCAGTCCCATTATCTTCGTATTTACGTCAGCCAGCTCCGCCGTAAGCTGGAAGATAAAAACCCCAGCTTGCGCGGCTTCATTATCACCGACCCTGGAGTGGGATATAGGATTAATCTCTGAATGTTCCGTACGCAGTAGTCTTGCACCATCAAATTCTAAATATAAACCCATGACTGGACCGGAGAATAAGAAAAAGCTTGCGGAAGAAGTCGCTAAAATAGACTCGCAGATGGCCGCTTTGGCCAAGCTCAAGCAGAAGCATCTTGCTAAAATTTCTGCCGCCGCCTCCCCTGAAAACCAAATGAGTCGTGAAGAGTGGGAGGAAAACTTGGTCGACGCCTTTGCAGAAGCATTCGTATATTTAGGCCAGCATGGCATGTTGCCGCTTAAGGACGATCCTGTTCCAGCCCCTGCCGGTCCGTCCTTAAAAGAGAAAACCCCCAATTGTAAAAAGAAAAAACTGGCTTGATAAAAAGTTTGTTTTTGGGGGGTGGGTGTCGCCAGAACGGTGGGGGGTAAAAACAAACTCCGAATGAAGCTGCCGAAAAACCTCGGCAGTTTTTGCTTTTATGGTGATGGGGGGCGGGATATTTTTAAGTTCGCCGGTTTCGAAAGGGAACGGTTTATGTGGCTTCCAACCCCAAAATAGGGCTAAAAAGTTCGAATCCCGTGTGACTAAAAAGCGCTAAAAAGACAGTAAAAACCCCCGCAGATTTACCCATTTCTCATCTATGAAAAGGGAAGTCAAGAGGATGCACTCCCCCTGGCGGCATTTTTTGTGCCGCCTCTGACT
>MGVA01000005.1 GCA_001800245.1 Elusimicrobia bacterium RIFOXYA12_FULL_51_18 | reverse complement strand
CCGTCTGAAACGCATAGCGCCTGATACGGCACTGCCATAGGCTTGCCGATTTTGAAGCCGAGCCGAAGCGATGCGAAACGAGCAGGCTCCAATGAACCTGTAAGTTGAGCAGCGCGATGGCGCAGTAGGGGAAACCGCAGTGCGGTGTCCACCTGTGGGTAAGCCCCGGAAAGGGTCCCGCAAAAAGCGGCAATTGCAGACGAAATTGCTTATGTCGGACAGGCTCCTAGTCTATGTATATAGAGACCCATTCCCACCTGAACAACAAGGCTTTTGATTCCGACCGCGCGGTCGTCATCGGCCGGGTTTTCAAAACCGGCGTGGGGAAAATAATAGAAATAGCCTGCGGCGCAAAAGAATGGCGGCCGGCCGAGGAGCTGTGCGGTGAATATAAGGGGGAAATAGCCGCCGCTTTCGGCATTCATCCGCATTATACGGATGACCTGACCCCTGAAAATCTTAAGACCCTTTCCGATTATCTTAAAAAGGACATTTGCTCCGGCATCGGAGAGATAGGTCTGGATTATTACTGGGATAACGCTAAAAAAGAGGCCCAATTAAAACTGCTGGAGGCCCAACTGGAGCTCTCTAACGCTTCAGGCCGGATCTGCGTATTCCACGCGCGTAACGGGAAAGATCCTAAAGCCGACAACTCCTACCTGGACCTGGCCCTGGAATTGAAAAAAAAATGGACGCTCAATAATAAAAAAAGGGCGCGCGGCGTTTTGCATTGTTTCGCCGGGAGCTGGGAGGACGCAAAGGCCGGCATGGACCTGGGAATGTTTCTGGGGGTCAACGGCACGTTCACGTATAAAAAAAACGATGCTTTAAGAGAAACCGTGAAGAAAATAGGCCTTCGCAATATAGTCCTTGAAACGGACTGCCCCTATCTGCCGGTGCAGAAGATGCGCGGAAAAAGGAACGATCCGTCCTTTATCCCGGAGATAGGGCTGGCTGTAGCGGAATTTCTTGGCGTGAGAGCGGAGGAGCTTGCTGAAGCCACCACCATCAATGCCTCGGAATTATTCCTCTGATCCCCTTATCCCGCAGCTTTACGAAAATACCGCCCGTTATTTCAGCATTCGCCCGCCGGGCCGGCGAGCGGGTTTTTCTGGTTAAACCATTATTTTATATACTTAAACGTTACTTTAAGTACCGGATGGGAAAAATGCGCACTGAAGAAAAACTACAGAAGCTTCTGCAAGAAAAGATCCTCATCTTCGACGGGGCCATGGGCACGTATTTGGGGAAATTCGGTCTTAAACCCGGCGACTTCGGGGGACATGAGGGGCTGAACGAATTTCTTTCCATCTCCAGGCCGGATGTTATAAAGCGGGTACACCTTGATTACTTAGAGGCCGGGGCCGACGTGGTGGAGACTAATACATTCGGCTGCAACCGCTTTGTGCTGGCGGAATACGGCCTTGAGGATAAGGTGAAGGAGTTGAACCTTGCCGCCGTGAAACTGGCCCGGCAGGCCGCCGATGAGACGTCTTCTCCGGACAAGCCCAGGTTCGTGGCCGGTTCGGTCGGTCCCACCAATAAAGCTCTTTTTGTCACCGGCGGTGTGACTTTTGACGAATTCACAGACGCTTATTATGCCCAGATGGACGCCTTAATGGAAGGCGGAGCGGATCTGCTGCTGGTAGAGACCGCGCACGATATTTCCAATATCAAGGCGGCGCTGGCCGCCGTTTCAAAACTTTTTTTAAAAACCGGCCGCAGACTGCCGGTGATAGTCTCGGTTACCATGGACCGCAAGAACGCAATGTTGAGCGGCCAGGACACCGAAGCCGTCTGCGTGACGCTGGAGCATTTCCCCCTGCTCGCCCTCGGTTTTAACTGCTCAACCGGGCCCAAGGACCTCGGACTCCGGCTTGAAACCCTTTCAAAGGTCTCACGATTCCCGATTTTCGCCATGCCGAACGCGGGCCTGCCGGACGAGAATGGAAAATATAACGAAACTCCAGAAGAATTTGCGGCAACGATGAAAAAGTATGCCGAGGGCGGGCTGTTGAACTGCGCCGGAGGATGCTGCGGCACAGGCCCCGGCCACATAAAAGCCCTGGCCGACGCCCTTAAAGGTTTGCGGCCCGGCTGGACCCCGGCCGCCCCGGTCTGGGCTGTTTCCGGCATCGAGGCTTTGTTCTATTCCGAGATAGAGCCCCCGCTTATGGCGGGGGAACGCAATAATTCCATAGGCTCAAAAAAATTCCGGGATATAGTGGCGGCCGGCGACTGGGACAAAGCCGTGGAAATGGCCAAGGCGCAGGTCCGCGCCGGGGCGCACGTGCTGGACGTCTGTCTTTCCAACCCCGAGAGGAACGAACTGGAAGACGCTGAAACTTTCCTGCCAAAACTTTTTCATTCCGTGCGGGTTCCAGTCATGATCGACACCACCGAACTGGCGGTAATGGAAACCGCGCTGAAGCTGGCTCCCGGCCAATGCCTACTGAACTCGGTGAACTTCGAGTTCGGGGAGGACAAACCGCGCGCCGTGGCCGCGCTGGTAAAACTTTACGGCGGCAAGCTGGTGGTAGGAGTCATAGATGAGGATAAAGAAAAAGGAATACCGCTTACCGCGGACCGGAAACTACAAATAGCCAGGCGCGCCCACGCCTTTTTCACTAAAACATGCGGTCTGAGCGACGAGCATCTCATTTTTGACGCGCTGGTATTCCCTGTGGGAGTCGGAGGCGAGTACGTCAAAAGCGCCAATGAGACACTTATAGCCCTGGACCGGCTGAAAAACGAATTCCCGCTTTCAAAAACCGTTCTCGGGGTGAGCAATGTTTCTTTCGGCCTACCGCCGGAAGGCAGGGAAGTATTAAACGCGGTTTTCCTGCATCACGCCATAAAGGCGGGCCTAGGCCTGGCCATAGTGAATATAGAGAAGCTTAAACGTTATTCGCAGATCCCCCCCGATGAAATAAAGCTGGCCGAAGACCTGCTCCTGGCGCGCGTGCCCGACCCGGCCGCGGCTTTCGCCGGTTACTTCCGGGGAAAAAAGAAAACGCCCGGCCAGAACACCGCGCCGGCGGGAGCTTCTCCCGAGGACAGGCTGTACCGCATGATCATGGACGGTTCAAAAGCGGGCGCGCGTGACGTTGTGAACGAACTTTTAGCCGCCGGCATGGCGCCGCTGGCCGTTATCAACGGCCCGGTCCTCAGGGCCATGGGCGAAATCGGCAAACTTTTTTCAAAAGGCGATCTGATAGTCACCGAGGTCCTGCAAAGCGCCGAGGTCACAAAAGACGCGGTGGCGGCCCTGGGGCCGGCGCTTAAGGCCGGCAATATCCCGAAGCGCGGAAAATTCCTCCTTGCCACCGTTAAAGGCGACGTCCACGACATCGGCAAGAACCTGGTGAACATAATCTTCGAATCCAACGGTTTTGAAGTCCTGGATATGGGAGTAAAAGTGGCCCCGGAAACTATCGTGGCCGCCGCGCTGAAGGAGAACCCCGATTTCATAGGCCTGTCCGGCCTCCTGGTCCGCTCCACAGAGCAGATGACCATCACGGCCAGAGAACTGGCCAAAGCCGGAGTATCGGCCCCTCTGCTGGCCGGAGGCGCGGCTTTGACCGCTAAATTTGTGGAGACCAATATGGCGCCGGTATATAAAGGGCCCGTTTTTTACGCGCCGGACGCCATGGACGGGCTCAACAGCGCGCTCAACTATATAGTTGAGCGGGATCATGGACCGGATACGGGAGACCGCATCCGGCAGGCCGGGGCGGCTTCCCCCGCCCCGGTAATTCCCGCCCTGCGGCCCGGGATAATAGCCGGAGATGCCTTCCGGCCGGAGGATATTCCCGCGCCTAAAGATTTTGAGCGGCATTTTTTCGGGACTTACGATCTGGGCGAACTTTTAGCCGATATCAACGAGGACTTATTTAATCTTCGTTTCCTGAAACTAAAAAAAACGGACAGCTCCAAGACAGAAGAGACAAAAAAGATAGTGGACGGCATAAAAGCGGATGTGCTGCGCGAAGGGCTTATCAAGCCGCGCGGCGTTTACCGGTTCTTCAGGGCGGACGCGGACGGGGACAGCCTGCTTTTATACGGTCCGGACGGCAAAACCCTGGAAACGATAGATTTTCCGCGCCAGCATGACGCCGAACGGCTTTGCATCTCCGATTTTTTCGCGCGGCACGGGGACAAAAAAGATTATATCTCGCTCCTGGCCGCCACCTGCGGAGAGGGCGTGGCCGAGTTTGCCCGGCGTGAGCGGGAAAAAGGCAATTATCTACGGTCCTATATAGTGGAAGCGCTGGCTTTAAGCCTGGCCGAGGCTTTCGCCGAGGTCCTGCATTACCGGATCAGGCAGGATTGGGGGTTTGCGGAACCCCGGGCCGGAAAGCCTTTGCATAAAGTCCAATACCGCGGCCGGCGTTATTCTTTCGGTTATCCGCCGTGCCCGGACCTGGCCAACCAGAGAAAACTCTTCGGCCTGCTGCATCCGGAAGACGACGTAAAAATAAAACTGACCGAGGGTTTCATGATGGACCCCGAAGCGTCGGTTTCCGCTTTCGTGCTGCATAATCCGAAAGCCAAGTATTTTTATCTATGAGGAATTTTTTCGAATTACGTCACAAGCCAAGCCCGGAAGAAATAGACGGGCTGGGACACGTCAACAATCTCGTTTATCTAGGCTGGTTCATGGACGCCGCCACCGGCCACACCGAGGCGTGCGGCATGTCGGGTTCGTTAATGCTGGAAGCGGGCGAAGGCTGGGTGGTGCGGCGTCATGAGATAGATTATCTAGCGCAGGTAAAACCCGGAGATTCCGTGGTCATTAAAACCTGGATAGAAACGGCTGAAAAAGCCTCCTCGGTGCGCAGGTACGAGATAGTCAACGCGGACGACGGCAGGCTTGTCTGCCGCGGGCTCACCAGATGGGTCTGGATCAATTACAGGACCGGCAAGCCGGCGCGAATCCCGGAAAAAATTTACGCGGCTTACGGCGTGTCGCCCGGCACAACAACGGAACGGCCCGCCGACGGCCTCTGACCGGTTTCGGATCCCGGCCCGCGCTATTTTCGCATTTTAGTAAAAACATAATTAAATAAGGAACCATATGAAAGATAATACCTCGGTAAATGAAACCGGCAACGAAGAGAACTTCGCGGAGATGTTCGATAAATCTTACAAGGAACCGGCAAGGCTGGAGCCGGGCCAGAAAATAGAGGCCCGTATCGTTAAGATAACGGAGGAATGGGCTTTCCTGGAAACCGGCGGCAAGGGCGAAGGCTACCTGGACAGGAAAGAATTGGCGGACGCGGAAGGTAAACTGACCGCCAAAGAGGGCGACACGGTCCGCGCTTATTTCCTGTTCTCCGAAAACGGCGAGATGCATTTTACCACAAAGATCGGCTCCGGCCCCGTCGCGCGCGCCCAACTGGCGGATGCCTGGCGCAACGGCATACCGGTGGAAGGAACGCCAGCCAGAGAACTGAAAGGCGGGTTCGAGATCACTATCGGCGGCGGAACGCGCGCTTTCTGCCCTTTTTCGCAGATGGGCGTCCGGAGGGAGGAAAACAAAGAAAATTACCTCGGCGTCCCGCTCCTCTTCGAGATCATAGAGTGCGGCGAACGGAATATAGTCCTTTCCCGGAAAGGGATCCTGGAAAAAGAGCGGCAAGCCGCGGTACTGGCATTAAAAGGATCTTTGAAGGAGGGTGATAAAATAAAGGGCGCCGTTACTTCCATCCAGAAATTCGGCGCCTTTGTCGATATCGGCGGCGTGGAAGGCCTGCTGCCCGTCTCCGAGATAGCCTGGAACCGGACAGAGAACGTAGGGGATATACTTTCGGTCGGCCAGAAGGTGGAAGTTATGATTAAAAAACTGGATTGGGCCAACGAACGTATATCCTTCAGCCTGAAGGACACTTTACCGAATCCCTGGGATACCGCCGCCCAAAACTGGCCCCCCGGCTCCTATCACACCGGAACCGTTTCACGGTTCGCCCCCTTCGGCGCTTATGTCACCCTGGGCGAAGGCGTGGACGGGCTTATTCATATCTCCCGGCTCGGAGGCGACAAGAAGCTTCAGCGCCCGGATGAAGCGCTTAAGGCAGGGCAGGCAATAGAAGTGAAGATCGAGTCGGTGGACCGGGAAAACAGGAAGATCTCCCTCGTACCGGCGGACGTCAGCCGCGAAGCGGAAGAGGACGCCGCCGTTTTAAAGAATTACCAGAAAGAGGAAACGCCTGAATCCCTGGGCATGGGGACACTTGGGGAAATGCTTAAAAAGCAGCTGGAGAAGAAAGGGCGAGGCCTGGAAAAATAAATCAACCTCCGGCGGCCGGGCCCGCATTCCTTTTAGCGAGTCTCCGGCATAAACGCGAGAAAAAACCGGCAAAATCAAGTTGCAACGCGAGCCCCGCGGCGAAGGTGGCTTTCGGAAGGTAATTTACCCAATCCGTCAGAAACAGATTATTGTGAAACACCGGGATTTTATCAATCAAAGCGATGAACCAGCGCGGAAATAAAGGGATCACCCTGTTCGGTTTTTTCTTGCTTATCGAGATATAGCTCCCGAGCATCAAAAAAAGACGTTGAAGGAATACGATCTCCTTCTTATTACTCTTCAGATCCGTCCGGATGTGCCACTGATCGAATCCTTTTAAAGATACCCCGTCCACGTCGTTTTTGGTTATCATTCCCATTGAAAGCAACTTTTCAGTGAGAGCTGTTTTGGGGTGATGCTGAAGCGAATACGTGCACATGCGGAATGGGCCCGGAAGCCGCATCATAAAATCCAGCGTTTTCCTGAGATCCGCTTCGGTTTCAAGAGGATTGTCGAAAATCAGGTCATACGAAGGGAATATTTTATATTTTCTGAACAGCCTTGCCGCGTTCATAATCATTGCGTCGGGCGTATTCCTTCCGTACACTTCGAGCCGGAGCCGCTCGTTCCCGCTTTGTATGCCCATGGAGATAGTTTTAAGGCCCATTCCGCTCAACGCGGCGATCTTTTCCTCGGTTACATAGCTCGGATGGATATCGCAGTGGAACGCCAGCCCGATCTCACGCTTGTATTTTTCAATGAATTCACGGAGCCATTCCGGGTCCAGCCCGAAAAGTTCGTCGTTGCTTGAAACCGAAGCAAGGTTCCTGAAGGCTCTTTTCGCGTTCGAGAGTTCGCTGATAACGCTGTCCACGCTCCTTTGACGAAGCCGCCGTCCTTTCCCTTTGAATATCGAATGAAAAATGCTGTTGCTGCAGAAATCGCAGTGGAACGGGCACCCGCGCCCCGTCATGAAATTGTAATGGGTAAGCGAGTCGTTGTAGAGCGGTTCCTTGTTCCCGCATTTATCATCCTCTATCACATACGAGCCGGACACGTCGCTGAAATCGGGCAGCGGCAGCCCGTCAAGGTCTTCGGTAACGGCACACGTCTCATTACGCGCCACGGTCCCGTCGGATTTCCTTATCCAGAGGCCGGGGATATGCGTGTAATCTTTTTTGTTTAAAATGGCGTCCGACAGCAGGGACAGCGGCCCTTCCCCCTCGCCCGCGCATACGATATCGGCGTAGCGGATACATTCTTCCGGGCAAATGATCGCGTGAGCCCCGCCCCAAATGACGGGGGCGCCAGTCTCCGTCTTGATCGCGGCGGTAATATCGCGGGCAACCGGGAAGAACGTAGAGCGCGTACTGACCCCCACAAGGGCCGGGGCCAGATCCTTTATCAGGTTTTTAAGAAGCTCATACTCTTTGGCGGTCGGCAGGGACATTTCATTGGTCTTATCACGCTTAAAAAAGACCATGCTTACGGTATGCCCGTTCTTCTTAAGCACATCGGACAAGATCCGGGCGCCGAAAGCCCCAAAATGATAAAGGGATATAAGGACAACATGCAGGCCGCCGTCCGCGGCCGCAGGTCCCGAACCCTGAATTTTTCCGTCCTTGGTATTGGTATCGGGCATATGAATATGAAAATCAGAATTTCATTATGTATTGTATTATAATTATGCGATTAGTTGCGCAGGGCCCGCCCCCCCCTTGACAACTGAATTGCGTCTGCTATACTATGGATGTCGGGGCGTCTTCGGACGGCTCCGGCCAACGGGCCCGCAGCTCTATTAAACAGAGATTATTGCGGGCTCCTTTTTTTGCCTTATTTCCGCAAGTATTCCAAGCCCTCCCGGTCTATGTAAAACGTCTTATTTTTAAGCACTACTTTAGCTAAACCGTCCTTAAAGCCGGTGATCTCGTCATATTTAAAAGGGATGGCTTCTTTCCCGGTTTTATCTATAAAACCCCATTTCCCGGAAAGGGACTTCAGGACCGGGGCCAGCCCCTCGCTGAAAGAAGCGCACATGAAATAAGAAAAAGGTATTTTCTCCACGCCCTCCGGATCAATGTAGCCGCACAGGTTAGAGACATCCGTCCGGTTTTCGGCATGCGACAGCCCTTCGCTCACCGGCCCTATATTAAAGAATTCTTTCGCCTTGAAAGCCTTGGTTTCCAGGCTGATGAAGCCGTACCGCAGACGCAGCCGGGCGGAGGCAAAGCCGTTCTGGAAGGGGAATGCTTCTTCGTATACCGGGGGGATGACCTCAACTCCAGCTTCGTCTATGTAACCGTATAGGCCTCCGACCCTGACCCGCGCCAGCCCTTCGCTGAACGAAAAAATTTCATCATACCGGGTGGGGACGAACCGCTTTGTCACGGTATTTATCAAGCCCCACCTCCCGTCTTTTTTTGCCGCGGCCCGGCCTTCGCTGGGCTGCATGGCTTCCTCGTATTCGAAAGGGATGACGGCTGTCCCGTCCTTTCCTATGTAGCCCCATGAACCTTTTGATTTTACCGGGGCCAGGCCCTCCCGGAAGCCTCCGGCCGCCTGGTAAACCGGTTTTATGACCTTATTACCCGAGGAATTTATGTACCCGTATCTGCCTCCGGCCAGAACTATTGCAAGGCCTTCGCTGAACGGCCAGGCGAAATCATAGCGGGGCTGGATGAGTGTTTTTTTTGCCTTGTTCACATAGCCCCATTTTGACCCCGCACGGAAAGGTATGGGCTGCGCGGAGTCTCTCTGGGCCCTGAGCGCACCCGGCTCCGCAAGCAATAGGCCGATAAAAATGGTATTACGAAAAAGTTCTCTGGTTCTCATGGTTTTATCTTACCACTTTTGTATAATAGTTTTTTAACGACAGGAGATTTAATGAAAAAGAAAATAGCCGTTTATCCAGGCAGCTTTGACCCCGTAACCTTCGGTCATCTGGATATAATAGAGCGCGCCTCAAAGATATTTGACCGCCTGATAGTCAGCGTCTTCGTTAACAGCGCAAAGAAGCCCCTGTTCACCGTGGAAGAGCGCGTGGCCATGCTGAAAGCAACGTTAAAGGGCAGGAAAAACGTGACGGTGGACTGTTTCGAGGGTCTGCTGGTGGACTATGTGCGGCGTAAGCGCACCAAAGTGGTGGTACGGGGGCTGCGGGCCATTTCCGACCTGGAACACGAATTCCAGATAGCCGGCATCAACCGAACGCTCTACCGCGAGATAGAAACCGTCTTTTTCATGCCGCGCCAGCGCTACGCCTACCTGTCCTCCAGCGTGGTGCGCGATATCGCCCATTTCAAAGGCGATGTTTCAAAACTGGCTCCGCCATACGTAGTGAAGGCTATAGAAAAAAAGAGGCTTGGACAGGGATAGTTCGGCGCCGGAAATCCAGGTTTCCATCGTTATTTTTTCAGCTACCGAAGCAAGCGCAAGCGATTGCTCATTATTGCGCAGTTCAATACTGCCGTTTCCGAATGCACGCTCCATACCGCCTCGGGCCGCGCAGCGGGCCCGCCGCATATTGCTATAATATTTATTGATCCGGTAAATTGCGGGGGAACCCGTTCTTAATTTAAAAACACTTGAGCTTAAAAAATCCACGCAACTTCCGGGGGCCGGTCCGTTTGTCCGACTACCATGGCCGCTAAGTTTGCTAATAACCGTTTTTGAGCTTTTTATCCAGCCGGCCAGGGAAGAAACAGAAAAACAGCCGGAACCTAAATTTTTAGGCTGCTAATTCAGCGGAGGCTTATGGAAAACAATGTTCCCGTCTTTGACTTTACCCCGGAAAGCATCAGGGCCCTGGGCGGCAGCGTAGTCAATGATTTTGAGGAAGGGGTAAAAGGCCTTATCGGTATTCCTAAAGAGAACCGCTCTTTTGAAAATACCATGCTGGCATTTGAGCGCGCCGCGAGCGATTTTGGGGAAGCCGTGAGCATCCCCATCGCCATGGCTTACGTCTCGGACAACGCGGAAGTACGCAAGGCGGCGCAGGAGCTTGAGCTCAGGATAAGCCAGTACGCCGTGGATATTTTCACCCGAGGAGATATTTTCAAGGCCCTGAACGAATACGCCGCCAAAGGAGAGAAGTTGGGCGAGGTGGAAAGCCGCCTTCTGGCAAAAACGCTGCTGGATT
Source organism: Elusimicrobia bacterium RIFOXYA12_FULL_51_18 (assembly GCA_001800245.1). Taxonomy (GTDB): domain Bacteria; phylum Elusimicrobiota; class Elusimicrobia; order Elusimicrobiales; family UBA9959; genus YA12-FULL-51-18. Next base: position 11,872 of record MGVA01000005.1, on the reverse strand, counting down.
TTAAGAAAAACGGCCTTGGTCTGGAACCCCGGAAACAAAAAAAGGTCAAAAAGATCCTAAAGGAACTTATAGGACTGGAACTTCTGTTCTCCAAGAACCTGCGCGAGGTCAACGACAGCCTGGCGGTCTCCCTGGACGAGCTCAAAGGTTTGCCGGAGGATTTTATCGGACGCCTTAAAAAGACCCAGGAGGGCAAATATCTCGTCACCATGAATTACCCCGATTATCTCCCGTTCATGGACAATGCCGAATCGGACGCAGCCCGCAAACGACTGGAAGCCATGTTCAATAACCGCTGCGCGGCGGAAAACATGAAGCTGATGGAAAATGCCATCGCCCTGCGGCGCAAGATATCCAAGCTCATCGGCTACCCTAATTTCGCCGATTACACGCTGGACGACCGGATGGCCAAAAACAGCGCAAATGTCATAGATTTCCTGGAACGGACCTGGGCCAAACTTAAGAAAAAAGGCCGCAAGGAACTGCGGCATAGAGCGAAACTGAAAAACCGGCGTACCGGCGGCGCGGATAAGACCCTGAACGCCTGGGAATGGCGCTACTACAACAACCAGCTCAAAAAAGAGAAGTACGCGCTGGATCATGAAAAAATAAAGGAGTACTTCCCGCTGGAAACCGTCATCAAGGGGATGTTCGAGATCTTCGGCGTCGTGCTCGGCATAAAGTTCGTGCCGGCCGACCTGCCCGTCTGGCATAAAGATGTGCGCGCCTATTCGGTACTGAACGCGGACGGCTCCGCTGCGGCATATTTTTATTTCGACCTGTTCCCGCGCGACGGCAAATACAAGCACGCGGCCTGTTTCGGCCTGCGCCACGGGCGCGAGGCCGCCGACGGGACCTACATTCTGCCGGCCGCGGCCATCGTGGCTAATTTCCCCGGCGCCTCCGGAGACGCTCCTTCGCTGATGAGGTTCGACGACCTTGTGACGCTGTTCCACGAGTTCGGCCACGTTACGCACAATATCCTGACAACGGCGAAATACGCTAAATTCTCCGGCACCAGCGTGTCCCGCGATTTCGTGGAAGTGCCCTCCAAAATGCTTGAGAACTGGGCTTATTACAGTTCGGTTCTAAAGCTGGTTTCCGGCCACTATAAAAGACCGGACGAAAAACTTCCGGACGGTCTGATAAAGAAACTTATAGACACTAAAAATATGGATTCCGGACTCGTTTATCTTAGACAGATCTTTTTCAGCCTCCTCGACCTGAAATACCACATGGCAAAGGGCAAGGTTGATACCACCAAGCTTTATGAAAAACTGATGAAAAAGATCTCGCTCATCCCGATGAGCGCCGGAACGCATCCGCAGGCCGGCTTCGGCCACCTGATGGGCGGCTATGAAGCCGGCTATTACAGCTATCTCTGGTCGGAGCTTATCGCCGCCGACCTCTTCTCCGTTTTTGAGGAAAAGGGAGTTATGAACGCCGAGACCGGCGCCCGCTACCGCGACCTGATACTGGCCCCGGGCAGAAGTTATGACGAGGCCGGTCAGGTGGAGAAATTCCTTGGCCGCCCCGTCGCGGAAGCGGCGTTTTTAAAAAGCATAGGAGCGGCGTAGCGTCAGGAAAAGCCGCGAGATTCTAAGGACGGCGATCGCGCGTCCGGACTTTTAAACCCTGAAGCAGGTTATGAAAACCAGAATATCCATTTTCGGCGGCCTGGCTGTCAGCGCGGCTCTGCTCTATTTCGCTTTCAGGAACGTGGAGCTTGAAAAACTGGCGGAGATCTGTTCACGCGTTAATCCGCTGGTTATCGCGCCGGTTTTTTTCGTGGTCATGCTGGAACTGGGGTTCAGGGGTTTAAGGTGGAAACTTCTGCTTGATCCGGCCAAACCCGTGCGGTTATGGGACGCTTTCCGGCTTGAGACCGCCGGCCTGGCTTTGAACAACGTTCTGCCGCTGCGCCTGGGAGAAATAGTCCGCGGCACTTTCGGGGCCGGGCTTTTCGGCATCCCCGTGATGACGGTGTTCGCCACCATCCTGGTGGAACGCGCGCTGGACGCGATAGTGCTGGTCATTCTATTCGTATTGGCGGCCAGATTCGGCGGGGTCACGGCGGGCTTTCTAAGCTACGGGGGGTATTTCTGGTTCGTACTAGTGGGCGTCCTGACGGGGCTCCTATTCCTGGTTTTCCTTGACGAGATCATGGCGCACCATCTCTTCTCTGGGTTTTTCAAAAAGTTCCCGCGGCTGACAAACGGGCTCCGCCATCTCGCGCTTGGCGTCAGGGCTTTCCATTCTTTCAAGACCACGCTTGCGTTAGTCTCCCTGGCCGCGGCCCAATGGATACTGGACGCGCTTAACTTATATATCATCGCGCGCGCTTTCGGCATGGGAGAAATGATAGACGGCTTTAAATGCATGATTCTGCTTTTCAGCGTGGCGGTTGCCGGATCCATCCCGGGCGTCCCAGGGGGGTTCGGGAATTTTGAGTTCGCCATAACCAAAGTCGCCGGTTCCTGGGGAGTGGCCGGGGAAATGGCTTCCGCCTATGCCATCGGCCTTCATTTGCTTACTTACCTCATTGTAACCGTGGCCGGCCTTGTATTTATCTACCAGATGGGTCAGTCGATAGGGAAGGTATGGGCACAATTCTCCGGCAAAAAAGAGAATCAAATCCTCAACGGTTAAACTCATGGGTACAGGAATAAATTCCGTTCTGATGCACATCCAGACCTTCTATCCGGCCATAGGCGGCGCGGAGAAACAGGCGCTTGAACTGTCGCGCTCTCTGGTTTCAAGAGGGATACGGGTGACGGTGCTTACCCGGAGGACGGGGAACAGCGCGGATGAAGAGAATATGGACGGGGTCCGCGTCGTAAGGCTGCGGACATGTTCCGGCGCTTTCGACGCTTTTTCCTTCATGGTGCTGAGTTTTTTCTATCTTTTAAAACACGCCCCGGAATACGATCTTGTCCACGTTCACCTGGCCTCCTCCCACGCCGTGGCGGCGCTGCTTGCGGGAAAACTCACCGGCAAGAGGACTCTGGTCAAACTTGCCGACGGAAAAGAGCAGAACGAAATAACTCTTTCCAGAAAAAATATTCCGGGCCGCATGAAACTCAAATTCTTCGAATTCGCCAAACCGCGCCTGTTAGTGCTGAACGGAGAGGTCTTTGACTGGCTGAAAAAAGACCTTCAGTTCGGGGATCTGCCCGTTATCCAGTTTCGCAACGGCGTGGACACGCGGAAATACACGCCGCTTCTTTATCATGAGAAGATAAGCGCGAAAACGGCTCTTGGTTTTGAGAACGTTCCGGTTTTTCTTTTCGTGGGCCGGCTTGACCCCAAGAAAAGAATAAAAGAGTTCGTAGAGCTCTGGGCCGAGATCTTTTCCGAGGAAATGGCGAGGCCCAAAATACACCTTGTCATAGTCGGAACGGGGCCGGAAGAGACACCCATAAAAGAAGCCGTGGCCAGCCTGGGGCTGAAGGAAAGCGTTACGCTGGCGGGCCTTCAACAGGACCTGCTGCAGTATTACCGCGCGGCGGACATTTTCATCCTTCCATCCATAGCCGAGGGACTCTCCAATTCCATGCTGGAAGCGATGTCCAGCGGCATGGCTATTATGGCCAGCCGCGTCGGCGGGGCCAGGGAAGCGGTTAAGGAGGGAGAGAACGGTTTCCTTTTCGACCCCTTCAACCGGGTTGAGATCAAAGAGTGCCTGCGCAGGCACATCGCCGACAAAAGCCTGGCCGTAAAGATGGGAGAAAGATCGCGCGAAATAGCGGTAAAAACCTATTCCATGGCCAAAGTCACGGATGAACTGCTGGCTATTTATAACGAATGCTGATCTTGATTTAAGAGGATCGACCATGTGCGGGATCTGCGGAAAATATAATTACGCGACTACCGAGCCGGTGACAAAAGAAGAGCTCGGAAAAATGAACGATCTCCTTATCCACAGGGGGCCGGACGACGAAGGCTACCATACGGACGGCAACGCCGGCCTCGCCATGCGCCGCCTCTCCATCATCGACCTTTCCACCGGCCATCAGCCTATCTGCAACGAGGACGGGTCCGTGTGGATAGTCTTTAACGGAGAAATCTATAATTTTCAGGCCCTGCACGACATGCTCGTGGCTAAGGGGCACGTTTTCAAGACCAGGTCCGATACGGAAACGATAGTGCATCTCTACGAGGAAAAAGGCGCTGATTTTGTTAAAGACCTGCGCGGGATGTTCGCCATAGCCATTTTGGATAAAAAAAGAAAACGGCTGCTGCTCGCCCGGGACCGGATAGGCAAGAAACCCCTGTATTACTCAATGAACGGGACTTTTATCGCTTTTGCCTCCGAATTGCGCTCCCTTCTCGCCTCCGGAGGCGTTTCGCGCGAGGTGGACCTGCGGGCCGTGGACGCTTACCTGACCCTGCAGTATGTGCCGAGCCCGCTCAGTATTTTTAAAAGCGTCAAAAAACTTGAACCCGCCTCCATCCTGGTTCTGGAGAACGGAAAGGCCGTTATCGAAAAATACTGGGACCTGCCGCTGAACGCCGAGAAACTGACGCTGCCGCTTCCGGAAATAAAAGAGAGGCTTTATGACGGCCTGCTGGAAGCAACGAAGATACGCATGATCTCGGAAGTGCCGCTGGGCGCTTTCCTTTCCGGGGGCATAGATTCCTCCGTGGTGGTGGCCCTGATGGCCGAAAGTTCCTCCCAGCCGGTCAAGACTTTTTCCATCGGTTTCAAGGAAGCCGAGTTTTCCGAACTGGCTTACGCCCGCCAGGTGGCGCAAATGTACGGCACCGAGCACACAGAGTTCATAGTAGAGGCCGGAATGGCCGGAATACTTGAAACGCTGGTCCGCCATTACGGCGAACCTTACGCCGACTCCAGCGCGCTGCCCTCTTATTTCGTCTCCAGAGAGACCAGGAAATCCGTCACCGTGGCATTGAACGGCGACGGCGGCGATGAGAATTTCGGCGGCTATCTGCGTTACGTGGCCATGAGAGTGGATTCTTACTGGCACGTGGTGCCGACAGCCGTTAAAAAAGCTCTGCTGAACCTGGCCTACCTGTTCCCGAAGAAGGCGCCTTACGGTATTTTCTGGCGCGCGGCGAAATTCATGAAAGCCTCTATGCTCCAAAACCAGCCGCTCCGTTACGTCTCAACTATCTCCATGTTCGGACCGAATGAAAAGCGGGGCCTGCTCAGCGCCAAATTCGAGAACCGGCTCGGCGGCGGCATTAATTACGGGGAAAGATACATAACGGACCTGTTCGAAGCTCCGGCCGGGCAGGATCTTATCAACAAACTTTTGTACGTGGATTTCAGATCTTACCTGCCCGAATGCCTGATGGCCAAGATGGATATAGCCGCCATGGCGAATTCTCTTGAGGCTAGGTCCCCTTTCCTGGACCATAAAGTGATAGAGTTCGCCTACCGCCTGCCCGGGAATCTCAAACTCAAGGGGATAAATGGCACCAAGTGGATATTGAAAGAAACGTTCAAGGACTTTCTGCCCGAACGGATATACAAACGGGGGAAAATGGGGTTTGGAATACCGCTGGGCGCCTGGTTCCGGGGCGAACTTAAGAATTATTGGGCCGAAACCTGTCTTTCACCGAAGGCGCTGGGCCGCGGCTATTTCAACAAGGAACATCTCTTCATGCTGTGGGATGAACATCAAAGCCGGGCGCGCGATCACGGATACCGTCTCTGGACGCTTTTAATGCTTGAGCTCTGGCACAAAGAATTTGCCGATGACTTCAAGATATAATCGCTATGCGGCTGGACAGCCATAAGATCTGCAAACCTTAAAAAACCGCCGTGCCGTCAAGCCGCCTCGCTGTTTAGCAAAGATTATCCATGAAAATAGTTTTAATAAATCCCGATATCCCCTGGAACGCCGGGAATATAGGCCGGACCTGCGTGGCCGTCGGCGCCGAACTTGTCTTTGTCGGGAAAATGGGTTTTGCGATAAATTCTAAAGAGGTGCGGCGGTCCGGGCTGGATTACTGGCAGTTCCTTAAGTATTCCGTACACGAGAACTTTGAAAATTTTTTAAGCACGCTGGGACCGGCCCCCTCGCTTATCTTCCTTTCAACCCGCGGCACCCCCCCGTACTGGGAGGCCCCTTACGTCAAGGATTCCTGCCTCATATTCGGCAGCGAGGGCGCCGGACTTCCCGACCACATGTACGAAAAATACGCCGACCGGCTTTACCGCATCCCCATGTGGTCCGACCATGTCCGTTCCCTCAATCTCTCCACTTCCGCCGGCATAGTCCTATACGAGGCTCTCCGGCAAACCCGGATCCCACAGTTCTAATTCGGGGCTTTATCTCCGGGGTTGCCGGCAACAAGCGGTCACGGCCGCGATTTTAGCCCAACCAGCCGGACGGCTCTTTTAAAAAAACGTAGTCGTTGCAGCCATGTCCTCCGGAAGCTCTCATTTTAAGCATCGAAAAACCGCGCTTCCGATAAAAAATCAAGATATCTTCCGGCTTGGCCGCCTCAAAAGGATAACCTCCGACCCAATCCACGACATCATGCCACGGAGACATCCCCCGTTCTCCGGCGTACTTTTCCCAGGAGGCAAAAGGACGCCCTTTCATTAAGTCCCGCAAGAGAGCGGGGCCCCACAGACGCGCGAACAAGGGCGCCAAGATAAATGTTTTCAACGCGCCCGGAGTTTTGTTGTAGATCTTTTTTATTATTTGCCAGCGGACCGTAGCTTTTCCCTGGTCGTTGTATATTGAAATAAACATTTTCCCGCCTGTCTTGACAGCGGAGCCGGCCAGGTCCAGGGCTTTAAACATAGCCCCTGTATGGTGCAGAACCCCGTAAGAATACACCAGATCAAACCGGCCCAGCTTCTTAAGATATGCCTCGCTCAGGACATCGCCTTTTTCTATACGCCACAAAGCATCCTCCGGGAAATACCGGCGTTTCATTTCCAGACAGCAGGCCACCGAATGCGCGTCATAATCGAAGGAATGCACCTCCGCTCCCAGACGGCGGGCGGAGAGGGAAAACAGGCCGCTTCCGCAGCCTATGTCCAGGAATCGTTTCCCGGCCAGCGACTCCGTTTCAAAAACTTCCCGCAAGGAGCTTTCAGCCCTGGTTATCCGCTCTTCGTTGACAACTTTCAAGAAACGGGTCCAGTTCTCACCAAATTCGAAACGGAGCTCTTTTTCCATTATCGGGTGTCCTTATTCTTGCAATCTGTAGTTTTTTAAATTCCACGCATGCAGGCGCGCGCAAAAGAATTATAGCGGATATTTCCAAAAACTTGCAATCTTCAGTATCCCCCCCCCAACCGGAAGTTTCGGCTCAAATCCAGCTCCGGACGGCACCGGACCGGAATTTTAAAACCGGACAGGCTCTTTCCGCAGGACATGGGCAAGGCTTGGCCTGAATCCCGCAATCCAAGTCTGTTCCCGTTGGGAAACCGGCGGTCGGAGCATGAGAACAAGAGCGCGGCTATCAATATAAAGATATCAGGCCCGCGGCATGAACGCCCTAATACGAAAACGGAACTCGGAATGCCCCCGCGCAGCGGCCTATTCGCAATAAAAATCGTGTTCCGCGAAAGTATTCAAAGATATTTTGTAATCACCTCGGATGCGCAGTACGGTCCGGGGAAGTTCTTTTTTGTCGTTTTTCCGATGATATGCGGAGAGGGATAAGACAGGCTTATATTTTTTTATTATCCCGGCCGCGCCGAGAAGCACCTTCTTCTCATAGCCTTCCACGTCCATCTTTATGAAACCGATCTTTCCTTTAATCAGCGCATCCAACGGGGCGATCCGGACTTTCCGCCGCCCCGAGTAAGTCACACCCCGATTCACTTCTCCGCCGCAAGGTATCATAGCCGAACCCTCGCCGCGTGTCTGGTACATTATTTCAGCCGAGCCGGCCTTTTCCCCAAGCGCTATATTGACCGCCTCTATTTTACAACCGGCGCGGTTCAGTGCCAGGTTCTGCCTCAATATCTCAAAAGTTTCCCGGACGGGCTCAAAGGCGTAAATCTTCTTCGCGCCCAGGGCGTAGGCGTACAGCGAAAAAACCCCTATGTTAGCCCCGGCATCAACCAAGGTCCTCCCTCGCAGGACGCCGGCGTTATACTGATCCCGCAATATTATATCGTCTATAGTGCTGATAAAATTTCCGGTGTCATCAGGGACGAGGAAAAATATTTTTTTCCCGTTCCAGAGGCGCAGCCCCATTTTAACCGGCGCCAGACCGAGTATTTTTTCAAAAGCCCGGGCCCAGAGCACAGGCTTGCCGGGAAGGGCGTGCTTCACCCGAAGAGCGGCTTCCAGGCCTGCCGGAGTCAGCGCGACCGGACCACCGGCCGCCCCATATATGGAAATATCTATCCCGCGCCCACGCCTATCCTTTATAATATCCATAAAATATCGCGGCCCTTTAGCATAAGAAACGACAAATATAATAAAAAACCCGCGCTTTTAAAAACGCAGGCTTTTTATTCGCAAAACAACCCCGTTACCGGACCAAAGGCACTATCTCGTCCGCGGTAAAACCGGCCTCGGTCATATAACCGCTTATTTTCTGCGCATCCAGCCGCATCCCCTTAAGCGATTTGTAAAGCCCGCCCGCAAAAAGCACGCGCCAATACTGGATGGGTTTTGCCTTCAAACTATCGTAATAAAACTTCGCCTCCTCGCGGAACGCATCGGATAAGAACACCCGCGGACGATCGGCCTGCCAGGCGGCCTCGCTGATATCAAGCAGTTTTTTTATCTTAGGCACATAAGAATTTTCGGCTCTGAGCGAAAAAACCGCGGCCTGCACGGTTTTCCGGAACTCCGGCAGATCTCTGGCTTTTGCGATGTTTTTTTCAAGGGCGTTACGCTGTTTATACAAGGCGTAAGAATACATCTTGGAATAATAAATCACTATTTCGTCAAGCCCCGCAGCGGTATCGGCCTGTTCCAGAAACCCGGCTGTTTTATTGACAAAATTGCGGCACATTACTTCCCGCTTTCTGTTACGTTTATCCTTTTCAACCGCCTTCGAAATAAAATATCCCATGTTGGCGCCTAAAAAATCGAACGCCAGGTCGCCGCAGTCAAACCCCGTGACATCAGTCATCTCTTTCGCCAAACCAAGCGCCATCGCAAACCCGACGCTTCTGGCATAAAGGTCTTTGTCGCTCAAAGTCAGCTGGCCGGCTGTCGCGGCATAGGCAAAAGTGGCCAACCCCGCCGAACCCACAAGATGCTTTGTGCGGCTGGGATCGCCATATATCGCAGGGAGGGGCTTATCCTGGAAAGCCAGCGCCACCTCGTAAGTGCCCGCCGCCAGAAGCAGCATCTCCCTTGCGCCCATATCTATGCTATGATCTCCCGGCCGCCCTTCGTTAATCTCCCGTTCCGCTAATTCAAGATTGCTAAGCTCATACGGAGCCAGCGATGCCGGATCATAATGATAAAGAGAAATGGTTCCCGCTTTTTCCTGCTGCGCGAAAACAGTTATCCCCTGAATAGGGAACAGGCTCAGGACCATAAATACCGCCGCTATCTTTCTTTTGCTCATAAAGACCTCCCCCTGCGTTCGGATGCTTTACCGGAAACCCCCGGCCATGATAATAGTCTAATGGACTTCCCCCTGTTTTTCAAGGGTTAAAATAATTTATTTTAGAACCTTCCACGCTTTAAGTTTCCCCCGAGAAAGGAAAATCTCTCCGTCACAGGAAAGCGCATCCGAATCCCGGCTTTCCCGCGAGATCATCATTTCCGCGCCGGAAGAGATACCACGCTCCACATACTTTGCAAAAACCGCCGGGCTCATGACGCTGAAGTATGAGACATATTCTCCAGTGGCCAGGTTTTGCACCGCGATATCGGACATTGAGGAACCGATATTTTTAAGCCCCAGTTCTTCTCCCGCCGAAACTTTGCCACCCCGCTTAACTCTAGGATTCACATGAAATATCATCACTCTGAAACCGGGATACGATTCCGGCCTTATACGAAGCTGCCTCCCCCCCACGCGCTCGGCAACGATCTCTTCCACGATTCCGTCCACGGGCGAAAAAAGTTTTATAGCCGCCGGATCGACAAGCGGCTTGGGCTTGAAATAATGCTTCATGCTTCTGCATGTTTCACCCCCGCCGCTGTAATCATGCCCTTCGGAGGAACGAAACAAAGAAATTTCCGCGATCTTGTCCAGTTCTATAAAATCGGAAACGACAAAAACCGGAGCGGTTTCTTTCTGCGCGGAACAGCCTCCGGCGCCGGACAATAAAAGCAACCCGATAAGCCGGAGAAAAATCCCGGCCTTAAAAACAATTTTCATAAAAATCACAGTATCGCGCGATATTCAACCCAATTACAATCACAGCAATGAAAGGGCCTCTACCGTAGCAGGCAAACCACAAGCCACGCACAAACAACCTTCGCTCCGGCGGGATGATCCGGGACGGAATCCCGATCTCGGCGCAACGGCGAATTACCGAAAAGGAACCGGCTTAATAGTTAAAATATACGGGATTGGACAGAGCGCTGATCCGCTCGGAATGCATGCGCCATACTTCCGCGCGGACAAAATCCCGGCCCTGCACGGGGATCATAAAGGCCGCCGTGCTCAGCGCCGAATGCCGCACCGGGATTTTAAGCGCCGGTATCCGCACGGAAGCGGAAGTATAGATAAGAATGAAATAATCATCTTCGCGTTCGCAATCACGCTGATCAAGGATCACCTCGAAATTAACCATGCCGGAAACCGGCGCGTTGGCCCCCATCTCGTACACCGTGCCGCTTTGTATCGCCCTGATAAAAACTTTTGGAGAGGCCGGGCGCAGCCGCAAGGACACCCTGCCGCCGCGAATTGCCTCAAAAACCTTTTCCGGAGTATTATCCCCGGCAAAAACTATATTTGCCGGGAACAGCAGCATTTTCCACTTATCCTTGCCTGGCACGTTAATATGGAAATCCGCCCCGCCCACCGCGGTATAACGCCGCCCGGCAACCAAGGCTTCCTGCCATAGTCCTATGGCTTTAGAATTAGTGTGATTTGCGAATTCTAAATTATTGCTCCAGACTTCCACAGCTTCGGCATTCCCCCATCCCTGCCAAGGCCATTTATAACCCGGCGCGGCGGGATGATTTATTATCCGTATTTCCGCCGCGCCTTCTGCGGCTTCCACCTGCGGCGCTTTTGCATAGTCGGAATGCCTATCGAGCATATCCCAATGCGGCACTTTAAGTCCTATAAGAGAAAGATGCGTGCGGTCGCCCCATTCAGCGCTGCGCACCGCTATAACCCTGTCACCGGCCTTCCCGGCGGAACCGTTTTTAAGCAGATCATCGAAAGCGTAGTCATTATTATGGTCGGTCGTAACGAACAACCCTTTTGCGTTCAGGGTGCTTAGATAATAATCGACGTCGTTTTTGAGATGTGTGGGGCTGAAAGAGGGCAGGGTACCGAAATCGTTATTATGATCGCTGTGTATATGGTTCAAAAAATACACGTTCGGCGGGAGATCTCCATAGGAGCCGACAGAGTATTCCTGTCCATAAACAACGGTGAAGCAAAAAGCCGCCGCACAAAGAGTGCTGGAAATAATTTTTTTTATATTGGAAGCGTTCATTGGATAAACTAGTGTATCAATAAACTGAGCCCCGCCCGAATACTCACATACATATTTAGTTTACATCGGGGCGGCGCGCCTGACAAGCGGCAAAAGGCCTACTCAAACGGCTATTAAGACCCATATGAAAAACCAGGCCTTTTAACTCCGCGTGAAACGCATCAAGTAAGCTTACGGGGCATGACGGCGGGATTAGCAGTCTGCTGAAAAACCCCCTTTCGGGGTCTTTTGGCCGATTTTTGCCTACGCCTTTGCGCTGCTCAACTCACAGTCCCTAGTCGAGAATGCTCGTTT
>MGVA01000004.1 GCA_001800245.1 Elusimicrobia bacterium RIFOXYA12_FULL_51_18 | reverse complement strand
ACGGCCAGGATTCCCCGCAGCAGCGGGTCGTGAATTTTCAGCGCTATGCGCGGAAATTAACGAGGGCGTATCCGTCGCGAAGCGGCCCCTGAGCACTGCGAAGGGGAAAAATGCAACTGCATTTTTCAGGTTAACAGCGTTCCTGCTATCAATTAGCGAAGAAGAATTTTTTTATGCCGTCCAGCATGAACTGCATGGCCGTGGCGGCGAGGATCAACCCCATAAGCCGGGTGGTAATGTTCATGGCTATGGGGTTTATTTTTTTGGCTTTTTTGATGGAGAAACGGAAAGTCAGGTAACAGGCAAAGCCTATAACTATAAAAAGAGCGTAAAGCACGGTATTTTGTAATATTGTTTTGGCCTTTGATTGGAGCAGGATCGCCGTGGTTATGGCCCCGGGGCCGGAAAGCATGGGGATAGCAAGGGGGGTGATGGAAATGTCGTCTTTTTCTATGCCTTCCTGTTTTTCCTCTTCGGTTTCCTGGACCGCGGAGCGTTTGGCGCGCAGGCTGTCCAGCGAAACAAGCAGGAGCAATAGTCCTCCGGCCATCTGGAAAGCGGCTATGGTGATGCCGAAGATGCCGAAAAGCCTGTTGCCTGTGGCCGCGAACAGAATAAGGACGCCGGAGGCGGTTATGGACGCCGTGCGCGCCATCTGAAGGCGTTCGGCTTCGGTATTGTCGGGAGTCATGGCGAAAAAGGTGGGAACGGCCGCCATTGGATTTACTATGGCGAACAACGCGCCCGCGCTCATGAGTGCAAAGTTCATTAGTTCCATAAGATCGCTCCCACGAAATTATAACACAATAGAGCGTTGGCTTATAACGATTGTCTCCCGAGCGGTTTAAGGGCCCTTGACATAATAGTTATACGGTTGTATAATTATACAGACAGATAAGAATACTAAGGAGCCTGACTCCTTTGTGTTCAGGAGATTTTCGCAGCAGGGGGAGCACAGGACCGATAAACTTAGGAGGTCCGGCATCATCCGCCCCGCGCAGGTGTTAAGCGCGGGATGCGCCAGGGGGAGGAGCTATGGGCAGACCGCCTTCAGGAACAGATCTTAAACTTAAAGCCGCCGGGCGCAGGCTTCTGCAGGAGAAGGGGATAACCGGCCTGAGCGTGCGCGAGGCCTGCCGCCTGGCAGGCGTAAATACCGGCATGTTCCATTATTACTTCGGCTCAAAAGAAGAATTCCTTAAGACCATACTCAAGGAAATGTACGCCGGATTTATGCTCAAATTGCGTACAGAGACGGCCGTAGCGGGGGGATCCAGGGAAAAACTTAAAAGCACGCTGGTAGCGGTGGGCAGGTTCGCGCGCGAAATAAGGAAAGCGGCTCCGATGCTGCTGGCTGATCTGGCCCACGGCAAAAAAGAGGCTTTCCTCTTTGTGAGCGGGAACTTTACCGAACATGTGAAATATCTGTCCGCGCTGGCCAAAGAATGCCGGCCGCGCAGCGCCGTTAAGGGCCATTCTATTCCTTATATAGTGGGTGCGCTGATCCCCGTGATGGTCTTCCCGGTCATAATGGGCGGCATAATGGAACGCAACGGCGTTAAGGGGCTGGGCGGGATCAAAATGGAAGACCTGCTGGAAGAATTCCTCTCCGAGGAAGGCATAAACGCCAGGGCTGAAATAGCCCTGAGGGGGATAGGCTTATGAAAGCATTTCGGCTCGGCTTCAAAAGCCGCAATTTCGCTTCCAAGGGCGTTTTTGTGGCCGGTTCCATATTATTCCTTTTAGCGGCGGGCCCGGCTCTGCCCGTGTGCGCCGGCGAATTCAGCGTCACGCTGAAAGCCGCGGAAGACGGCGCCCTTTCTTCTTCCGGCCGGTACAAGAGCGCCAGACTCTCCGCGGAAGCCGCCCATGCGGCGGCGGGCGCCTCTGCTTCGCTGCTTTATCCCCGGCTAGCTCTTGAGGGGAATCTTAAATACGCCGAGAGCATTCCCACGATAGCTCTGCCCGCCGTTTTAGGCGGCCCCAAGGCGTTGGGTGACAATTGGAATTATTCCATAGGTCCCTCCGCCTACTGGACGCTGGACGGCGGGATCTTGCGCGCGGGGCGGGATGCCGCGCGCAAGACGGCTTCGGCCCGGTCCGCCGAGGCGGAGAACGCCCGTCGGCAGGTATTGCTCGGCGCCCGCGCGGCTTATTTCGGACTGCAGCTCGCGCTGGAGAAGGTTTACCTGATAGGCGAAGACCTGCAGCTTTCTCTGAGCCAATTGAAAGATATAGAACTTGGGGTGAAAGCGGGGTCCCGCAGCCGCCTGGACGGCATCAGGTCCAGGCAGGAAGTAACGGCGCGGCGCCGCGATCTGCTGCGCGCCCGCGTCGAACTATCGGGCACGCTGCGGGATTTCAGCTTCATAACCGGGCTGCCGCTGCCGCCTGGGAAGGGACTGCCGCTGGATGCCCGCCTGGCGGCCAGGGATTACGCCGCGAACGCCCGAATGCTGGTACGGGCGGAGCCCTATGTGGAAATACTCCCGCGCTTTATGAGCGCCACCGACAGGGCGCCGGGCAAGGCTCTCCCCGGGGTGACCGCGCTTTCCGATTCCGCCGGCGCTTATAGGGCCGCAGCCGGCGGCTACAAGGCGGAAAGGTTGCCCCGCCTAACCTTCAGCGCGCGTAGTTCCATTGATTACCCGAACGGGTCCAACCTTTATTCTTTCCTGCAGAATTCGGCCGGCCTGTCGCTGAGCCTGCCGCTTTTTGAAAGCGGGCGATTGGCCGAGCGGGAGAAGGAAAGCCGTTTGAACGCCGAGGCCGCGGACGCGAAACGGGACGAGGCCTCCGGAGAGGCGGGCAGGGATTTCGCCAAGGCGCTGGAAGAGTACAATGCCCTGATGGAGGAACAGCTTTTGAACATAGAGGCCGTGGACGATGCTCAGGAAGCTTCCAAACTGGCTTATGAAGCCTATAAGGCCGGAGGCGGCACCTGGCTTGAAGTGGAAAGCGCAAATTTGAAGGCCCTACAGGCCAAAACCACCGCCGCGTCGGCCGATGCCGGGATGCTTATGAAACTTGCCCTGCTGGACAGTCTTTCGGACTGATTGCCGCATGCGGCGGATGGAGGAACAGATTTAGGTAAAGTAATTACTAATATCTATATCTGTTGTTATAAGGAGATGATATGAAAAAAATAATTCCGGTAATTGTGATCCTGATAGTCGGCGCCGCGATTTTTCTGAAGGTGCGCTCAGGGGAGGATTTCCGCTACAGCGGTACGGTGGAGGCGACCGAAATAGATCTTTCCGCCCGCATCTCGGGCGTTATCGAGTCTTACGGGGCGCGCGAGGGCGAGCCAGTGAAAAAGGGCCAGGTCGTGGCGGCGCTCGACTGTGCGGACCTCAAACTGGCCGTCGGTATAGCCGGTGAGGATTTCGAACGGGTGGAGGAGCTTTACAAAGGCGGTTCGGTTTCAAAAGAAAATTATGACCGTCTGAAATATAAGCGGGATGACTCCGCCCTGAAGGTAGAGTGGTGTTCCATAAAATCACCGGTTACGGGCCGCCTGCTTTACGCTTACCGCGAGAAGGGGGAACTGGTGGCTCCAGGCACCAAGCTGGCCACGGTCGCGGACCTTTCGGAGGTCTGGGCTTACATCTATGTGCCGCACGACCTGCTGGCCGGACTTAAAACCGGAATGGAAGTAAAAGGCTTCCTGCCGGAAGCCGGAGACCGGGAACTTCCCGGCCGCATTTCCGTTATCTATTCCGAAGCGGAGTTCACCCCCAAGAATGTGCAGACCCGCAAGGAGCGGACGCGCCTGGTTTTCGCGGTAAAGGTGAGCTTCCCCAATCCCGGCGAAACTCTTAAGCCGGGCATGACCGTGGAAGTGAAACTGCCGGAACAGGGGCAGAAATAGCGGGTGACAGGCATGGTAATGTATGGAGAACTTTTCGATACGTACGGAAGGCCTGAAAAAAAATTTCGGCGCTGTTAAAGCGCTGGCCGGGGTTTCTATTGATTTTTCTGCGGGATTGCTGCACGGGCTTATAGGTTCCGACGGGGCCGGTAAAACCACCACCCTGCGCCTGCTGGCGGGGCTATTGAGGCCCTCAGACGGTAAAATGATTTATGCCAGGGGCGGTTCGACAGTGCCTTTCGCGGCTTTGCGCCCCAGCTTGTCCTATATGCCGCAGCAGGCCAGCCTCTATCCGGACCTTTCCATAGGTGAACACCTTGAATTCTTCCGCGAACTTTACAGGCTGGACGCGCAGGTCTTTAGGCGGCGTTCGGAGGAACTGCTTGAGATTACCCGCCTTGGGAAGTTCAGTGACCGCCGGGCAGGCCAGCTCTCGGGCGGCATGTACAAGAAGCTCGGTCTTATGTGCGCGCTGTTGCAATCTCCCTCCGTGCTGCTGCTGGACGAACCAACCAACGGCGTGGACCCCATAAGCCGCAGGGAGTTCTGGGAAATGCTCTACAGCCTGGCGGCTGATAAAATACTGATAATCGTTTCAACGGCTTACATGGACGAGGCCGAGCGCTGCTCGCGCGTGCATTTGTTGGACTCGGGCCGCCTGTTGGCCTCCGGAGAGCCGCGCGGCGTGCTTCAAGAGACCGGCGCGGCCAGCTTCGAGGAATTATTTATCAAAAAGGGGGCTGCGAAATGAACATCACCCCTGCCCTTGAAGTGAACGGCCTCTCGATAAAATTCGGCGATTTTACCGCCGTGGATAATGTCACTTTTTCGGTGGCCAGGGGGGAGATCTTCGGTTTCCTCGGCGCCAACGGCGCGGGCAAGACCACAACTATACGCATGCTAACAGGACTTCTTGTGCCTACTTCCGGTTCGGCGCGTGTGGGCGGCCTGGGCTTTGAGGACGGTGGGCGCGGAATAAAAAAAATAACGGGTTATATGTCCCAGAAATTCACGCTCTATAACGATATGACCGTGGGAGAGAATCTGGATTTCGCCGCCGGCCTGCGCAAACTGGAGCCGGGTTACGCCAAAAAGCGCAGGCGGGAGTTGTTTGACCTTATAGGTTTCACCCGCCCGCTCTCCACCATGGTGTCCTCATTGCCGGGCGGCATAAAACAGGAACTTGCGCTGGGCACGGCCATGCTGCACGACCCGGCGATAGTTTTCCTGGACGAGCCCACCTCCGGCGTGGCTCCGGCTTCCCGAGCGCGGTTCTGGGCGCTGATAAGGAAGATCACGGCGATGGGTAAAACCGTGATAGTCACCACCCATTACATGGACGAGGCCGAAAATTGCGCCCGCATAGCGCTGATGCGGACCGGGAAACTGATAGCGCTGGGCACGCCTGCCGAGCTTAAAGCCTCCGCCTTTCCCGGACCGATGGGTGAAATTGATTTCAAAGGAGCGGCCCCGGGGGCGTACATTAAAAAACTCGAAACCGCGCCCGGCCTCCTGGAGCTTTCGCCGCAAGGCATGCGCTGGCACGCGGCTTTTAAGGACCGTGCTTCCATGGACGCCGCGCTGGAGCAAATCCCCGACGGCGCCTCCGTGGCGCTGATAAAGCCGTCGCTGGAAGACGTGTTCATAAGACTGGTGGAAGGGGAGCGGTAAAAACGAAAGGTTTATATGTTTAATATTCACAGAGCTTATTCCATCGCGCGCAAGGAAGTTATGCATATCCTGCGCGATCCCTTTACGCTGGGGCTGGCGCTGGGCCTGCCCGTCATGCTTGTGGCCTTTTTTGGAGTGGTGATAGATTTCGAGGTAAAGAATATAGGCATGGTCTCGGCCGACTATGATAACGGCCCCGCGGCGCGCCGTCTCAGAGAGATCTTTTTAAGTTCCGGTTTTTTCCGCGAAATTTCGTCGCATCTCGGCTCGACCCCGCTTGAGGCCGTGGATTCGGGGCGGGCGGCGGCGGTACTTTATATCCCGCCGGATTTTTCGCGCGATCTTCGCGGCGGGAAGCAGGTCTCGGCGCAGTTCGTGGTCGACGGCAGCGACAATTCAAAGGGGGCGGCTATACTCGGCTATCTGCCGGGTATACAGCAGGCGGCGATAAAAAAAATAACGGGCGGCGCGCAGGCCCAGGGCTGGGAGATAAAAACCCGCTTCCTTTATAATCCGGAACTTAACAGCCGCTGGTTCACGATACCGGGGCTGGCCGTGATGGTTATAGGGCTCCTGTCCATACTTCTTACAGCGCTGACCGTGGCCAGGGAATGGGAGAACGGTTCCATGGAAATGCTGTTGGCGACCCCGGTGAGGCCCCTGGAAATAATGGCCGGGAAGATCGCGCCTTACGCGGCCATAGTTCTGGCCGGAGTTTTCCTTATTTACCTGGTCGCCAGGCTGGGCTTCGGAGTGCCTTTCGCCGGGAGCCACCTGCTCTTTTTGCTAGCTTGCCTGCTGTTCATCGTGGCGGCTCTTTCGCAGGGGCTGCTTATCTCCGTGCTTACCCGCCAGCAACAGGTGGCCATGCAGTTCTCCATGGTAACCGGCCTGCTGCCGTCGCTGCTGCTGTCCGGGTTTATTTTTCCGGTGGAGAGTATGCCGGTATTTTTCAGGTATTTCACCATGATGCTCGCGCCGCGCTGGTTTATGGAAGCCGCCAGGGGGATTTTTCTGAAGGGAGCCGGGCTTGCGGAACTGGCGGTGCCGTTCGCCGCGCTGGGTTCTATCGCCTTTATATTGCTTGCCGTGGCCGTGGCGAAGTTCAAGACGGACGTGGAACCTTAGGGGGTGGTCGTACGGTTGGGCGGGGATAAAATAAATATTTATGAATAGTACGCTGATCGCGTTTATAAAGAAGGAACTGGTGCAGACCCTCAGGGATAAAAAAATGAGGGCGCTGGTCTTTGTCGTGCCGGTAGTACAGATGGCGGTTTTCGGCTTGGCCCTTTCCACCGAGATACGCAACATTAAACTGGCCTCTTTTGTGCCTCCGGGGGATTACGCGGCCAGCCGCCTTTCTGAAAAATTTATGGCCTCCGGTTGGTTCAACCCCGTCAGCTTCGCCCGTGGAGAGGACCCGTACGAACTTATCGCCTCCGGCCGGGCGGATGCCGTCCTGATCCCGCCGCCGGAGGGCCTTGAGCGCGCCGGGGAGCGGGGCCGCGGCGACATACAGCTGCTGGTGGACGCCTCTAACGCCACAAAGGCACGCGCGGTGGAAAATTACGCCAAAACCATCACGGCCGCGGCCTACGCGGAAAAAGGCGGGGCCGCCGCGCCGCCGCTCAAAATAAGCGTGCGCGTGCTCTACAACCCGGCTATGGAGTCGGCCATGTTCTTGGTGCCCGGAGTTATGAGCATGATAGTATGCCTGATAACCATAATACTTACCGCCATGTCGCTCACCCGCGAACGGGAGATGGGCACTTTTGAAACCATAATCGCAGCGCCGCTTGAGGACCGCGAGATCCTGTTGGGAAAGACCATCCCCTACATAATACTGGGCCTGGTTGAAACGGCCCTTGTAATAACGGCGGGTTTCCTGCTTTTCGGAGTGCCGGTGCGCGGCCCCTTGTGGCAACTGGCGCTTTCTTCCCTGATCTTCGTTATCACCACGGTCAGCGTCGGCACCCTCATTTCCACTATTTCCCGCAACCAGCAGCAGGCCATGTTGGGCGGCTTCCTCTTCCTTTTTCCATCCGTGCTTATGAGCGGCATTATGTTCCCGGTGGAGAATATGCCCGGAGTTTTTATAGCCGCGGCTTACCTGGACCCGCTGATGTATTTCGTGCGCCTTTTAAGGAATATAATGCTGAAAGGCGGAAACACGGCCGTTTTCTGGCAGAATACCGGGGTTATGACGCTGATGGCCGCCGCGGCGTGGGGGCTTGCTTTCAAGAGGTTCAGGCAGACGCTGAACTAGGAGCCTGAGCAATTAGTCCATGTTGGCTGCAATTTCGGCTTTCAGCCTGCGCCTTTGCGTCGCTCAACTTACAGGCCCTAGTCGAGCCTGCTCGTTTCGCGCCGCTTCGGCTCGGCAGCGAAATCCAAAATTTAGCTTCAAAAGCGACTAATTGCTCAGGCTCCTAGCGAAATAAAATCATGGAGAAAACTATGAAAAAAGAAAACAAAGAAGATTTAAGAGGTAAAGCGCTTAAGGTGAAGGACTTGGCGGGCTACGATAAGGGTTCGGTGGTCAGCCGCACGCTGATAGATAAGAAAGTCGGCACGGTGACGTTCTTCTCTTTCGACAAGGGCGCGGGGTTAAGCGAGCATACCGCACCGTTCGACGCCCTGGTGCAGGTCCTGGATGGTGAAGCGGAAGTTTCCATAATGGGCAAGCCGCTTCTGGTTAAGGCCGGTGAGCTGATCATCATGCCGGCTAAAAAGCCCCACGCCCTCCGTGCCGTAAAAAGGTTCAAGATGATGCTCGTAATGATCCGTGCCTGACGGCGATTGGTCGGGTGCCGCCGGGTTTCCCGCGCGCTCCGGGTCCGGGTTTTATGGAGAAGAAGACCGGGGCCTTCCGCCGGCTGCGGAACGCAACGGCCCGCATAGCGGTCCGTTTCGAACGGTCCTCGCCGTCGCTAATGATAGCGATGCGCTCCAGCCCCCGGTCTCAAAACCCTCCAAATGGAGCGCGCAGAAAACCCGCCGTCACCCTTCACTGTTCACTTATACTGATATTTAAAATGTAATTATCTCTGTCCACATCGCAGATAAATCTTATTCCACCCCCATGCATCCGAATTACCTATCCCGCACGAAAACTAGGTAATACTGGGTTTGTATTTTTTGCCGGAACTATCTCTAGGGAAACACTAAGTGCGTAAGTTTTATAGGAGCGCGCGGGAACCCCGCCGCCGCTCCGACCGTACGGGTATTGGGGACGGTTCTTGACAACCTAATAATTATGATTTCACTACGGGGGTATTGACTTTTTTATATTTTCATGTCATACTATATGTAATGAATACTACACTTTCGCTTGTGCGGAAAAGCGATGGGGGGCTGTTTCTGGAGGTCGGGGGACGGACTCGGGAGGTGCGCACGGTGGCGCAGGCGGCGCGGATTCTGGGGCGCACGTGCAGGCAGGTTTACCGCTACATTGAAACCGGCCTTCTCAAACCGGAGACGAAACTTTTGGGCGAATGGCTTCTGGATGCCGCCGAGGTGGAGAATATGGCGCGCAGGCCGCTGGCCGTACAGCCTTTGCCGAAAAGGCTCGGGCCGCTTTTCCCCGAATACGATATTTCAAAGATCAACGCGGGAAGGGATAAAACCCTGGTAATCTCGCGCGTGCTGGAAAACGGCGGACTGGACGAGATAAAGTGGGCTTTTAAACGCTACAGCCGGGGTGAATTGTCTGATTTTATAAAGGAGGACGGTGGCCGGCTTTTAGGCTCACGCTCGCTAAGGCTCTGGTCGCTTGTTCTGGGAGTAATGCCAAAACCCGTTACGGCGTGGCGGAACGCCGGGATCTGGAAGAGGTAAAAATGGTCTGGCACGAAAAAGTTCTGGATAAATCAGGGTGCGACGCGGCCCGGAGGCTGGCTTTGGCCACGGGTGGGGATTTTTACCTGGCCGGAGGCACGGGCCTGGCTCTCCGGCTGGGACACAGGATATCGTTGGACCTTGATCTTTTTTCAGGGAACTGTCTTTTGAATCATTCGGACAGGCAAGCGCTGAAAAAAAGCCTTGAAATGTCCGGCAAAGTGGAGATTCTGGATGAGAAAGACGGAACCTGCCACTTACGGCTTAAAAACACCGCTGTAAGCCTTTTCCACTACCCTTACAAACTGCTTAAACCGCCGTCAAAATGGACCGGGCTTAAAATCGCCTCCGTTGAAGACATTTCGGCCATGAAACTGAGTGCCGTAATAAGCCGGGGCTCCAAGAAGGATTTTATTGACTTGTTTTTTATATGCCAATCGCATAAAGCAGCCAATCTCTTCAAATGGGCGGGCCGAAAGTTTACGGACCATCCGAATTTCGCCGTTCAAGCCGCTAAAGCGCTGGTATATTTTGAGGATGCGGAAAAGGAGCCTTTGCCCAGAATGCTCAAACCCGCGGCTTGGCGTGAAATAAAAGCGTTTTTTGAAAAAGAAATCCCCAAACTTTTCTAACAGTCCGCTAATTACCCGTAAAAAAAAGAAAGCCCGCCGCCGGGGAGCCTGTCCGGTATAAGGCTTTCATGATGAAATTGGCTGGTTGATGCGCATAGCTTTTGATGCGGCACGCCCATAGGTCAGTTACGGCATGGTCATAGGTATAATGCGGCACGATCCTAGGTCAGTCACGGCATGGCAATAGACCTAATACGGCGCCTGTGCAGGCATTGTAAAGGTTTTTCTTTAAGCGGTATAATCTAGGGAACAGTGGATCGTGGCAAGTGGTTTTTGTCCCCGACCACCAGCAACTAACTACTACCCACTTACCGCTTAAGCTTCTGTATGGAGATTCTTATGAAAGCTCTTGTTAAAAAGAACCGCGAGAAAGGCCTCTGGATGGAGGATGTTCCCAAGCCGGAGATAGGCGACCATGACGTATTGATAAAAATAAAACAGACAGCCATTTGCGGTACCGACATCCATATCTACCAATGGGATGAATGGTCACAGAAAACGATCCCTGTGCCTATGCACGTGGGCCATGAGTTCGTGGGCGAGATAGCCGAAATGGGCAAGCATGTCGAGGGCTTGAACATAGGCGAAAAGGTTTCGGGGGAAGGCCATATAGTCTGCGGACATTGCAGAAATTGCCGCGCCGGCCACAGGCATCTTTGCATAAACACCAAAGGCGTGGGAGTGAACCGGCCGGGGTGTTTTGCCGAATATCTGGCGATACCCTCCAAAAATGTTTTTCCGGTTCCCGAAGGAATCAGCGACGATGAAGCCTCGATCCTGGATCCCCTGGGCAACGCGGTGCATACCGCTCTTTCTTTTGACCTGGTGGGAGAGGACGTTCTTATCACCGGCGCCGGCCCCATAGGCATCATGGCCGCGGTAATCGCCCAACACGTGGGCGCGCGCCACGTTGTCATAACGGACGTGAACGAGTACCGCATGGAACTGGCCCGCAAACTCGGTGTAAAGAACGTGGTGGACGCGCGCCGGGAAAAAATATCCGACGTGATTCACCGCCTTAAAATGACGGAAGGTTTCGATGTGGGGCTTGAAATGTCCGGCAACGCCCAGGCTTTCAACGATATGATCCCGGCGGTAAAGATGGGAGCGAAGATCGCCCTGCTGGGCATCCTGCCTCCCAATACCACCATACCATGGAATCAGGTGATCTTTAAAGCCCTGTTCCTTAAGGGCATTTACGGCCGCGAAATGTTCGAGACCTGGTATAAAATGTGCGCCATGCTGACCAGCGGCTTGAATATAAAACCCATCATAACCCATAGATTCTCCGCGGCGCGGTTCAAAGAAGGTTTTGAGATAATGTCTTCCGGTAATTCCGGTAAGATAATCCTGGATTGGACTAAGCTCTGAGCATGGAATATTTCGGGGAAATAACAGGAGTTCATTATCTTTAGTATGAAAAAAATGCTCGTTATCACCCTTATCGCCGTTTCTTTGACGGGCTGCGCAATGGTAAAAGAAAAAGTTTCCGGCTACTACCTTTCAAGAGTCCTTAAAACGCTTGCTCTCCAGAACCCTTCCCAGGCGGAATTGGAGACCGCTTACTCCGATATAGGTAAAAGCCTGGACTACCGCCCCGCCTCCCGCCGGTCCCTGGAAACCCTTGAAGAGCTGACGGAGAAAGCCAATAAAGCCGGTTTTGCAAGGGGGTTTGATCTGGAGATAGCCATACTGAAACGGGTGCTGCGCGGTTCCCCGTCCAACTGGCCGGCATACTCTTCGGTAATAAACGCGCTGTCGGTGCGCGGCGATCTTTATTCCCTGAACGCGCTGGCCGCCCGGCTGGAGGCCGACACTTCCTCCAAAGATAACCACCGGCAGCCCTATGAAACAGCCATGGCCCTGGCCCTATGCTACGCCTCCATGGCCCCCTGGGTGGAATCGGAGGGCTATCTCAGTCTGAATAAAGCGCCCGACACGCTTATGGAAAAAGCCAGGGAATACGCGCGCGTGCGCCGGCGGGCGGAGGAATTGCAGGGCGCCCTCGCGAAAATGGACGCCGCCGACCCGTCCTTGAAAAGTAAAGTTTCCGAGACGCTCCGTTCTTCCGCGGAAGTGGCGCTGGGGGACCTTGCCAGGAGCGGGGATGAAGCGCGACGCCTCTACGCGTCGGTGGCCAAAATGGATGCCGAGCCGGCCTTCGGCAAGGCGCTGAACCTTACCGTGCAGGGCAACGCCGCCCTTATAAAAAAGGATTATTCGCTGGCCCGGGCGCTGTACCAGAGCGCCATGCAGAATTACGCCGGTTTTATAGATGCCAGGAAACAGCTGGTGGAAGTGGATTTTCAGGAAGGCGCCGGTATGGTCATGACGGGCGCCGGAGTGAAGGCCGGGAAACTGCTGCTTTACAGGGCTTATGAGGAATCGGACGCGGTGATAGAGGACGCCCTTGAGCGGCCGAGCTTGATGCCGTTCATGACCGGGGATAAATTTCTCGCCGACACTTACTCCATCCGTGCCGCCGTCATCGCGGCGGTCAATGCCATAGAAAAGGGCAGGCTGAAGAACAAAGCCAAGCTTGAAAAAGAATTCAAGGCCGCGCTGGACGAAGCCGTGCGCCTTAACCCCCAGGGAAAGCTGGCGCGCGACCTGCTGGAGAGGTACTCCAAAGAAGGGTTCTAGAGAATGCAGAACGTAAAATGTAAAATGCAAAATGCGAAGTGCGGAGCGGTGTTGTGCGCCGTGTTGTTCGTTTTGGCGCGCCCGCCGCTCATAGCGCAGGAAGGTGTGAAGCTCTCCACGATGACGGCCGGTTCGCAGAAAGATGAAAGTACGCTGATGCTGAATCTAGCCAAGGACAGCCGCGAATCACTCATCTCGCTGGACTATTCCATACGCTGGGACTTTTCAGACCTTGCGCAGATCCACCCCAGCTTCAGGACTCTGGTGGATGGAATTTCGGCGATAGGCCGGTGGGATATAACGGAGAATACCAGGGTCAAATATTACGGTATCCGCACCAACCCCTGGCGCCTTTTCATAGCCAGGGAGAGGGTAAACCGCGTTCCGGAGGCCGGCGGCGGTTCGCAGATAACGGCGGCCGGCCCTGAGGCGCCGGTATACAAAAAGCGCCTACGCCTTTCCATATCCCCGTTGGTGGACGATTTTAAGAGAGAGCTGGATGAGAACCTGCGCAACCTCCTGCTGCAGAACTCGCTCAAAGCTACCGGCCCGCAGTGGGGCAAAGTGAGCACGCAGGGAAAGAAAAGCTTTTTCAGCGATGTCCTGTCGCTGGAGATCTGGGATCTTCCGGTCCTGGATACTACCAAGCAGGGATTGGAATACATCTCAAAATAGGGAATAGCGTATAGTGTGAAAAAATTACTCGCCGCCCCGCCGGACGGCTGGAGCTTTTACCGCATGTGCGCTATCACGCCTTTGCCGGTGGATCCGTCTATGCGGATATCAAGCGGTTTCTCCAGCCGTATGTGGCGTACATACTTCAGGTCGGTCAGCACTGTCTGATTTTTTAACCAATTCCAGTCTATAAATCCTTCCTCTTTCGCCGTATTTACGGTAAGGTAGCCGATGCCCAGAGAGGTCAGGTTGTGGAAGAAATGAGTGCCGTAGGAAGGGTCTGAAGAGAAGCTGCCGTAAGCGGCTTCGATTATTACCTTGGAATGGGAAATGTGGTTCCATTTCACCGGGATGCCGAGGAAGGGGTCGCTTGAACCCCAGCGGCCCGGACCGATGATCATGCAGAACCTGCTCTCAAGTTTCAGTTTCTGATTTAATTCCCCGATTTCGGCGGCGATATCATGGGTCTTAAGGTTGGTAAATGTTTCCGGCTTGACGTATATAAGGTCGGCAATGTCGGTTATGTAGCCGTTGCCGAGCGTTGAGTCGCTGGAGCAGACTATATTTGCCTTGTTCAGATCCCGGAAATTCACTTTTTTTACCAGGCTTCTGGAGACCATGGGCCGCATCTGCAGGATAGCGAACTCGGTGCGGCGGCTTTCCGGATCGAAAGTAGCGGCGAACTCCATTTCTATGTTCGTGCCCATCGCGTCCCGGCCCAGCTTGGCCAGGCTTGCGAGGATCTCCGACAGCGGGATGGCGTCGTTTTTGAGGATGGGGGCGAAAGTAACCAGTCTGGCTCCGGGTTGGGATATTGAATCTAAAATTAAGTCGTTTTCCACGGAGTAGGATGAGGCCACCAACTCCAGCGTGCCGTCCGCCTCCGCGGCGTCGGTTTCCACCAGGAGCAGATCCGGCTCCTTATCGTAGGTCAGCGCGGAGCCTTCCCTGTTTGAAATGTCCAGCGCGATAAATATTTTCTGAGAGTTGTTGAAGAAGTCGTCTATAGTGGAGAACTGGTGCAGGTTGCGGGGATGGCTGGGGGAAAAACGCAGAGCGGTCCGCCCCTCTACTATTGTCTTGCCCAGTCCCATCGCAATGTGGGCGATCGGGTCCTCGCTTGAAAGCGGCGGCACCGGGTAATAGTTGTAGGATTGTACAACCCCGGAGAAAACAGGGTAGAACCTGGCGCCGTCGGCGTAGGAACGGCCTACCACTTTCTGTATGACTACCGCCATCTTTTCCTCGTCCGGCAGGTGGGGTGTAAGTTTGCGGTAGGCTTTGGCTTCATTTGAAAAAGTTGAAGCGTATACAAACTTTACCGCTTTTTCAAGTTCTTTCAGCCGGATCTCCGGATCGGGGTGGTTGTTGGCCAGCATATAGGTCTTGTAGATGCCGGCGAAAGGTTGTGTCTTGGAATCCTCCAGCAGGGAGGACGATCTGACGGCCAGGGGGCCTTCAAGCTTCTCCACAAGAACGCGCAGGTCTTTCATGACATAGTCTGGCAGTTTTGCCGTCAGGAAAATGTCGGCGATCTCCTCGTTGGGATAATGATCGTTGACGATCGTGTCCAGATTATTCTGCTCCATGAAAAAATCGAAAACGTCCGTGGCCAGGACGATGGTGTTTGGCACGGTTATGAATACGTGCGGGTAGCGCTCGGACACATCGTCCTTGCTGAGCAGAAAGTCCACGAAGGCCAGCCCTCTGGCTTTGCCGCCTATGGAGCCCGAACCGATCTTGACGAAAGGCGTGGCGTTATCGAAGAGTCTCCGGTCGAACCTGAGCACGGTGCCTAACTGGGTCTTGTAGATGAACTGATACAGCGTTTCTATGAGGTATTTGCGCAAGCCCTCCGCGTCCTGGAATTCCGAGATCTTCTTGGGACGGATATGGTAAGCGGCCTCAAATTCCGTTCTGGCGAACAGCCATTTTGAAAAATGGTTGCGGCCCGCGTGGTAAAGGATAGAATCCGGAGGCACGGTCTTTATCAGTTTGAGCATGGTGTGCAGGTCCGCGGCCCTGGCTATCTCATAACCGTTCTTGTTAGAAAAAATAAAATCTCCGAAGCCAAAATATCTCACTATAAAGTTGCGCAGCTGCTTTGACAGGTCGGGGGCCGCCTTGTTCATGAAAGAGGCTCCCAGTTCCTGTGCTCTGCCTGCGAACCGGCTGTCGGAGGATTGCAGAAGGACCGGCATATCCTGATTCTCGGTTTTTATTCTTTTCGTCAGGAGCAGGCCGGCTTCAGGTTCGCATTTTCCGGCCTTTGGATATTCTATATCGCTTATAACGCCCAGGAGATTCTCCTTATATTTGGAGTAGATTTCCCAGGCTTTGTCGAAATCGTTGCAGAAAAGGATCTTGGGGCGGGCCTTAAGGCGGAGCATTTTTTTGTTGGGGTTCAGTTCCTCTGCCATGACTATCTGTGTCTGCTTCATGAGCTCCGAATAGATGTTCGGCAGGTAGGAGGAGTAAAACTTTATGTTGTCTTCAACCAACAGAACAGCCTGCACTCCGACTTTCGAGTCATGCTCGAAATTCATCTTGTCTTCCAGGAGATTGATGATCGCGGAAAAGATGCGGGTATCGCCGTGCCACAGGAATATCCCGTTGACAAGCGCGCGGGTCGGCTCGGAAATATTCAGGACGTCCTGCATGTTGAAGGAAAGAAGCACCACCGGCAGGCCCGGGTGGGCCTTTTTAATTTCGGCGACGAAGTTGTCCATATCCGTGTCGCCTATCTGTATCATAGCGATAACTAGATCGAACGGGCCTTTTTGAAGGCGTTCGGTGGCCTTTTCGGCGGTGGAGACGCGGGTTATTTTTGGAGCGGCATGTACCGTGGTGTCCAGAAGTTCGCTGAAAAGGGCTTCGTTAAGGCGCTCATCGTCGGCAAGGAGGAAGGAATCGTACAGCGAAGCCACCATCAGGACGTTTTTAATCCTGTGGGGCATCAGTTTTTCAAAGCCGCCGAATTCGGCTTCGTAATCCGCGAGGCGCTGGGTCAGCATGACTATATTATACAAAAGGGGTTGCGGATTAGTATTTACTCATGGAAGAGTTGTCAGTCCTAATTTAAAAAGTTAAAATTAGAGCAAGTAAGACGGTGTATAAAATTTATATTTACCGCAGACCACTTGCCGTTTCAATCAGATATAATGGATATTTTAAAAAAGGAGATTATAAATGGAAAAACCAGCTATAAAGACCAAATGTCCCAACTTTTCTTCCGGCCCCTGCGCCAAAAGGCCCGGTTGGACGGTTGACGCGCTGAAAAACGCTCTTATAGGTCGGTCCCACCGTTCCAAAGAGGGAAAAGCCAGACTGAAAGAAGTTTCCGACCGCATGAGCAAGGTCCTTTGTCTGCCCGCGGATTACAGGATAGGTGTGGTGGCGGGTTCCGATACAGGCGCGGTCGAGTTGGCTATGTGGACAATGCTGGGGCCGCGCCCGGTGGATATCTTCGGCTGGGAATCTTTCGGCAAAGGATGGATAACCGACGCCGTTAAGCATCTTAAGCTGCCGGACGTGAAAGAATACAAAGCCGATTACGGAAAGCTGCCGGACCTGAGCAAGGCAGATTTTTCACACGATGTGATCTTTACCATGAACGGCACCACCTCCGGGGTCAGGGTTCCCGATCTGAACTGGATACGCCCCGACCGTGAAGGTCTTACCATATGCGACGCCACTTCGGGCGTGTTTGCCATGGCGATGGATTACGCGAAGCTTGACGTTATCACGTTCTCCTGGCAGAAAGTGCTGGGCGGAGAAGCGGCGCATGGCGTTATCATCCTTTCTCCCAGGGCCGTCAAGCGGATGGAAGAGAACGAACCCAAGGTTTCCTGGCCCCTGCCCAAGCTGTTCCGGCTGGCCGCCGAAGGGAAACTTAAGCCGGGGGAACTCGAGTACAATACGGTAAACACTCCCTCCATGCTGTGCGTGGAAGACGCCATCGACGCTCTTAAATGGGCGGAATCTATAGGCGGTTGCAAGGGTCTTATAGCCCGTTCGACCGCCAATCTGAACGCTCTTGAGAAGTGGGTCGAAAAGTCCGGCTGGGTGGCTTTCCTGGCCGAAACCAAAGAGATCCGTTCCAACACTTCCGTCTGTCTGAAGATCACGGCGCCCTGGTTCATCAAACTTTCCGACGAGGAGAAGACGAAGGCCGCCAAGAAGATCACGGCAATGCTGGACAAGGAAGGCGTAGCCTACGACATTAATTCCTACGGCAAGGCTCCCGCCGGCATCCGCATCTGGTGCGGAGCCACTGTGGAAACTTCCGATGTCGAAGCCCTTACCCGCTGGCTGGATTGGGCTTATGACGCGGTTTCGAAAGAATATTCAAAAGGGGTCTGAAATGAAAAAAGTTCTTATAGCCGATAAAGCCGACGCGATATGTGAGAAAGTCCTTAGGGAAAAGGGTCTGGAGCCGATAGTTAAGACCGGTATGAAACCCGAGGAACTCAAGGCATGCATAGCCGAGTTCGACGCCATAATAGTGCGCTCCGCTACCACGCTTACCTGCGAGTTGATCCAGGCGGCGACCAAGCTTAAAGCGGTGGCCAGGGCCGGCAGCGGGGTGGATAATATCGACGTACCGGCATGCACCGGAAAAAAAGTCGTAGTCATGAATACGCCTTTCGGCAATACCGTTTCCACCGCCGAACACGCCATCGCCATGATAATGGCTTTGGCCCGCCATATTCCTCAGGCCAACTCCTCCACCCATGCGGGCAAGTGGGAGAAAAAGAAATTTGAAGGCGTGGAACTCACCGGCAAGACTCTTGGCGTGGTGGGGTGCGGCAACATAGGAGCCGTGGTGGCCGACAGGGCTATGGGACTGAAGATGAAAGTTCTGGCCTACGACCCGCTCATGACGGCCGAGCGGGCCGGGGAATTGGGCGTTAAGATGGTCGGCCTCGAAGAACTTTATAAAAATTCGGATTTCATTACCTATCATGTGGTAATAAACCCCGCCACCAAGGGCATGATAAATAAGGAAGCCATGGCCAAAATGAAGAAAGGCGTGCGCCTGATTAATTGCGCCCGCGGCGGTATTATGGTGGAGGCGGATATCAAAGAAGCTCTCCAAAGCGGGCAGATAGCCGGGCTAGCCTGCGACGTCTATGTCAAAGAGCCCGCCACGGAACACATCTTCTTCGGAATGGAGAGCGTGATAGCCACGCCCCATATCGCGGCCTCTACCAAGGACGCTCAGGTTACGGTGGCGCGGCAGGCCGCCGAACAGATCGCGGACTATCTGTTGAACGGCAAGAAGACCTGCGCCATTAACGGAGACAAGATATAGATGCAGCTGGAAGAAATCCGGGTGGCTGGGCGTCCCGGCAAAAAGAGTTAATACTATGACAAAACTTCCTTTATTCAGTCCCATTTGCGGAATCAGGCCGGCGAAAGGCCGGGCGCAGGACGTGGTCGCTCCCCCTTATGATGTCTTGAACTCCAAAGAAGCGAGGGAGCTTGCCGAAGGGCATCCCTGGAATTTTCTGCATGTGTCCAAAGCGGAAATAGATTTTCCCGACGGCACCGATCTTTATTCCGATGGCGTTTACCGGAAGGCTGCTGAGAATTTTAAAAAAATGCTGGATGAAGGCGTGCTTGTCCGTGAGAAAAAGCCCTGCTTCTATGTTTACAGGCTGAAGATGGGCGCCCACGTCCAGACCGGGTTGGTGGTCGGAGCGTGCATAGAGGATTATGACGCCAATCGGATCAGAAAACATGAGTTTACCCGCCCGGTAAAAGAGGAAGACAGAGCCAAGCAGATAAAGTTCGTGGGCGCGCAGACCGGTCCCGGACTTATAGCATATAAGCAGATTCCCGACGTGGATGCCATAATCAGAAGAAAGGTTCATGAGACGCCAGAGTTTTCCGTGGAAGGTATCGGCGGAGTTATTCACACTCTCTGGGTGCTGGATAATGAGGCCGATATCAAAAAGATAACGGAAGCGTTCGAAAAGCAGAAGGCCGTTTATATAGCCGATGGGCATCACCGTTCCGCGGCTGCCTCGCGGGTCAGAAAATATATGATGGAACAGCGCGGCGCCGCGCATACCGGCGCCGAGCCTTACAACTACTATCTTGCCGTGGCTTACCCCGTCAACGAGATGAAGATCTGGGACTATAATAGGGTCGTTAAGGACCTTAACGGTATGACTCCGGAGTCTTTTCTGGCGAAAGTCAAAGACAGTTTTGAGGTTAGAGAAGTCAGCGGCCAGGCCAAACCCGCAGTGCGCAGGGAATTCGGCATGTACCTTGGAGGCAAATGGTATATGATGAAGCCCAGGACCCCCTCGGAAAATGACGACCCCGTTTTGTCGCTGGATGTGAGCGTGCTCTCGGATCTGGTGCTGGATAAAATACTAGGCATCAGGGATTTGAGAAAATCCGATCGCGTTGACTTTGTGGGCGGTATTAGGGGCCTCGGTGAACTGGAGAAAAGAGTTAATTCAGGCGAAATGAAAGCTGCTTTCGCCCTCCACGCCACTTCGCTGGAGGAGCTGATCTCTGTTGCCGACGATAATCAGGTGATGCCCCCCAAGTCCACCTGGTTCGAGCCCAAGCTTGCCGACGGCGTGGTTTCAAATCCGCTGCTCTGATAAATATAAGCCGTATTTAAAAGCCCCCTGCTCCACGGGGCTTTTAATTGCCTGTTGAGAGGGCATTGCCTATACCTCTGTTATTTGTTAAAAAATACTTATATCAGGGTCAGACAAGGAGTACAAAAACAATGAAAATAGTTGTTATTTCAGCGGTGCTTGGTCTTTTCGGTGTTTTCGCCGGCGCTCAGGAAAACACTCAGGCCGTACCGGAGAAGCCCGTAGTGGAGGCCCCGGACGCTCCGGCCCAGCCCATAGTTCAGGCCGCGCCTGTTCAGACTGCGGCAGTTGTCACAACTCCGCTTACCATGGCTGAACTGAAAAAAAGCCATGGGCAAGCTCTGGCTGAGCTTAAAAAAAAGCGGGAAGAAGCTATTAAACAGTTGAAAGAGTCTATGAAGGGGAAGCCTGTAACCGAGATGAGGGAAGCGATTAGTAAGCAGCGGGCTGTTGATAAAACAGCGGTTAAAGCCCTTAAAGACTTTCAAAATGCGGAAATTGAACACTTCAAAAAAGACCATCCGGAAGCCGTGAAGAAAATAAAAGAGATCAAAAAACAGGAAAACAACACCCCTGTCGTTCCGGAAAAGAAATAAATAAAATACAGCGTCTAAGCCCCGGCGTTGTATAAGCCGGGGCTTTGCTTTTGTTGACTTTAGGGGTGCTTTCCGATATATTATCATTGCTATATGAAAGCATACCAAGCAAAATATGAGCATCAGGTCAGGTTGATTTCCAGGTTGAGGGAATTTGCGGAAAAAATCCCCCCCGGGTATATTAATCAGAAAGAGTTTTTTATCACCTCTCTTCAGAACATTTTTGAGCATCTTATGGATTTGAAGCGGGAGATGCTGGCGGAGGCTTGTGGGAGATTCTGCGCGAAGCTGGACCAGGGGGCGGTTACGGACGAATCGCTAGTCGAATTTAAATCCCTGTTGGATAAATTCATATCAAGCGGGGATTTTGCCGCCGTCGCCGCCAGCATGATAGGCGGCAAGCAGTTGATCAAGACGCGGCTCTCCGCGCTCCGGCCGCTCTCCATAGTGGAGGAAGAGAGGAAAGGTAGGGATCGGGATAAGACAGCGGATAGACTTGTGGAGGACGCTTATAAGCGGCTGAAATTCGAGGAGCTGGAAAAGGAACTGATGCAGGGCGTGAACGATCCCGTTATCGACAGGATATTGACCAAGGCCAGGGAGAATGTGGCCGATTACTGTTGTCTTTATCGGGTGCCGCTGCGCGGCGACGACACACTCACTCCGTTCTCACTGTCCAGAATAGACGCTGTGGTGGGAGCCTGTTTTCGTCTGATAACAAGGATCAGGGAGATTGTTGAAAAATATAAGTGATCTCAATCGTTCCGACAAAAAGCTTTCCGTTTCAACGGAGACCTGGTTTCGATCAAGATTTTAGACAAGGACGGCAACATCAGGTCCGAGATCAATTGCGCCGGTAGAAAATAAAAGACTTCCGGCGGACATCCGGCAGGCGCTCCTTTCATGTCCGTTTTATTTTGTTTTATTCCGGGTCGTATGCGCGCGTAGCGCCTCTTTAATTATCCGGTATGTGGATTTTTGTTGTTCAGCCGGTCTATCCCGTATTATGCCGATTATTTTTCTTTCCCAGGAAGACGGCGTATACTTGAAAGGTTTATCCTGCAGAAGGTCCGTGGGTTTCACTTTTAGCGCCCCGGCCAATTTCTGGAGAGTCAGCAGGCTGATTTTCTTGGTTCCTCTTTCGATCTGGCCTATATAGCTCGGGTGGAGGCCCGCTCTCCCGCCCAACTCTTCCTGAGACCAGCCAAACCCAAGACGGTGGCTTTTTACCGCATTCCCTAATATCCGATAGATGTTGTTGTCCATGATGTAGTCATATTCTCCCTTGAAATAGGGGGCTCATTCAAGAGGCTTCAAGGTTTTATAATTAAAAACCTTCGGGTATTGACAAAAAAACTCCGGTTGAGTACACTATGCTTGGGGTAAAGTTAAAATATGGGGGCCGGCTCGCTGTCCTGGAAGTCCGGATATTCGGCATATGAATCGATCCGCTGTGCTTGTAATAGACGATAATGAATGCTGGCGGCACTTGTTAACCAAGTTGCTGGACGTTACTAAATATAATGTCTATTCCGCCGCCACCTGCGCCGCCGGAATTAGTATGGCTGAAGTCCACCGGCCGGACTGCATAGTGGTGGATTTTCATTTAACCGACGGCAATTCCGTCGACGTTTGCATGCGCGTCAGGTCCCATAGCGATATTAAAAATACACCCATCGTAATACTAAGCTCGGATCCCGACGCGGAGGTGCGCGCCGATAGTGAATGCCGGGCCGATAAATTTATTTTAAAAGGCGAGCCTCTCGCAAAGATCCGCTCCGGCATAGAAGGTATTGTGGCCGTGAATGCTTTGCGGACGAGGCGCGTTTAACAAGAAACATTTACGCGCGATCCAGGATATCCGTCCGGGAGCCGGTTTCATTTAAAAGGCTGCTCGGGTTTTCTTATCGTAGTCTTGCCAAGCATTCCCTCAAATGCTAGAAACTACCTAGTGTAGTATCTCGCAAATCTCTTGGCTTTTGAAGGCTCAGGTTTGAGCCGGATACGAGGCGCGACGAGCGAGCATGCCCGTAGGCCTGTGAGCAAGGAGCAACGAAGTAGCCGGTCAAAGATGAGCCTCCCCCAGGGGGCTGGCCGCTTTTGGGCTGCAACTGCGTCGCGAATCGCTTACATAGCGTTGCTATGCCACGCTCTTCGCTCCTTGTTTCGCTCCAACCCCGGCCAGTCAAAAGTAAAGGGATTTGCGAGACACTACACTAGTAATAAACTATTTCCCGTTTGACTATTTGCGGCGACACTTTCGGATCTTCAAAACGTTTGTCCTCGTAAAGGGTTAATTTTGTCTTCCGTTCTTCTATCCAGTTGCCGTTCTTGTCGAATTTATGCGAATAGCGGAATTCGTAAACGGGTTTTTCAAGGTCTCCCTGGAAGACCAGTTCCGTTTCTCTGGCGCCATTGGCGCCGCAGGCGATCTCGATTTTTCCCAGCGCCTGTTCTGCGCTATCGTAGGTTATGTCAAGTTCCCGCCGCAGCGTGCCGTCTTCCCGGTATTCATATGTTTTCTTTTTTGAGAGCTGGTTGTTTTCGTTGAAAAAAGAGACCGTTCGCGAAGCGGTTATTTTGTCGGAAGAATACGTCTCCCGGTTTAATTGATTGTCCCCGGAATCATAATCCGTTTTCTCCGTCAGATTATTTTTGGGATCGTACTTGTATGCGGTGCGGGTCTCCAGGTTGGCCGAGGGATCGAATTCGTACTCTTCCGATGGAAAGCCTTTGGAATTGTAAAGCCGGAAGACCTGGCGTATGGGCTTCGCGGAGGCGGATGTCTGAGAGGCGTCGAAAACAAGCACCGCGTCAAAATCTTTTTTCCGGTATTTTCGGCAGAAATCGTCCAGGGACGACCTTGCCTCCTCGCTGAAAGTGCTGGTGAGTTTCTCTTCCGATTTCCTGGTTTCGCACACGGCTTTAGCTTCTTCCCTGGGTTTGTAAGCGAAGCGGGTCTTTAGAATAAGATTCTTCTGGTGATACTCGGCTTCCTCGCTTTTAAGACCGTGAAGATCACAGAAGGTTTGAAAGACGGTCACGGGTTCGCCTTCGAGCCAGACCTTGCCCCGGCGCAGCGGCTGCATATTCATAACTTTCAGGCTTTTTATGCCGGGTTTGAGGTCTTCGCATTTTAAGTCCGCCGCCATACCCTCCGGGGGGATGGCAAAGCCTGATAATAGCGTCACAATCAATAACCTCAAGTGTTTCATGGCGTCTCCGGTATTAAGCTTTAAAGGTGTTATATAAATATATTATACTTTTCTTAGTGAGGCGATAACATCCAACGCGCGACATGTCAAGGAGTAAAATTTATGGCGGAAACCAAACCGGAAACCAATAAGCCCATGCAGTTGCAGGTGGAAATGGACGACGCTACGGCCCAGGGAATGTATGCCAACCTGGCGGGTGTTACCCACAGCGAGACGGAATTTATTTTTGACTTTCTATTTCTGCAGCCCAACCAGCCTAAGGCTAAGCTGCGCTCACGCGTGATCTCAAGCCCCGTTCATACCAAGCGCTTTATGATGGCGCTCCTTGAAAATATTAAAAGATATGAAGAGCGTTTCGGCGCCATTCCTGAAAGGGCGTTGAATACCACGCAGGGGCATAGTTGATGGAAAATAGATAGTTGTTGGTGGTCGGCAGATAGGGGGGAGGACATTGTTCCCGCCGTATAAAAGAAAAGCCCGGATCGTTCCGGGCTTTTCTTTTGCCTTTTCCTGTCCAAGCCGCCAACCGCTTTTCTTACGGGTGTCCCTGGAGCAGAAAGTTCTTCGACTCCGAGGCCAGGTGGCAGTTCATTGCATAGCCCTTTGTTTCTATGCGCGTCTGCGCGTCCAGAAGCATTTTGTCCAGCTTCTCATCAGTGTATTCGGGATTTAGGTGGGTTAAAATGAGATCCCTCGCCAAGGCCCGCTCAGCGGCGAAATCGGTTACAATGGTGAGCCCGGAATGTCCCTCGTGTTTGCGGGTTTCATAATCTTCATCTGAGAACATACAGTCGTGGATGAAGATATCCGCGTTTTTTGTAAAGGCGGCCAGTTTCTCGTCATAATCCTGAAAAGCCGTGGCATCGCCCCAGATCTCGCTGTCCGGGGAGTATACTATCTTTTTACCCAGGGTCTCCAGGGAGTAAACCATCGTGCTGGTAGGGTGATTTGCATACATGCCGGAAAGCTTTACTCCGGGCATCAGCTCGTAATTGTCTTCCAGCACCTCGTAGATGTCGATCTTGGCCTTTGGGGGGTGTTTTGCCATGGCGAAAGAACTGTAGAAAGCCGCCTGGGCAACCTCTTTAAGGCTTTTTTCCGGATCGTTAGCGCCGATTATGTGTATGGAGAAATTAGGGTCGAATATCGGCTTGAAACTTCCCAGGCCGATTATATTACCCATGTGGAAATGGGTGAGGAAGATCCATATTTCCTTATAATAGTTTTTTCCGGTGATAATCTCGTTCCCGAGGGGGATGATGCCTGTGCCGGCGTCGAAAATGAAAAGCGAGGAGGAAGTTTCCAGAGAGACGCAAGCCGTCTGGCGTCCGTGGCGTGAACTGGTGTTGGGGATAACAGCGGGGAAACCTCTGGCGCCCCACATCGTCAGCCGGAGTTGTCCGGGAGCGAGATCGTTGGTCCGGGCGGGCGCGGGTTCCTCCTGGAGGATAGCGGGTGAGTCTGGCACCGGGGCCTGAGGGCCGCCGAAACCGTCCATTATGCCCTTTACCGTTCTGGAGAAAGTTTCTACGTTATAGGGTTTCTGAAGATAAAAATCCGCGCCGAACTGGAAAGCGCGCTGCTTTTCCACCTGTTGGGATTTGCCGGAAACCACTATGATCTTTATGTGTTTTAGCGCGGGATCGGTTTTGACCTCTTTGCATATGTCCATTCCGCTTATGCCGGGCATCATGATGTCCGTGATTATCAGCCGGGGCATGTTTGCTCTGATGGCGGAGAGGGCCTTAAGGGATTCCTGCACAAGTAGAACATTGTATCCTTCGTCGGTAAGGAGATCGCGGGAGAGCTCTCCCACCATGGGGTCGTCGTCGATTACAATGATATCCGGTTGTGGCATAGTTTTTCTCTTTGCGGGGCCGCGCCCTTTCCTGGTGATGCGGTAATAGGCGGATCCCGCAAAGCGGTTTCCCCTACGTCTGCTGTCTGGCGGCTCTGATACGGCGCCTGCGCGAATATTGGAATCAGGGTAATGATCCCCGCATATATTCTATAATACATTATATATTTTTAGGAATTACTGATTTGTTGCGTAAAAGTTTAAACTATGAGAATAATCGCCGGTTCGGTTAGAGGACGCCGCATACTCTCCG
>MGVA01000003.1:6207-22767 GCA_001800245.1 Elusimicrobia bacterium RIFOXYA12_FULL_51_18 | reverse complement strand
AAGCCCGCTATAGCCGTCGGAGGTCAGGTCCACCAGTTCCGCCGCCGTGTTCTCAAAAAAGTTGGAGGCCATTCCCGTTGCGCCCACCGAACCTATTTCTTCCTTGTCGCAGAGCAGGACGCACGAGGTATATTCCGGAGAGCCTTTTATGTCCGTCAGGGCTTTCAGGGCAGTGTAGGCGCAGACCCTGTCGTCCTGGCCGTAACCCAGGATCATGGAACGGTCCAGGCCCGCTTCCCGTGGTCTATCGGCCGGCACCAGTTCGAGTTCCGCTGAAAGGAAATCTTCCTCGGTCACATCATATTTGTCGTGCAGGATCTTCAATATGTTGTATTTGATCTTTTCTTTTCGGTCCTTTTCGTTTACTGGCATAGACCCCACAATAACGTCCAGGTTCTCTCCCTCTATGCCTTCCGACAGGGTTTTTTTAGCCTGATCGGCGCCGAGATGCGGCAGGAGATCGGTGATGCAGAGCACGGGATCGCCAGGGTCTTCGCCGATGGTGACTTTTATCGTCTTGCCGTTAGGCTTTACGAACACTCCGTGCAGCGCCAGTGGGATGGTGACCCACTGGTATTTTTTGATGCCGCCGTAATAATGCGTATCCAAAAGGGCCATGCCGCCGTTCTCGTAAAGCGGGTTCTGCTTGATGTCTATGCGCGGAGCGTCGGTGTGGGCGCCGACTATCTGCATGCCGGCCTCCAGGGGCTTTTTACCGATTATGACGGCCATGAGCGTCTTGCCCGCGCAGGATTTATAGACGCGGTCGCCCGGCATGAGCCGGATATGTTCTTTCTCAAATTTTACCAGATCCTTAAAACCGGAGATTTCCAGCAGGCGCACGCCTTCGTCATGGGCTTCGCGCTCGGTCTTGCCGGCTCCGAGAAAATTCAGATATAGTTTATTCACAACTTCCATTAACTTGGCGTCCGCGGGGGAAAGCTTTTCATAGCCGTTGGTATTCGTATAGGTTATATTGTCTTTTTTTGAGATTTTCTTGACTTTAGTTTGAGTTTTCATGGTTTTCTCCTGGATTTTCACTAGTGCCATTATTTTGAAATTTTAGCATAATTTTAGCTTTTCTAACCTTATTTGATATCATAACCGTAATGTTGACCGATAATTCGTACTCCAGAAAAGCGTTGTTCCTTATTTTTTCGATCAGCCTTTTCAACTATATAGACAGGCAGGTCCTCTATGCCGTCTTCCCTCTGATAAAAAAAGATCTTTTCCTGACCGATACCCAACTGGGGTTTCTGGCTTCCTCATTTATGATAGTTTACATGTGCTTCGCCCCGCTGGTAGGTTATTTCGGCGATAGATACAAAAGGCCGGTTATAATCGGTCTCAGCGCCGTTTTTTGGAGCATTGCGACGCTCTTTACCGGGATGATCCGGACATATCCCCAAATGATAGCCGCCCGCTCGGCGGTGGGGGTGGGCGAAGCGGGGTACGGCACAGTGTCGCCTTCCTATCTGGCCGAATGGTTCCCGATAAGCTCGCGCGCCAGAGTGCTGTCGCTTTACGCTTTGGCGATCCCGGTCGGCAGCGCAATCGGTTACCTTCTGGGCGGAGCGCTTGGCCAATATTTCGGCTGGCGTGCCGCTTTTTATATTGTCGCCGTACCCGGGATCATTCTGGGCCTGCTGGCCATGTTTTTCAGGGAAACCGACGAGAAAAAGGCCAGATCGGCCGAAAGAATAAAACTGAGCCGGTATAAAAGCCTTTTTAAGAACAGGGCTTATCTCCTGATCTCTATTTCGCAGGCCATAGGCACATTTTCGGTGGGGGGGCTGGCGGCCTGGATGCCGTCCTATTTTGTCAGGAATTTTGACTTATCCGTAGCCCAGGCGGGGTTTTATTTCGGTGTGGTTACGGTATTGGCCGGCATCGCGGGCAATCTCTCCGGCGGTTGGCTGGCCGATTGGCTGCGTAAAAGAACCAAGCGCGCCTACTTTATAGTGGGGTACCTCAGCTTTTTTCTCAGCATGCCTTTCGGCGTGTTTGCCGTGCTGTCCGGCAGCCTGCATATGGCGCTGATTATGATCTTTTTGGCCGAGTTCTTTATCTTCATCCACTCCGGGCCATATCACGCGGCTATAGTGGAGATAGTCCCGGTTAATATGCGTTCGATGGCTTTTGCCGTGAATATTTTCATCCTGCACGCTTTCGGCGACGCCGTCTCTCCCACCATCATCGGGATGGTTTCCGACGCCAGCGGTCTGGCTTTCGCCATCTTCCTGGCCGCGCTGTTCCTTTTTTTCGGCGGAGTGACCTCTATCTTCGCCGGTTATTACTATAAGAAAGACTTCCACCCGGAGATACAATGATAACCACGTTTGAAACAATATTCGAAGACGAAAATTATATCGTGGTTAATAAGCCGTCGGGGCTATTGACCATGCCGGGCCGCGGTCCGGCCGCAAAGGAGAAAAACCTCCTGGCCCTGATCACGCAGGCGCTCAAACATCCCATGTTCGTGGTACACCGCCTGGACCGGGACGCCAGCGGACTTATTCTATTCGCCAAAAATGAAAAAGCTCATCGTTATTTTTCGATAATGTTCGAGGGGAGGGAGATAAAGAAGAAATATCTAGTCGCGGTGGAAGGAAATGTCAAGGGAAAGCGCGGCGAGATCGATAAGCCCATACAGTCTTACGGTTCCGGACGCATGGGGGTGGGGTTTGACGGTAAAAATTCCATTACCAGGTATGAAGTGCTGGAACATTATAAACGGTCAACCCTTCTGGAAGTGGAACTTATCACCGGCCGCCGCCACCAGATACGGGTGCATATGTACTATGTCAATCATCCGGTTATAGGCGACCGCCTTTACGGAGACCAGGCTAAACAGTCCGCATATCCACGGTTGATGCTGCATTCCTACTCGTTGGAATTTAAAGACATGTCCGGCAGGAAAAAGACCTTTAAGACCGATCCTCCCAAAGATTTTATAAACGTATTGCCGTTCCTGTAAAATTCGTTAGGGGTGGCCGGCATCCCTCAATTTTAAACCGCCGGTATTATCATTCCGATTGCCGCGTAGGCAACCTGATTTTTCACTTGCCGGATTTTTTTGAGAAAATTCTGTGTGGATAGATCGGAGGCCGGTCTTGGAATTTGCGTTCAGACCTTACTCTTATTTCTCGGCAAGTTCAACTTCCAGTTCCTTCTCCTGATTATTGGAAAAGTAAGTCAGCGTTATTTTTTCACCCGGCTTATATTTCTTCAGTTCCCTGGAATAAGTCCTTAAGTCGTAGGTCGGAATGCCGTTTATTTTTATTATAACATCGCCCGCCCTGAATGCCGTCCTTGAAAGCGGAGAGCCGGGGATCACTGACTCCGCTTTTACGCCTTTGCCCTGCCATTCAAAAGAGGGGACGAGGCCGGTAGCGGATTTTCTTTCTTCGGAAGGGATCTTTTGGGCCGTTTGTGATCCCGCACCTGGCGACTGGATGCCTGTAGAAGGGGTTTGCGGTGAGGGGGCGCCGATAGTTTGTGCGGGTGGCGGGGTGAGCCGGCCGCTGTCGCCGGCGAGATAGTCTATTATCTCTTTCAGGAACTCGGCTTCCTTTACCATGCCCGGATAATCTATTTTGTCTGCGGTGTCGGTCGGCTTATGGTGGTCCGCATTTATGCCGCTCAAAATTTGTATGGCCGGTATGCCCGCTTCGATAAAACTTTCCTGATCACTCGCGTCCAAGTTCTGGCTAGAGGCCTCGTAATCCGTGCCGGTTACGAAGCCCGCGCCCCGCAGGATATGGACCCATTTGTCCGAGGAGCCGGAGTTGAGGAATATTATCCTGCCGCCTTCCAGCCGACCTACGGAGTCCAGATTGACGTCGGCATTCATCTTGGACAACATCTCCCGGCTCAGATTTTTTACAAAATATCTGGAGCCCAGCCGGCCCTCCTCTTCTCCTGAGAACGCGGCGAAGATCAAACTTCGTTCGGGACGCTGTTTCGCGTAGTATTCGGCCAGTTCAAGCATAAGGGCCGTTCCGGAAGCGTTGTCATTGGCTCCGGGATAAATCTTGCCTTTCTCTGAAGGGAGGTGGTCATAATGGGCGCTGATGATTACATATTCTCCCTTACGCGCGGAGCCTTCCACCACGCCGGCCAGGTTTCTTAACGGCTGGTTATTTTCGCTCCATCCCTGCGTGAATTTACCGTCAAAGAACGGTTTCAGGCCGTATCCGCGGAACAGCTGGTATATATAGCGGCCGGCTTGTTCCAGCCCCGGTTCTCCCGGTCCCCGTCCCTCCAGATCCGAGGCCAGGTAGGCGATATGCGATTTCATCCTTTCGGCTGAGAATAGGGATTCCGGCGCGGCCAGCGGCTTGCGGTCTGGATATACGGGAGTTATCCGGGAAGGCTCCAGTTTAACCGAAAGGGGGGAATCGCCCGGCTCCCAGCCGCCTGTTTTTATGGCGGTCATTTCGGGGTCAAAGGCCAGATACCCGTATTTCCCGTAATGCGGGAGCTTGGCTGCCAGCGGCTGAAGCTTTTCCGGAGCGCCGGTTATGATCAGTCCGGTGGAATAAGCGGGGTCGCCGGGATTGTTATCCGCGAAAACGAAAGTGCCGGCGGCGAGCGGGAATTCCTGGTTGTCAAACATCACGCGCCCGGCGGAAAATACGGCGCCCGCCAGATGCGCGGCGAAAGCGGGGTAGAAAGCGTTTTCTCTGCCGAGGAGCCAGATCTGGCGGTCTTTGGGAAGGGCGCTGAACTCTGAATCCTTACGGATCTCAGGGAGATTCCCTTTGTCCTTGTTCCAGGCCAGGGCGAAAGCTTCGTAGGCGCTGGATGTTCCGCTGGAGGCCCCCGCCGGGAGAATTATAAGGGGCTTCTCGGCGCCCAGCAGGCGGGACAGAGTGGGCGGGGTTTCTAACGGACTAAGCTTGCGGAAAATGTCGAATTCGGGATCCAAGTCCACGCGCACTGGCCGCACTGGCGCCGAATACCTGAAAAGTTCTTCTTTCTTGCTTACAAGCAGGCGCTTGAGTCTGGGCCGGCTGATCCCGTCAAGGTAAATGCTTACGGGTACTTCAAGTTCGTAGGCCGGCCCCTCCTGCAATTGGACGATGGAAAACTCGATAGCCGGTTCTCCCAGGTCATTTGTCACCCTGACGTTCTTAAGCGCGAGTTCAGGAGCTCCCGGGCGCTCCACCCATTGCGTAAAGAAATTATCCAACCGCGTCCTGCCTGTCTGCTTTTCAAAAGAGCGTTTCAGATCGTCAAAAGACGCGTATTTGAATTTGTTATTCCGATAGAAGTCGCGCAGACCCGCCTTGAATTTTTCGTCGCCCAAGCTTGTCCTGAGCATGTGGTAGAACATCAGCGCCTTACCGTAACCTATGGCTTCGGAGGCCGATGATTGCCGGGAGCGGAATTCGCGCAGAGGAAAGTCTTTCCCTCCGCGCACATAATCGGAATATTTTTGCAGGGCGGTCATGCGATATCCTTTACCCTTGCCTTGTCCCTCGGCCGTCAGATAATCGGCCAGATAGGCGGTAAGACCTTCGCACCAGTTGCCTTTTTCGTAATCCACAAAAACGCCGTTGCCCCACCAATTATGCAGGATTTCGTGGGGGTAGGAAGAATTGAGGATGAAAGGAAAGCGGACGACTTTCGGCCCCAACAAAGTGAAAGACGGGAGGCCGTAACCTGTTTCCCAGAAATTCTCCACCAACGCGAATTTTTCGTAGGGGTAACGGCCGATGAGCCCGGAGTACATCTCAATGTATCGCCGTGTGGCGGCCAGATATTTCTGCGCCAAAGCGTCGTCCGGTTCCCGCAAAAAAACATAAGAGTCCGGGTTTTTATCGGATGCCTTATACTCCGTATATTTGCCGCAGGTAAGCGTTATTTCATCCTGGGGAGAGGAAGCGTTCCAGACGGTGATGGCGCGCCCGTCTTTAACTGTATGCCAGGTCCGGTCCCCTCCTGCCACGGAATCGTAACCTTCCGGCAGGTCGGTCTTCAGTTTAAAAGTGGCGAGCATTCTGCCGAATTTCGGATACCAGAAAGTTGCGCCGGCCAGGTAACAGCCGTCGGACGTGATCAGCCCCGGGGTTTCTGAAAAGCCGCGGGCGTAGTTTTCGGCGATATCCGCCGGCGGATGGTTTATTCTGCCCCCGTACGTTATTTTAAAAGTCCTTACTCCTTTTGGCAGAGTTACGGAATATTCCGCGGAGATGTTGTCGCCGCCGCTTTCTTTGGATATCTCCGTAAGCTCCGTTCCGTCGGTAAGGACGGAAGGCGCCAGGCCCCTGTGCAGCGAGAATACCGCTTTATCCTTGTGCTCCGGCAGGGTGATGGAATCCTCAACCGCCAGGCCGCTGTTGACGGGGTCGATCCGGACTTTTAGGTCGTGGTTGACTATCCCGGAGTAGAGATCTCCTGCGGTGAGGCAAGTAATGAGAAAAAAAAGAAGGGGTTTCATGGAATGCGCTCCGCTATTTTTAAGTTGCGTAACTTTTACAATATACTATAATTTTGGAATAAACTGGACAAATGGGCGGGCTTCTGAAACACCGCTGTTAAAATATAAATTCGAAGCGGGAGATCTGATGAAAAGCAATTCGCCGGTAGTTCTGCTTTTGGTTGTGGATGCGGTGGGTGTTTCCACAGTGGAAC
Organism: Elusimicrobia bacterium RIFOXYA12_FULL_51_18; assembly: GCA_001800245.1. GTDB lineage: Bacteria > Elusimicrobiota > Elusimicrobia > Elusimicrobiales > UBA9959 > YA12-FULL-51-18. Next base: position 16,128 of record MGVA01000003.1, on the reverse strand, counting down.
ATCTGCTGAGAAATTACGATAAAAAAGTAAAACTGCCGAATCTGTCCCGGCTTGGTTTCGGAGAAATAGTCGCGCCGGAATTAAAGCCGCGCTTTGCTCCTGCCTATACCGGAAGATCCTACGCCGTAGCCGTTGATCAGGAATCGGCCACCGCCGACAGCCTTGTGGGGCACCGTGAAATGATGGGCGTCCTGGACGACCGGACCTATGATCTTTTTAACGAGGGTTTTCCCAAAAAATACCTGGCCGAGCTGGAGCGGCGCATAGGCCGCAAGACTTTCTTCAACAAGATGGCCGCCGGCATGGAGGCTATAGAACTCAATGCCGAGGAGCACGAGCGCACCGGCAGGCCGATCGCTTACGCAAGCAAATGCGATCCGCTTATCCAGCTGGCCATGAACGAGGATATTATCCCGGTCGCGGAACAGCACAAGATCGCGGATACCGCATTCGCCCTGGCAATGGAAATGGGCATTCCTATAACCCGCGCCATCGCCCGCGCCTACATAAAGAACTCCGAAGGCGATATCGTGCGCACCTCCAACCGCCACGATGCCGTGCTGCCCATAGGCCAGAAGACGCTCGTGGATATACTGCGCGATAATAATATCTGGACTGTGGCGGTGGGGAAGACCAGCGACCTGGTGAATACCGCTTATCACGCTAAAGTGAAGTTAAATCATGAGGTGTTCATCGATCCGGCTCTGGGTCTGAAATTTGTGCACCCCATGAAAAAGGATACCAATCCTTATTGCATACAGGGCGCCATAAACGCGCTGGCCGGCGCAAAACATATTTACCGTCCCAGAGGGACGTTCATTTTTGCCAACCTCGTGGACACGGACAGCGTTTACGGCCATACTCGCGACATTGCCGGCGCGATACGATCAATAGAGGAAATAGACCGCGTTATCCCGTTATTCGAGAGCCGGCTGGATAAGGGCGACCTACTTATTATCACCGCCGACCATGGGATGGAGCATAAGGAAGATTACGGCTATCATTCCCGCGAACCCCTGCCGTTCATCGCAGCGCGCAAAGGGTATGATCATAAGCTGGGCGGCCTTAAGACCGGTGTGTGTCCGGGGCTTACCGATATAGGGCATGTTACGGCTCAGTTTTTCGGGGTTCAGAAGGAATATAGAGGTATAATCGGCAAGGCTAATTGACAACTGCGGGTACGAGGATGATTTTTTAGAAGAATTTTTATATGTTAAAGGGGCTTAGTGATGATTAAGAAAATTAGAAAATACGGAGCCCCGCCTTTTAGGCTGGCGCTTATCCACGGCGGACCCGGGGCCGCCGGGGAAATGGCGCCGGTCGCGGACGTCCTGTCCGAGGATTTTGGTGTGTTGGAACCGCTGCAGACTGTGCGGTCGCTGGACGGGCAGGTGGAGGAGTTGCGGGCAATCCTGGAGAAGGAAGGCGGCGAACCGATCGTCCTTGCCGGATTTTCCTGGGGAGCCTGGCTGGCTTTTATCTTTGCCGCCCGGCACCCGGGTCTTGTGAAGAAACTTGTGCTTATAAGCAGCGGACCTTTTGATGAAAAATATGCCCACACTATCACTGAGGCCCGTTTCGCGCGGCTTAATGCGGCGGGCCGCGCGGAGGCCGGGGAACTTATAAAGCTGGTGGAAGGTCCGGATGCGCCCGGCAGGGATCAGGCGTTCGAGCGTTTGGGCAAGCTTCTGGGGAAGACCGACGCCTATGATCCGGAACCCGATGAAAGCGGTCGGGCGGAGAATACTTGCGCCGGTACCCCGGCAAAGCCCGGTGCCCTTAGGCCTCCTGCTATTACGCTGGACGTGGATATTTTTCAGAAAGTGTGGAAGGAGGCCGCGGAGTTCCGGCGCTGCGGCTGCCTTATCGCCTGCGCCGGGCTTATAAAGTGCCCGGTGACCGCCATTCACGGCGATTATGACCCTCATCCGGCCGAAGGGGTCAGGGGGCCTCTGGCCTCTGTTATTAAGAATTTTAATTTTATCCTGCTAAAGGAATGCGGGCATAAGCCCTGGATAGAAAAAAACGCGAAAGGGAAGTTTTACGAAATACTGAAAAACGAGATTTTCAGCTAACACGTCGTCTCGTCATTTCTCATTTTTATAGTCAGGTTCCACGAAAGCCCGGAAGGATTGGGGCGTGAGGGCGGCCCAGTTATATCTATTGCCGGAGTTCCAGAGCACCCAGCTTCCAAGCATATTGCGCCGGGCGGCTATAATCTGGGCCCGCACTTCATGCGGGCCGTAATGCCAGCCCATATTAAAGTCCTGAAGGTAAGGACGGAGTTTTGCGTAATCCGGCCCCAGGCGTTTCAAGGCGTCTTTAAGACCGCGATCTATCACCTTGTAGGGCTGGCTGTTGGGATTCTTTAAATTATATTCGCCCGTATAGTAGTGTGAGGGGTACATCATCGGGTAGATATAATCCACGTTGTCGGCGATGACCTTTATGTCCTGACCGATGCCCATGTCGTCTTTGGCGGTCGTGGTCAGGCCGAAGACGTCCGCCGATATTTTCACTTTATAAGGCTTTAGCCGGTTTCTGGCGTAGATAAGAAAATCCTTTAGATTTGCGATGGCATTTTTAGTGTTATGGGGTTTGGTGTAGCGGCAGAGCCCGGTCCTGCCTTCAGTCGGATAGCGCAGATAGTCGAACTGGACCTCGTCAAAGCCCAACTTGGCGGCCCGCTCCGCCACGTCCAGGATGTAACTCCATACCTCCTTATTATAGGGGTCCAGCCAGGTTGAACCGTTATTAGCCCTCCAGGTTCCTCCGTCGGGAGTATGTACGGCCATATCTCCGCGCCGGAAGGGCATGACCTTGTCTTTGAAGACCACGATACGGGCCACGGTATAAAGGTTTGCGTTCTTGAAATCCTTAAGCATCTCCTCCGGTTGAGAGATGGCCGGAGCGTACGCTCCGTATTTGTGCGCCGCCGCCACGCCAGGAATATAGACCTGCCCGTCCACTTCTTTTATTGCAACCACCACGGCGTTAATAACCGACTTGTTTATTTTTTTTATGAGTTCAGCGCGGCTTTTGCTTGAGCCGGCGCCCCAGGAACTGAGGTGTATGCCGCGTATAGTCCGCTGGGAAATTATTTGCAGACGGATGGTGTCCGTAGAAACAGCGGAGGGGCGAGTCTCAGTGGAAGTCCGGACTTCTGCTGAAAGGATAGCGTGCGGCGCGAGGAGTAAAAAAAATATTATCCATCTCATATGAATATATTTTACAATACTTGCGTAGGTGCCGTAACAAAGCACGGTGTGCCTAAGACGGCCAATACCAGCCTATGGCTGTGCCGTATCAGGGCCTATGGCCATCAAACGGCATTGCGTAGGTGCCGTAACAAAGCACGGTGTGCCTAAGACGTAGGGGGAACCGCTGTAGCGGTGCCCGCCTGTGGTTCAATCCCCAGGAGGGGGTGCCGCCAATACCAGCCTATGGCTGTGCCGTAATAAACCTGTTTCCGCCACGTTTGGCGGGGCCAACAAGCAGACTGATAAGTACTCCAAAAACCGGATAAATATGAACAGACCACTAATGATGGTTCTTTTAGGGGTAACATTTATGGTTACGAATCTCTACGCCCAGAGTGAACTTGTTGTACATTATAACCGCTTAAAAGGGGACTATGACGGCTGGAAACTGTGGGTTTGGAACGAAGACGATAAAAAAGAAGGCTTCCAAATCCTTCCGGCCGGCAAAGACGGCTATGGCGTCATCTTTAAACTCGATCTAAAACTTTTCAACCTTGATGGCAAAACCGCGGGCATTCTCCCGTGCTACAATAATTGGGAAGCCAAGGATGCTCCTGAACGCATACTGAAAAAAGCGGCGCATGGCGCGATATTCCTTGTCGAGGGCGATCCGGCTGTATATACGATTCCTCCGGAAGTGTCCACTAAGATGGTTTCCGCGCTGCTTGAAAGCGAGAACGAAGTGAAAATTATTTTTAACCGCTTCGTTGCTCCGGATTATGTCTCAAAGCGGGGATTCTATATGACAAACGGCGAGAACGTATTTCATCCGTTAAAAGCCGGGTTGACCGGCGATCAGTCTTACGGACGGACCGCCGTCCTGACTTTTGACAGTCTCGGCAAAGTGGATCATCGCGCTCTTAACTCCGGCGGATGGCAGATCCATTCCCGCGGTATGAAGCCGGCCGCGCTGGGACTGGGCGGGGCGGTTTACGGAGATTATTTCAAAAGCGACAAAGAAATGGGGTTACGCGTTAAATACGAAAAAACTTTTATAAGGGTCTTCGCGCCATTTGCGTCGAAGGTGGAGGCGCTGTTCTATGTGCTGTCCGGCGCTGGGGAAATCTCTTCACCGTTATCCATCTGCGGCGCGATACCACAGATGGGGTGTCTTAAAGATTATAAAACCTATCCGCTGACGTGGACCGAAAACGGCCTATGGGAGGCCGAGATCTCAGAGGATCTCACCGGTAAGTACTGGAAGCTGCGCACTTCCCAGGGCGGCGGGATCGATGAAGGTCTGGACCCATACGCGCCATCAGTGACCGCCCATGACGGCCTGGCGCTGGTGGAGAACGACGCTGCGGAAATAGCTCCCGGCCCCGTATTCGACCTGGCCGACACGGTTCTGTACGAAATGCATATACGGGATTTTACCATAGACGGCTTTTCCGGAGTGAAGCATAAGGGCAAATATCTCGGTCTTACGGAGGCCGGCGCCGTGCATCCCGAATATCCCGGCGTAAAGACGGGTATCGATCACCTTTCCGAGCTGGGCGTGAACGTCGTTCACATAATGCCGTTCCAGGATTTTGAGAACAACGAGAGTTCCCCGGTTTACAACTGGGGCTACATGCCGGTCAATTTTAATTCTCCTGAAGGCTGGTATGCGACAGGCCTTTACAAAAGTGAAAGGGTGAGAGAAAGCAAGGCTATGATAGACGCCCTGCATAAAAAAGGGATCAAGGTCATAATGGACGTGGTTTATAATCACACGGCCGAAACCGGAGGAAAGGTTTTCAACTTCAATGCGCTGGCTAAAAGTTATTATTACCGCGTCAAAGATGACGGGAGTCTATGGAACGGTTCGGGTTGCGGCAATGAGTTTAAGTCTGAATCCCCAATGGGCCGTAAGTTCATTATAGACAGTCTGCTCCGCTGGGTAAACGAGTATAAGGTGGACGGCTTCCGCTTCGACCTGATGGGCCTTATAGATCAGGAAACCGTGTTCGCGCTGGTGGAGCGCCTGAAAGAAGTGAAGCCCGACATCCTGATCTACGGCGAGCCCTGGACTTCTGGGGATACGCCTGTAAAAGGCGTTCGGAAAGGAACCCAGAGATCCAGGGGTTTCGCCGTTTTTAACGATAATCTGCGCGACGCCCTTAAGGGGAGCGTGTTCAAAGTCACGGACCTGGGCTATGTACAGGCCGCGGTTAACCGCGACGCCGTCATGCGCGGCATCAAGGGCGCTATAGACGAGTTCGCGGACTCGCCGCTGGAGACTCTGAATTACGTCAGTTGCCACGACAACCACACGCTTTGGGACCGGCTCACCATTTCAATGAAAGACGAGCCGCTTGAGAACCGCGTACGGATGGATAAGCTGGCTCAGGCGGTGGTGCTGACCTCTCAGGGCATTCCGTTCCTTCATTCCGGAGAAGAATTCCTGCGCACTAAAAAAGGCGAAGAAAACTCCTATAATCTGCCCGATGAGATAAATAAGATAGATTGGACGCTTAAGAAAAGGAATAACGGGGTGTTTACTTTTTACCGCGACCTTATCGCCCTGCGCAAAGCTCATCCCGCCTTCAGGATGAAGACGGCGCAGGCCGTGCGGGATAACCTCCGGTTCTATGAGGACCTTGGTCTGACGGTGGCTTCTCCGAATATCGCCTATGTGCTTAACGGAGTAGAGGCCGGTGACTCCTGGGGCCGCATCGTAGTGCTTATAAACCCTCAGAAAACGGCGCAGAAGTTCGTTTTGCCCACGGGGGAATATGAAAAGGCGCTGGATGAAAACGGCGCGTGCGCCGGCGGCCGGAAGTTCTCCGATTTTATGGAAGTGCCGGCCTTATCAATGATGGTTTTGCATAAGTAATTAAGGCGTTGGCCGCAGAAAGGATATACGCGGGCATAACCGCTGTAAAGGAAGGCGTGGATAATGCTAGAATTTGATCATAATTTAAGTTTGGTCAGGAGATGAAAAAAATATGAAGAAAGCCCTGTATATGCTGCCGCTCTTCCTGTTCGCGATATCCGCCGTCTACGCAGCGGATTTTTCCAAAATGGAAACTCTGAGGGCCGCGGATCTGAAAGCCGCGCCTGAGGCCGCTTTCGCGGCGCCGGTTCCCGCTGTTCCGGTGAAACCGGTGAAAGAAGAACAGACACCCCAGAACCTGATTAATGAGTTCAATAACGCGGCATATCAGCTCAGTAACGTTGAAAACGGTCTTACCTGGGTCCGCATGGATCTCCGTAATCTGGAAAGCGCGGCCCGCCGTATAGTCCAGTCCAATACGGCCGATCCTTTCTTTCAGATGGATCTCAGACGGATGTCCTCGGATATGTCCCGGCGCGTAAACGATCTCCAGCGCGCGTCAATGGACGTTAGAAACCTTCTTAGCCTGGCGCAACAGTCCCGGGAGTTGAATGATTCCGCCAGGAATATGGAACGGTCCGCCTGGAACATTATGAACGAAGCGTGGCCAACTCTGGAGAATTCCGCCCAGAACCTTGAATGGATAATTCGTTCCGGAAAACCGGAACTGTTCGGCTACGACGCTCAGTGGACCGCCATGGATATTTCCAGGAATATAAGGGATTTCAGTTCTCAGGCCAGGAATACTTATTACGACGCCCAGAACCTGGTGAATAAAACTCAGCCTTGAAAGTGGACAAGTGTGGCCGCGGCTGAGCCGGATTAAGCGGCGCAAAGACGCATGTGGGAATCGGTTAAAAGACCCCGGATGGGGTCTTTTCCGTATACTGTTAATACCCCAGTTCTTCGTTCACTAAAATAACTTTGTAATCGGTGAGGCGGGGTTTTTTTAGTAGGATGCTTACCACATTGCAGATACGCTCAGGAGAAGCGCAATTCTCGCATTTGCCGGCCTTAACGCAGGGATTGTTCTTTTTTAGTCGTATATTGTTCGCGATAGCGGCCACATTCCTTATCCGCCAGAGTCCTTCGTCCATATCCCTGACGATTTTGTTTACGCCCGCCAGGACAATTACCTTGCGGGGTCCGTAGATCACCGCGGCCGCCCTGTTGCCATTACCGTCTATGAACAGCAGGTCGCCCCTGACGGTTATGGCCTGGGGGGAGGCGATATAAAACTCCGCGGCCTGCGCTTTGAGCCAGATTTTAATACGTTCGGAGCCGTTCATTCCCGGTGCGTGGGTTATTATTTCATTTCCTGCTTTTTTCAGCGCTGCCGATAGGCCCAGCGTTTCCGCGGTGATCGAGCCACCCATCCCTATGCTGCGCCTTTTGCCTATAAGTTTTAACACCGCTTTGCCGGCCTTTGCCGCGTCCTCAAAAACTTCCGTGTCAAAGCCGTTGTTTTTCAGGGCCGCCGCGGTATTTGCCAGTTTCATAAAATTGGCTTTTTTTAGATTTTTATCCATAAAACGGTTCCTTTTAAAGACCAACCCGGAGAATTCCGCAAATCCCGGTTTCGGAGTGATGCCGCCGATGTAACCAACAAGTCATTGTTATATCCTTTGCCTAGTATATATAATATGAGAGTGCGTATGACAAGCTGGAATATCGCCGGGATCAAAAAACTGGGACTCTGGGCGCTACTGGCGTGGCTTTTTACTCCGGCCGCCGGGTATTGCGCCGCGCCCTCAGATGTTCAGTTTACCGCGGTCTCTACGGATACCGTTTCTTTATCCTGGGTTTTGGACGCGCCATCGGCCGAATCTCCGCTAATGGTCATCTCTACCGCTTCAGATTTCAGCGTGGCTTTTTCCTCGGAAACGGGCGGTCTGGGCGCCCAAACCACAACTTATTACGGTCTGACTCCTAATACGACCTATTTTTTCAAGGTAAAGGTTTCGACAGAGCCCGATGCCGCATATTCCGCGCTTGTATCCGCTGTTACAGATCCGAACCCTCCCGGAACGCCGCTGATAATGGGGGTTTATTCCTCCAGCCTTACCATCTCGTGGGCGGACGCTGGCAATAATCCGGGGTCCCTATACCTGGCCCAGGCGGCGCAGGATGAAACCTTTGATGTGCAGCGTGTCTCCACCCTTACCGTGTCCGGTTTCGGCGTTTTTGAGGGGCTGGCCCTAAATACCACCTACTACATCCGCGCGAGAACGGTCGGTTTTTCCGGAGTTGAAACCGCCGATACCGGTTTCGGTTCCACAATAACCCTGTCCGCCCAGCCGCTTTCGCCGTCCTACACCGCTGTATATTCAAGCGGGGTCTTGCTCTCCTGGGAGCCTAACGGGAACTTGTCCGGTACCCGGTACTACGTCCAGGTTTCCAGCGATGATTTCCTGACGCTTAATTATTCCTCATTCGCCGCGGCGCCGGAACTTTCCACTTACGGCCTTGCCCCTAATACCACGTATTATTTTAAAACGGCCTCATTGAATTCCGTTGGAGTGCTGTCCCCTTATGCGGTGTTTCAGTCCACGCTGACCCGTGCTGGTATTCCCAAACCTCACGCCGGCACCAACTTTGGCGCGGTGACGGCAGATAGCATTGAGGTCCAGTGGCTCCAGAATTCCAACCCTTCCCATACTGAGTATTACCTGAAAGTTTCATCTTCCGCGGATTTCCAGGGGACGGAAAACGGTTCCATGCGCGATACCTGGTTCACCTGGGCCGCGTTAACTTCGGTGAGCGGCCTTAACGCGGGCGTAACATTCTATTTTGAGGTAAAAGCCCGCGACTCGCTTTTAAGGGAGACGGACTGGTTCGATCTTGGCGCAAAGAAAACGCTTCCCGGAGCCGATACTGTTCCGCCTTCCGTGATAGATCTTCAGGGCGGCGACGACCATTGGCGGGGAGCCGCAAGCGGGTCTTACATGGTCCATTTCGACGACGGTTTCGGGGGCTCCGGGCTCTCTAAATTCGAGGTGAAACTGTCAACTTCTCCGGGCCTGGCCGGGACGCCGCTGACCGGCTGGACGGAGGTGGCTACCGACATAAACGCGCAGATTTATAATACCGACTGGCAGATACCATTGGATGCCTTTCAGACCATAACCGAAGGCGTTACCGCATATGTTTCGGTACGGGTATATGACGCCGCCCCCATCTCAAATGTGACGATTTCCACGGATATTTTTTATGTTAAGCGGGATACCACTCCCCCAACTATCACTAATGGCGCTGTTTCTCCGTCCGGCTGGCTGTTCGCGGATCCAGGCGTTTTCAACGTGGATTTTGCCGACGCGCGTTCGGGGCTGGCCTTTATCCAGTACAGCGCCAGCGGTCTGGCCGGTGCGGCTGACGCCGCCGTGATCGGTTGGACGGATATAGACACGCTTGTTTCTTCAAGCGCTTATACGGCAAACTGGAGCGTGGCATTTTCCGCGCTGGCCGGCGGCGCGACTAATTATATCAGTGTCCGGGCTATTGACGCCGCCGGCAATACGACCACGCTGGCGGACGCGTTTAGGATAATGAAAGCCGCTGGCAGTCCCGGAGTAGCGCTGACCTCTCCTTCCGCCGCTTATATTTCCTCCGCCTCTTATCTGTCCGGTTCCGCTACCGGCGGGAATGACGGCATCGCGGTAAGTTTTGTGGAGGTCTGGCTGAAAAATCTGGCGAACGGGCAATATTACAACGGAGCGGCCGGTTTCACCTCCGCCGTGCCGGTCTGGCTGCGCGCCTCCGGCGCCGAAGCCTGGAGCCTTAATGTGGCTACTTTCGGGTTTGTCAATCTTTCTTCTTACACCGCTGTGGCCAGGGCGAAGGATA
>MGVA01000003.1:0-6193 GCA_001800245.1 Elusimicrobia bacterium RIFOXYA12_FULL_51_18 | reverse complement strand
TCTCTGAACTATGCCACCGTCACCTTTACCCTTGATCAGGACGCCCCTTCTGTATATCTTTCTTCTCCCGCCGCCCTCTCTACGGTTTATGCGCTGGATGTTGTGTCCGGGACCGCCGCCGATACGGGGGCCGGCCCCTCCTTGGCGGGGGTAAGTGTTCGGCGGCTGGTGGACGGGAAATGGTGGGATTTTACTTCCCGGGCGTGGGGTTCCGCCACTGTTTCCAGCATGACCGCGGTTTCAGGCGGTAACTGGGTCTTCCTGCCCGATGTATTTCTGCGCGGCAATATGCTGAACGGCTATGATTATTTCATAACGGCGTACGCCGCGGACGCCGCGGCGCCGGCTAACGTATCAGCATTCGGGCTTCAGGGCGCCACTTTCACTTTTTCCGACGGAATTCCTCCCGGCCAGACTACGGAGGTTTTCGCTTCCACGGATCCTGAAGCCTCACTTCCCGGAAGACTGAGCGTTACATGGGTGTTCCCAGGCGACGACGGCAATTCCGGGCTGCTGGCCGCGGGCGAGTTCGCCATCCAGTATTCCACTTTTACCGGCTTCTCCTATAGCACGGCTTCGGCTCTGGTGCTTATAACCACCGCCGCGGTTCCGCCGGGCAGCACGCAGGTTTATACTATCTCTTCCGATCAGCAACTTGCGTATTCCACCACCTATTATCTGCGCCTCTGGACGGAAGATGACGCCGGCCTCTGGTCGGCGGCCTCGCCGGAATTCAGCGGCGTGACAGGCGAGAGCCTGCCGGATGAAATAGCCGGCCACATAAGGACTTCCGCCGGGCAGGGGATAACCGGGGTGCTGGTGGAAGGCCTGTCGAATTTGGGCGGTCTCTGGACGGGGTACACCGTTGATGACGGGAGCGGGAGTTTCAGATTGACCCATCTCGCAGCGGGGATATACCGCATACAGGTTACCTGGACGGCCGAAGGGCTCACCAGTTCCGTAGCCAAGGATAAGATCCCTGTGGGCAACGCGGATACGGATTTTACCCTCTCCGTGACTTATTCATTGGCCAGCGTTTCCGGAACGCTTCCTCTTTCCATTTCCGGCCGCCGCGCTTCTTCGTTCTCCGTTGCCGGAGCCTCCGAGGTTGAACTATATCAGGCCGGGCGCAGGATCGCGGTAGTGCGGGCCGGCGCCGACGGTTCTTTCCGGATAGGCAATATATTGCCCGGAGATTATGAACTAAGGGCGCCGGGTATCGCTCCGATCCGGGTGCATCTGAGAAGCGGAGAAAATCTGGTGGTCAGGCCGTCATCGGAATTTATACTGGGGGAATCCCTTTACGCGTATCCGAATCCCGCCCGGACACGGGTGACATTCCGCCTGCAGACGGAGGCCGCGTCCGTTAAAGATGAAATAAATGTTTTCGACGTGACCGGCCGGCTGGTGAAAAAAATACGCAACGACGATCCGGGGTGGGACAGGTCAAACCCCTACAATATTCGCTGGGTCGCGTGGAATTTTTCCGATTCGGAGCCTGCGCCGGGGGTATATATTTATAAGGCCAACATTAAGTCCGAAGCCACCGGGAAAACTATCGTGAGGACGGGCAAGTTCGCGGTTGTTCGTTAATTTGTGCCAGGCGGCACACGGTTTGCGGCTTTCTTAAAGGAGATTTGGAAATGATGAAAATATTGATCGGTTTAAGCCTGGCGGTCTGTCTGGCGCGCGCGTCGTCGGCGGCAAGCCTTACGGCCGAGGGGATTTCCGTGCTGGATGCCGGCGGCAACGTGCGCGCCACTTTTTCCAATTCGGAGACCCTTACGCTCAGGTTTCAGGTGGATAACGCCGTCTCCGGCAACCAGATATCTTTTACGTTCGCCATTCTGAACCCTTCGGGCGGCGAAGTGTTTACCCACACCGGAAATACCGCGCCCGGCACCGTGGGTGTCAGCCAGACCCAGCTTTCTGGCATTCCGATTTCCAGCTTTTATTCCACTCCGGGGAACTATACTTTCCGGGGGGAGGCCACTTCGGCTCCTGACCCGACGGTGGCGCAAAGCGTGAATTTTGTCATTGCGTCTCCCAATATCACTCTTATCTATCCGCCTAACGGCGCCACCGGGCTTTCGGATTCGCCGTTAACCTTCAGGTGGATAGGCAGCGGCGCCTCGCAATACCGCCTGACGGTCAGCGAAAATGCCGGACTTTATCCCATTACGCACCAGATCATAAACTCCGGCGAAACATCCTACTCCTATCCGCAGAATCCCACAGGACCGCGCGAACAACTGGTCCCCCAGCAGATGTACTACTGGAAGATAGAGGGACTGGACGCCTCCGGGAATACTATATCGGAGAGCAATATCAGCAATTTTTCGCTAAGGGCTCTGGCGTCTTCACAGTCCCGGAACGTTATTGTGAACGATTTGAGCATAACATCTTCGCTGTCGGATCTAAGCACGCCGCTAAATTTCAAGGCCGTGGTCTATAACGCGGGCAACAACGCGGAAACGAACATAGGGGTCAAAATGTCGCTGGGCGGCATAAGCGCCCAGGATTCGCCCAAGCAGATACAGATCCTGTCCGCCGGTGAGACCAAAGAAGTGTCTTTTACCGCGTTCATGCCGCAGGACCAGGAAAGCGGCCTGGCCGTAGCCTGCGTGGATATTTTTGACGACAATCTGACCGATAACTGTAAAACCAAGCTTGTGGCTAAAGATACCGGTAACACCGCGTCAGGCGGAACTTCCAAACAGCTTAGCTATGATGAGTTGTGGGCGGAACTGACTAAACGGCTGGGGCCGGACGCTCTAAAAGCTCTTGACGGCTATACGTTCCAGACGATAGAGTGCGCCAACTGTTCCGGCTCCGAACTTAACGATATTCTGGAGGCCCTGCTCAGCGGCGATGCCACGCTGGCCGGCGCCAGTATAAGCGAGACCGGCGGCGCGGCGGCCGCGCCCACCGCTCAGACGGGCCAGGAGACAGCGGAAGCCGCCGCCGCGGAGGCGGAGTCTCCCGCCATGGATCTCGAAATTGTCGATCCGTCCGCCTCTTTCCGGGATGAATGGACGGGTTACGCTTCGGCGTTCTCGGACAAGGAGATCTCCACCTTTGTCGTAGCCGATAAGAAAGAGTGGAAGAAATTATGGCAGTCCCTGTCCGAAGCCGAACTGCCGGATGTAGATTTTTCTCATAAGATGGTTTTGGGAATAGTTTCCGCCGCGAAGGACAGGGCCGAGACGGTGCGTATCCTTTCCAAACGGAAAACCGAGGACGGCCTTGCGGTGGATTATTATTTCATACAGGCGCCCAAAGAAAAGGAAGTTCCGGCGGCGGCTTACATTCTTAAGGTTGTGGGAAAGGAAACCGGCAAAGTTAATTTCAGGAGACTGGATATCGGAGGAAGTTCCAAGTAATATAAAACGGAGGTAGTACATATGAAATGCAAACATGCGAACGGTTCGGTGAAAATAGCTCTTGCAATGCTGTTGGGAGCTTTGTGGCTGCCGGGTCTGGCCGCGGCGGCGGGGAAAGTCAACGCCATCGTGGTCTACGCGAAGGGGGATGTTCAGGTCAAACGGTCCGGGGGGGATACTTTTTCCGCCTTAACTCTTAACGACCTTCTTTACGCCGGTGACGAGGTGAAGACCGGCCCGGCCAGCCAGGCATCCCTGGCCACCAAAGGCGGCGCCGAGGTCCGCCTTAACGAGAACTCCACTTTCAATATGGAGCCAGGCGGCCGGGTCAGGGAAATGCTCCGTCTCCGGGTCGGCCAGCTCTGGACCAGGATGCTTCATAAAATGGCCAAGTTGGACGTCAGAACGCCCTCGGCCGTCTGCGCGGTCAGGGGAACCGAAGCCGACATAGAACAGCGCAGCCTGCTGACGGTAAAGGTTTACGAAGGACACGTTGACGTGCAAAATTCGCAGGGCAAGCAGTCTTTAGCCGCCGGCCAGATGAGCACGGTTTCAGGCGCGGGGGCGGCTCCCGCGGCGGCCAAGAAGATGGGCGCTTCCGACGTGGGTAATTGGCAGGAAGGCATGGCGGTCTCGGATATGCAGAAGTTCCTGGATAAGCTCAGTTCCGAAAGCGGCGGTGAAAAAAAACTGAAGCTCAAGATCGATAAAGACGGCAAGAGCAAGGATGTTGAGATAAAGTTGAAGAAAAAATAGGCGTAAACGCCGCGCAGAAGCCTGTCCCTTCTCTCCCATGATTATGGCGGAGAAGGGGGGGCGGCGCGGGTTGTGATGTGAAAACTGCGGATTTTGGAATTCTCGTTATTTCTTCGGGATTTTGATGGTTCGTTAGTGTATACTATAACGTCACGTTAGATGCGGGAACACAACATGCTGGACCTGAAAAAAATATTGTCATTGGAGAAACCGCTGTTCCGGCGGGATTGCGTGTGTGAGAGGCGCATAACCGCGATAACGGCTGTTTGTTTTATTTTTGGCATCTTTTTTGCTTTTCACGGGATCGCAAGCGCCGCTAAAAGTTCCGCGGCTCAGTTTTTGAGTCTCGGTTTCGGCGCCAGGGGGCTGGGCATGGGTGAGGCTTTTGTTGCGGTGGCTGATGACGTTTCGTCGGTTTATTATAACCCCGCCGGCCTTGGAAAAGGCGGGAATGAACTGCTTGTTTCCCATTCCTGGCATATTCAGGACACGGGGCTCACGCAATTGGCCTATGCCCGCGGAAATGCCGGGTTATCCCTTACCTATTTTTCAGCGGGATCGCTGGAGGGCAGGGATGAAGTAGGAAATCTGAACTCGGATTTCACGGCGGAGGATTTCGCCCTTTCCGGGGGCTACGCGGTCAAAGCCGGCCGGCTCTCGGCTGGTGGGAACCTGAAAGCCGTCCGGCAGCGGATAAAGGCCAGTGTGGCTTCCGCCATATGCGCGGACGCCGGACTGTTGTACGATTTTGGAATGATGCCGGTAACACTAGGGTTTTCCGTGTCTAATCTCGGGACAAGGGTTAAATTTAAGGACGAGGGCTTTCCCCTGCCTGTGGTTTACAGGGCTGGCCTGGCGGTGCGTACCGGCGCAGTTTTCCCCGCCGTCCTGGCGGCGGAAGCGGATTTCCCGAACGACTCTTCTGCGGTATTACGGATCGGTGCCGAATATACGGGGTTTAAAATTATAGCGCTTAGGGCCGGTTACAGGACAAGCCCTTCCTCCCAGCGTAATGCCATATTGGGCAAAGGCTTTGGCGGCTCTTCCGGACTCGCGGAACTTTACGGTTTTTTTATGGGCCTTGGTTTCAACCTGAAACCTGTCAAACTTGATTATGCCCTGCTCCCTTACGGAGAACTGGGCAGTTCTCACCGCTTCTCTATGACTTTCGCTTTTTAGATTTAGCGCCGCGCAGGCTGTCGGATATTAGGAGAAAGGTATGAAGAAACTTTTATGGGTGTTTGCCCTGGCCTTGTCGTTGCAGGCCGCTCGAAACCTTTTCGCGGAAGCTCCGCAGATCATAACTTATCAGGGCCGCCTGAAAGAGAATAATCAGCCTGTCACCGGAAATCGCAGCATTGAGATATTGCTCTGCAACGCGCTTACCGGAGGCGTTTGCAATACTTCGGGCGTCCAGGATGTTTACGTTTCCACCGGTCTTTTTAAGTCCACTTTTACGGCGCCCGGGGCGGCGGATGTGTCGGCCGGCGCCTGGTATCTGGAACTCAAGGTCGGGGGGCAGGCGCTGTCTCCCAGGGAAGCTCTTTCAAGCGTGCCGTACGCGCTGTATTCCACCAGCGCCGCTTATGCCGGCAGTCTGGCTGTTTCCGCCGGCGAGGGGATAGTATCTTCAACGCATGTGTACATCATAAATGGCGGCAGTCTTACTGTTGCGGGGAACGTGACAGCCAATGCTTTTTACGGAGACGGGTCGGGGCTTAGCGGGTTAGGTAGCGCCGGCAGCGCCGGGACCGCCACCAACTTGGCCGGCGGAGCCGCAGGATACATCCCCTGGCAGTCAGCTCTCAACACCACCGCTATGCTAGCGGCAGGCACGGCGGGGGATGTTCTCCAAAGCAACGCGGGTTTAGCTCCTAGCTGGGCAACGCCAGTCAGCGCGAATACCGCCAGTGCCATAGTAAAGCGTGACGCTTCCGGTAATTTCTCCGCGGGTACTATTACCGCTGCGAACTTCAGCGGTCCATTGACGGGAAATGTAACCGGGAATGTATCCGGGACAGCTGGTTCCGTAACGGGGAATGCTGGTACAGCTA
>MGVA01000002.1 GCA_001800245.1 Elusimicrobia bacterium RIFOXYA12_FULL_51_18 | reverse complement strand
TCGTTTCGCGTTGCTTCGGCTCGGCTTCAAAACCGACAATTTCGGCATGAAAGCCTTATGTCGGACAGGCTCCTAGCCCGGCGTTACCTACTGCAGCCCTTTAAAGCGTCCTAAGATCCAACTGGCGAAGAACAGGGCGGCAGCGAGCAGCATAACTATCAGCGATGTGTCCGGATCAAACCGCGACACTTCCTTGCGCCCCTCACGCTCAGGCGGCAAAGCCTTCAGCATCGCTTCCGGCCCTTCATTAAATTTAAGCCGGTGATAGCCGCCGCCCATAAGCGCCGCCGTCTTTTTTAAAACTTCCTCATCGGCCGGCATAAAACCGGGGGCGGCCGCGGATTCAAATACCGCCTCCGTAGAACCCAAATACACATTGCCGCTCTTAACTGAAACTCTAAGCCGGTTACGTCCCTTTGCCGCAGGTAAAAAAGCCGCCTCATAGATCCCGCGCCCGGCCGGCAAGAACTCAACCGGCTCTGTTTTTCCACCGCCTTCCAGAATCGCGTCCACCGACACCGCATCGCTGTCCGATGGAGGCAAATAATTGGCGGTCAAGACCTTAAGCCGGAAAGCCCGGCTGGCCCCGGACCGCGGCAAAGATTCAAGCGTCACTTTCTCAAGACTCAATGAACCGTCCAGATATGCCAATGACCGGCTCCAGAAAGCCGAATACAACCCCGAGTACCTGAGTTCCCGCGCGCCCATCAGCTTCCAGCGCCAGGTTGACGGGCCGGCGATCGCCATTACGCGGCCTTTGCCGTAGCTCTTTTCCGCTGAAAAAACGGCGTCTCCTCCGGTTGCGCTTTTATAATGAAAAATCGCCTTGGCGCCGGGCTTCAACGGACCCCAAATATTAGCCCCCTTAAGCGTGGGGGTGTTATTCCAGAAACGCTCTTCATTATCAATACCGGAAAAGACAAGGGCGGCACTATGCTTATCCGGCGCTACCCGGAATTCCAAATCCTCGTCGAAATCCGGACGTTTCTCTATCTCTACCGGCAGCAGCGAGTTGATGAATTCTATCCCGTAGTATCCGCCGCCTCCGAAAGCGGAGGCCCCTCCGATAACAGCCAGGCCGCCCCCGCGCTTAACGAATTCCGCCAGCGAAGCCGCATAATTACCGTCCGCCGCGAAACGGCGCAGATCAAAATCCTGAAGTATGAAAACGTCAAAATGCGAAATATCGCGCAGAAAGATCTCATTTACCGGGAAAGGGATAAGAGATAGTTCTCGCTCGTCGGCTCCCGGCATATCCTCAGGGTTCCTCAGGATGACGAAAGAAACCAGATCTATGCCGCTTTGGCCTTTTAGATAATCCCGCAAAAAAGCGTACTCAAAAGAAGGCCGGCCGGCCAGATACATAACGCGGAGTTTTTCCCTTATAACAGAAACCGCAAGCGCTTTTGACGCGGAACAGCCGCCCCCGGGTCCGGACGCGGCGCAAAGAGTATAAGCCGCGCGCCCCACCGACGGCGCGCTGACGCTGAAAGAAGAAACAATCGTTTCATCGTGACTATTTACCGTAAACTTCCGCGTCTCGATTATATTATCCGCGCCGTCTTTAAGCCGCAGTTCAAGCCGCGAATCCTTCATGCCCGAAACCCGCGCCGATACGGAGAATACGAACGGTATATGCGCGAACGCAAAAGGCGGACCGGAAAAATCCGTTATAGCGACCCCGCGCTGAAGATCTGTCTCACCCACGGCCAGGATATCTATCCGTTTGTCGCACCCCGGCGGAGGAATGAGGAGGGGGGCTTTCCCGGAAAGGGAAAGCCCGTCCGTAAACGCCCATATTCTATCCGGACATGCGGACCCCCGGCCCCCGTCTCCTCCGACAAGGGAAGACAACGCGCGGCCCAGATCCGATTCCGCGTAAAAGCCGTTTTCAAAACCGCCGGCCGAAGGGGAAGAACAGTCCACTTTATAAAGACGGGTGGAAAAAGCATAGCATTCCAATGCCGCGGCGCCGCTAAGCCGCGGCTGGTATTTTGCAAGCCAAGCCGAAGCGCGCGCGTACTTGGAAAGCCCAGAATCTTTTCCAGCCGGACCTTCCCGCATGTAAAACGATGCATCCAGGAGCACGGCTAAAGCGGGCTTTTCCGAAGACGGACGATAAAAAACGGCGGACGGACGTATCAACAGGAGCGCCGCCAAGGCCGCGCCCGAGAAACGCAAAACCTTGATCGCGTACGGCAAACCGGCGGAATTTTTCAACGCGCGAATGAACGCCGCTATCAGCAGAACCGCCGCCGCCATAAAATACCAGTTCGCGCCTATAAATAGTCTCACCGCCTCGCCCCCGGTACGGCATCAAGTTCACGCAGGCGCTGCATAATGTACGGCTGATGAACGGCATCCTGTTTGTAGGAGCCTGTAAGCGCGTATATTATTATATTCAGCGTCAATTTCTCGCCTTCACGCCGCTGGCGCGCCCCGCCGGGAGACGGTTCATAAAGGTAGCGGCCGAGCGCGTCTCTGGGCCAGACACCCAGCAGATCGTTGCGGGAAAATATTACCGCGTAACGGGCGCCATACTCGGCGGCCGACGGTTCCCGTTCAAGATCGAACCTGCCTCCGGGCGCCACACTCATGAAAAAACTTTTAAAAAGCGGATGTTCCCTGGCCGCCGGCTTCAAAACGGCGTCCGGCAAGGCCGCTTCCAAAGCCCTGGTGAGCCAAAGCGAAAAAGGACTTTTACGCAGGCCGGAAGCGTCATTGGCGAAAAGAGTGCCGCCCGCCGCGAGGTAAAGATGAAGATTACGCGCTTCATCGTAATTGAGCGCCCCGGGAGCCTTTGAACAGGAAAGGACCAGAAAGGGTTCCTCAAAAAGCGCGGGGTCGGAAAGCCTGACTTTTTTCCTGGTAATGTCCGGATCAACGCTGGTGGCCGCAGCCAACGCTTTCAGAACCTCGTCTCGGGTGGAGTCGACAACACCGCAGCCTTCTCCCAGATCCAGTTCCGTGAGCGAAAAGCAGAACGAAACTCCGGGGGTTAGCGCGAGAAGAGCTGTAAGAATGGCGCGTGCCGGATTCATAACGCCCTCCTTGAAAGCAGAAATTCCGCCAGGTATGCCGCAAGCCCCAGTAGAAGCAGGAACTGCCCTATTTCAACGCCATAAACCACGCGCTTAAAAGCTTCTACCGGTTCGTTCCCCGGAAGCACGGCCCATGGAGGAAATGGTTCCGGCTCAAGCGAGCTTTCTCCGCTCGCGGCGTCAAAATTGACGGCAAAAGTTCCGGTTTCCGGCGGCGCGTTAAAGGAATAAAGGCCGGGATTATCGGTGAGGGCATAATTAAAAGATCCATCCCTGGCCAGAACATAACTCCTGGAACCGTCCGGGGCGGAAACCGTAACTTTGAGGCTGTCGGTATTTTCCAGGGAGCCCGCGTATACTCCGCCAACCAAGGTCTGGCGCAGACTGGGCGGTTTAACTCCATAAAGACGCCGCAGGCAGGCTGAAAAAAAAGGAGCGAACACCGGTTTAGCGGCCAGGTCCGTGTACGACAAACTGAAGGAAGAGGTCCAGACCAAAACCCGGCCTTTGCCTCTCCGGCCGCCGAACAACGCCGGATAGGCGGCGCCGGACGATTCCCTAAAATTCCACAACGCCTCAAAAGACGGCGGAGCCTCCAACCTGGTAATGCGCATGGCTTTAACTCTATCCAGGTCAAAGCCGGAAAAATCAGCGCCTTCGAAATTGCCGGCGGCGTCCGGAGCCGCCAAAGAAAAATCTCGTTCAAGCGTCTCAGCGGTTTTAAATCCTAACGCGGAAAGAAGCGCAGGCTCCCCGCCCGGTTTCTCGGACGCCCCGGTTATTATAAACGCCCCGCCGCCGGACTTCACAAATGCGTCTATAATAGACGCCTGTCGCACCGCCCCCGGGCCATCTGGAACGATAATAGCTCCATACTCGCTCCCTGGCGAGCGCATCAAGGCTGATAATTCCATTAAATCCGCGGTAAAAGCGCCTCCGGCGCCGTATTCCGTCTCAAAAAATTTTTTAATAAAATACGCGCCGCCACCGGGTTTTAAGGACTCAGGCCCCTCATAAAGGACAAGAACTTTACGGGCAGAAAGCTCCTTGCGGGCCAGGGAGAAAAAAACGGCGTTATCCTGCGTAAGCGCGTCCGGCGCAAAAAGTTCGACGCGGCCTGATAGATCATTGCCGGCCGGCAGGTCAAAAACCGCGGACGGACCCGCTCTGGACGGCGCGGTCAATACGGTTCCGGAAAAAGCCGGAGCGTAAAGTTTCAAAGGCAGGCCATACGGCACGGATCCTCCGGAGTTGCCTGTAAAAACCGCAAGCCGTGTGCGCCCGCCGCCGCCTTCAACCGCGCTTACACCGCGCGCCCAGACATTGGGGGCGGCGGGAAAAGCCAATCCGGTAAGAGTAACAGCGGGATCATACCCCGGAAGTTCGTTTAGAGCGCCGGACATAGACGCAAAGCCGTTACGAGATCCGTCACTAAGCAGCAGAACGGCTTTTTTACGGGCTGACGGCCTAAGCGCAAGCATGGCATAAGCTTTTTCAAGCGCCTTACGGTAATTTGTACCCTTGAAACCCGGTTTGGCCGAGGAAAGCAATTTTGAAAGCGCGTCAAAATCCGAACTCCATTCCCCGGCCCCGGAATCCGAATCAAAAAAAACCAGCGCCGCTTCGTCGAGCCCGCCCAAGGCTCTCAGTATCCCGGTCCCCGCGCCTGCGGCAAAATCCAGGCGGGAATGCCCGGCAAAAGCCGCGCTCATGGAGAGCGAACGATCGGCCAATACTACGAGACTTACGGGACGGCCGGCTCCGGCAGTGAGACCGGAGAAGGCGCTGAAAAACCTCCAGCCGACTACGGGCTTGGAAAAAGCGGCAATAAGACATAGAACAGCAAGGCACCGGAGCAGGAGAATAAAGGTCTTAGCCGCCATCGTTTTTTTAAGACGGGAATCCCGGGCAGCGCGCAGCAGGAGCACGCTTGAAAAAGGGAGTTTTAAAGGTTTAAGCGGAAAAATAAAATTCAACAGCAGCGGCAGCAGCGCCAACGGCAAAAACCATAAAACCGTCGGATTAAGAAAGCGCATATGAGAGAGTGTTGATGATCATGAGGCGTAACAGATAGATCCAAAGGTTTCAGTATTAATATTTTTGAAAGATTGAAAACAGTGTTTTCCCACAAAGACCACTTCAGCCCTATGATCCGATTATATAATTATTCCCGTCGTCGGTAGTAAACGCCGCCTTATGGTATATTTTTTAAAATATTCGTATAAGTTTTTCCAGGGTTATGAAAGGGGGGGCGTCGGTGAACGCCGCGAAAGCGCCTACACCGGAAACAGAAAACATCTTTTCCACATGCTTAAGCCATAGAACGAATTCCCGCCCATGCGCGACCCTTAGAGCGGAGGGGGAAAGAGGCACTTCCTCGCCTGTTTCCATATCCTGGAACGCGGCATAGCCCTCCCAAGGCAATTCCAGCTCGGCGCGGTCCAGCGCCTGGAACGCCCACACTTTGCCCCGGAACGACGCCAGCAGACGTGCGAAAGCCACAAGACGTTCCGACGGCGCCATAAAATCGGAGAACACCACCGCGGCGGAATTTCTTTTCAGTCCCGACACTATCCGCTTAAAAGATTCCAACGGAAGGGACTCGCCGGAGGGTTTCATCCCCTCCAGCATGGCGTCCATCTCGGTCAAAACGCGCGGGTCCCCGGAGGGCCGTACGCTGGAGACGCCGGCGCCCGAAAAGATAGTAAGGCCGGCATAATCTCCGCGTGCCATAAGAAAGCACGCCAAGTACAGCGCCAGCCGCGCGGCGTAATCCCATTTTGAGCCGTCGGCGGCCGGGCCGCGGAAAGCCATGGAGGCCGAAGAATCCAGAATAATATTGAAACTGACCGCGTTCTGAAGACTGAATTCCTTTATAAAGAACCTGTCGCGGCGGGCGTAGACTTTCCAATCCAGGAAACGGGTGTCCGAGCCTGCGGTGTACTGGCGGTACTGGGAAAATTCCTGTGAGCTGCCCTTTTTAAACGCGCTCGCATGACGGCCCTCCAGGGTCCCCCCGGACTTAAAATGGGAAGAGCGGGCTTTCAACGCCCGTATCCGCGCGGCTGCCTCCGGAGTGAGATATTTCATTCGTTATAATAGTTCAATCGGTCTCGGCTAACAGTCTGCTGAAAAAACCTACTCGGAGGTATTTTGAGCAGATTTTGAAGCCGAGCCGAAGCGATGCGAAACGAGCATTCTCGACTAGGGACTGTGAGTTGAGCAGCGCAAAGGCGCAGGCAAAAATCGGCCAAAAGACCCCGAAAGAGGGTTTTTCAGCAGACTGCTAATACTTGGGCCACCAGCCCGGCGGCGGTAAGACCTTCCGCTTCCGCCTGAAAATTAAGCACCAGCCTGTGCCGCAGCACCGGCAGAGCGGAGCGCCGAATATCCTCAACTGAAACCGCAAAACGCCCGTCGAGAAGGCAGCGCGCTTTGGCGGCCAGCACCAGAGCCTGCGAAGCCCTGGGGCCCGCGCCCCACGTCAGCCACTTGGCCACGGAGTCCGGTGCGCCGGCTTTAGGACGCGTCATTCGGGCCAGGCGCACGGCGTACTCCAGAGAAGTCTCCGGCACCGGAACCTTCCTGACTATTTCCTGAAGCGCGGAAACTTCAGCGGCGTTCAAAACTTTTTCCAGTATTTCCGCGGGGGCCCCGGTAGTCAGGGAGACAATACGTTTTTCTTCTTCGAGAGAAGGGTAACCGATGTCAACCTGCATGAAAAAGCGGTCGAGCTGGGCCTCTGGCAAAGGATAAGTGCCCTCCTGCTCTATCGGGTTCTGGGTGGCCAGCACCAGAAAAGGGAGCGGCAGAGGCCGGGTAAGGCCGCCGGAGGTGACTTTATATTCCTGCATAGCCTGCAAAAGCGCGGACTGTGTTTTAGGGGGGGTGCGGTTAATTTCATCGGCGAGCACTACATTGGCGAACACCGGGCCTTCCATAAAGCGCAGCTGCCTGGATCCCGCTGCGGAATTTTCCTCCAGGATCTCATAACCCGTTATATCGGAGGGCATAAGATCCGGAGTGAACTGTATCCTGGAAAATTTAAGATCAAGAATTTCGGCAAGAGTGGAGACGAGCAGGGTCTTGGCCAGTCCCGGCACCCCCACTACGAGGGCATGGCCGCGCGCGAAAAGAGTGATAAGTATGTCCTCCACAACCTCGTCCTGGCCCACGATCACCCGGGCGAGCTGAGCGGAAACCTTTTTCCTACCGCTCAACAGTTTTTCCGCCAATTCCATGTCTGATTTTTCGTTCATAGGTCCCCATTCCGGATAGGCCACAAATTACCGCATTAATCTAAAAATTGCAAGATTTCGGTTAACTTATAATACGTCTGGTTCGTGGCCGTTGCTATCATAAGTATTATAGCCAAATTACTTTGCGCCGTGCAGTCTAAACCGAGGCAAGAATCTGGCGTGAGTGCCAGTATATCCCCATGTTTATACCCATTCCGACGGCCAAGCCAGTCGGAATCCTCTAGTCACTCCGGCGAAAGCCCGTGGAACTTACTTCGCATCAATATGCAACAAAATTGTCTGCCAGGCAGACAAATCACAACTTGGGAAATTAAAATTGGGCAACCAAAAGCTGTGATCAACCCGGCTTTTTAGACAAAAAAAAGGCAGGGCTGCCTTTTTGGGGGGTAGGGTGAGGGAGGCAGCCCTGACAAATTTTTAAGCATTAACAAGCCACATTGTATATGCCTTTATTCGGCATCTGCTCGTTGTTCTTAAACTATTCTAGCACCTGGCTTGACTGTTGTCAAGTAATTAAGTGTGACTTAAATCACACTATACCATTATCTATTCCAGCCCGCTCGCTTTAACCCGTCAAATTTTAGAGTTATCCGACTTAACATGAACGCCTGAAATTATTGGGGGGACGCGGAAGAATATCCGAAAAGTATAAAAAAATGACGACGAAACTGCGGCAACAATTTTCACGCGCATCCTTGGATCGGAAATACTGTTTTAAAAAAATGAAGCCTTTTCCCGGAATATCCTCTTCCGGAAAAAAGCTTCAAATTCGCCCCATTCTTTTGATTTCCAGACGCCGAAACAACCTCCCCCTATAACCGGCGCCCGCGAATATTTTCCCGCGTTCAAAATGACGGGACACTGCCTCCCCCACACCCGACCCAGCAAAACGCTCTATCACGGCAATACCGCACCAGAATCTATGCGTACCACCGGATATTCAAGACGCTGTTTTTTTCGCCTTTATGCCTAGGAACTTCTCCACATATTCGAAAAGTGTTTTAAATTGGAACGGCTTTATAAGATAAGCATCGGCCCCGGCACCCATTATCCTTTTCTTTATATCCTCGGAGTCGTAGCCGGTTATGGCTATAACTTTAGTCTTCTTGTTCCTCGCCTTGATTAACTCACAGACTTTAAAGCCATTGATATCGGGCAGCATAATATCCAGCACCACCAGATCGGGGCTGTGCCCTTCCACCAATTGCCCGGCCTGGAATCCGTCGGTGGCGGTAAGCGACTCATAATTTTTGAACGCTTTTAGCGCCTTTACCACAAGCTTAAGGAATTTCTCATCGTCCTCCACAACAAGTATTTTCTTCTTCCCGGATGCCTGAATGAGCAGTTCCGGCACCGGCATGGAGTTCTTCTCAAGGAAATCCCGTAAATCCACCTGTGAAACCCGCCTATGACCTCCTAATGTATTAAAAGCGTTAAGCCTGCCGCCGTCTATCCAATTGGCGACGGTTCCGGGAACGATCTCCAGCATTTTTGCTATATCAAAAGTGGAATATGTTTTTACACGCATACACGTCCGAATTGTTTTATGATTTTTATGATTTTTAATCTTTCCTTTATTATACCACACATCTACCTTTTTTTACAATATGTAAGTTTAACATCGCTTTAATTACAATCGCGAAACAGGATTGCATTTAAGGAAATATATATTTTATAATCAAGACTGGATGTTTTTACTGAATTGACCAGCGGAACCGCGCCGCGTGGCGGGTTGCGTGATTTTGTATAGGCTGGGGGTTGTTTGATCAACAAAACCGTGTTAGTCGTAGACGACGATCCGAATGTCGGACTGCTGATCTCGGCAGTGCTCAAAAAATTCAACTACACTGTTGTCACACTATACAGCGGAGAGGAAGTCCTGCGTTTTTTAAACAACAACAAGCCGGATCTCATTCTGCTGGACCTGCGCATGCCCGGCCTTGACGGCTACGCCCTATGCAAACGCATACGCGCGAACCCGGATACGCACGGCCTGCCCATTATAATCCTGAGCGGAGTTTCCGAGGTTGACGCCAAAGTAACCACCATAGAACTGGGCGCGGATGATTTTATCACGAAGCCTTTCGACGTGCGCGAACTGCGGGCCCGCGTTAACCGGATAATAAAGCGTAAGAGTTCCGATGTATCTTTGAACCCGCTTACCCACCTGCCGGGCAGCCCGGCCATAGAGGAAGACGTCCTCAAACGCATGGCGGCCGGAACGCCTTTTGCGTTCGCTTATATAGACGCCGACAATTTTAAAGCATATAACGATGTTTACGGCTACGCCAAGGGCGACGAAGTCCTAAAGCATATCGCCTCGGTAATCAGCGAGGCGGCTAAGACGCACGCCGCCCAGGATTATTTCCTGGGACACGTGGGGGGGGACGATTTCGTACTGGTAACCAGGCCCGAACTTATTGAAGCGGCGGGGAATGAAATAACGCGGGAATTCGACCGCACCATACCGTCTTTTTACACTCCGGAAGACCGGCAGCGCGGCTATATCGTCACAATGGACAGAAAGAACAAGACGCGCCATTTCCCTATAGTTTCCCTGACCGTAGCGGTCATAATCCCCAAAGCGCTCCGGCATTACGGCAAACTAGTTGAGACCGCTGCAGAACTAAAACACTATGCCAAAGAACTGAGCGGACGCAAAGGCAGCATCTTCATAAAGGACAGAAGACTGTAGGAATATAATGACCGAGACAGATAAATTTTTAGGAGCGGCTTTCGCGGGCTGCACAATAAAAGAGAAAATAGGCCAGGGCGGAATGGGCTCGGTCTATACAGCCCGGCACGAGGCCTTGGACAGAACCGTAGCCGTGAAGATTCTCTCCCCCGACCTGGCCCGGGACGAACGCAATATCGAGTTTTTTCTGCGGGAAGCCCGCTCAGCCGCCAAACTGGAACACCCGAATATAGTCCAGATATACAACTTCGGCCAGGAGAACGGCTCTTATTTCATCATTATGTCCTATATCGAGGGAAAGAGCCTCTCCGACATGATAGCGGAAAAAGGCCCCATGACTACGGACACCGCCACAGGCATAATTCTGGAAGTACTCGACGGATTGGGGCATGCCCATTCCAAAACCATAATACACAGGGACATAAAACCCTCTAATATCCTCCTTGGCGCGGACGGGCATCCCAAAATAGTGGACTTCGGCCTGGCCCGAAGCATCAGCGAGGAAAAACAATTAACCATGGCCGGTGAAATGGTGGGAACCGCCTACTTCATGTCGCCAGAACAGGGATTGGCCGCTAAAGTGGACCACAGAGCCGACCTGTATTCCACCGGCGCCACCTATTTTTATCTGCTCACCGCCAAATATCCATTTGAAGGGAAGAGCTCCATAGAAGTAATACACAAACACATTGGGGAACCATTCCCCAACATTCTGGTCCTCAAGCCGGACATCCCGTTGTGGGTTTCCCACGTCCTTGAGCGCCTCATGCGCAAAAAACCGGAAAGCCGCTATCAGAGCGCGGCGGAAGTTGCGAACGATATCAAGCGTAGGATAACCGCGGAAAAGGACGGAACATCGGTTTCCAATGAACGTTCCATAGATCTGCCTGAGGTCTCCGCGCTCTTCGCTAACAGTTCGTCGGATTCGCCGGTCCCGCCGCCCCCTCCGGATCACAAACTGTCCGAAGCCGCGCTTACTTCCGATCGCCGGATGCCCGCGCAAACCGGGGAAGCAGGTATCCCCGGAACCGCTACGGCGCCAAGGAAAGATTTGCCTAAGCCGAAACAATTGCAGCTATCCGCGCTGCACAACTCCATAAGGACCGCCATGCACTTCGCGATCACGTTCGCGGCCATAGGCTGCTTTCTGCTGGCCGGTTCCACGGGGACTCCCAGACCGGGCCTGCTCGCCTCGCTGCTTTCGCCATTCACTTCAAGCCAGTCCGGCGCGGGATTCTTCCTCGCCGCAGGCCTGGGCCTTATATCCTGGACGATATTTCTCAAACCGCTCAAGTTCACTCCGATGCACGCTTTTTTTTCGGCCGCCGCCGCTCTGGCCGCATATGCCGGCGCCATCTTCGTGCCGTCACCCGAAACTACGGACATGGTATCCAAAGCCTTCTTCTGCCTGAAAACCGCGGTGGAAAACATGGCATCACCATCCAATCTGCTGCTATATTCTTTATTTTTGTTCCTTGCGGCTTCAAAGTTCGTCTTAAAACCGCACTGGGCGGCAAAAGCCGGCTCGGTAATCGCCTACGGACTTTCTCTCCTGTTAACATACATATACTTCAAAGGCGGCGCGCAGATCTCCCCGGAAAAAACTTACCTTGCCCTGGCGGGATTCGCCGCGGCCATCGGACTTACGGCCGCGCTGACACAGAAGCAGTTCGCCTTTATTTTTAACCCGGCGCTTCTTTTCCTGACTGCCAACGGGTTAATATTCGCCATGTTCACCAATCCGTGGATATATTCCATCACTGAAAAAAAAGTCAGTGAAGAAGCTCTGCGTGTGGAAAAACTCAAAAACGAAACCTATTATAAATACCGGCGGGAACTGGCGGCGCAGGAGGCGGCCATACCGGAATTCGACACTGATGGGCGGCCCATAGAAAAAAAACCGGTAGCCTCTCCGCAGGAAACAAGCCCTGTTCCGCGCGAAGAACTGCGCCGGGCCGCCAGGGCGGAGTATTACAAATCGCTCGTCTTCAAACTTAAGGACAACCTGCTTGAAACGGCGGGATTGGTCTTTATCGCGCTCTTCCTGATGCTTATGACCAATATCTATTTCGTGGAAGAAACGATGTCG
The DNA here is from genome assembly GCA_001800245.1 of Elusimicrobia bacterium RIFOXYA12_FULL_51_18. GTDB lineage: Bacteria > Elusimicrobiota > Elusimicrobia > Elusimicrobiales > UBA9959 > YA12-FULL-51-18. The sequence continues at coordinate 17,112 of MGVA01000002.1, read as the reverse complement.
CATTATTAGGAACGGGCTCTGACATGAAAACAAGGCAACTGCCGTACCGGACGGTTCCGGCATTATTAACGGAGGCAACTAATGAAAAAATTTATCTTCTCTGATACGCTATGGGGCGTGGCCCTGACTCTGGCCGTACTGTTCTTCTATTTCTCCGGAACCGGCATAGAGCCGCTCGAACTTAAGTTTTATGATTTCAGGACGCAACTCAATTCCGAGACCCCCTCGAAAAACGAGATCGCAATAATAGAGATAAACGACGACAGCATCTCAAAGATAGGCCGCTGGCCCTGGCCGCGCTCCAAGGTGGCTGAAATGCTCACCTGGCTTTCCACCGACACCGCGCGCCCCGCGGTCATCGGATTGAATATCCTTTTCTCTGAGCCGGAAAAGAACAACGACCTGGAGATTACGGAACGGCTGCGCCAGAAATACCTTGAACTGGTAGCGGCTAAAAAAATAAAAGAAACCACAAAAGAATCGGAATTCGACAAGATTTTGCGCGAGACCAAAAAAGACATGGACAACGACGCCAAGCTCGCGGCCGCCATCTCCGTTGCGGGAAATATCGTACTGCCCATGTACTTCAAGACGGACGATCTGGTCGCAAAACCCCCGGACGAACCGGATTGGATGAAAAAATATGCCGCCACGGTCGCCCAAGGCTCCGGCTCCTCCGACATCCAGATAGAAGGCTCGGGCTTTACGATACCCGTAGAGATACTCGGGTCCTCAGCCGCCGGAATAGGCCACGTAAACATTTTCAACGACAGCGATGGAACGGTCAGGAAAGAATACCCTCTCATTCCGTATAACCAAAATTTCTATCCGTCGTTCGCCGAGGAACTGGCCAGAACATATTTAAAACTTAAGCCTTCCGAAGCAGTCATCACTCCTGGAAGGATGTTGACGCTGGGCAGCCGCAAGGTACCGCTTGACTATTACTCAGCCATGCTCATCGCTTTCAATAAAAGCAAGTCGTCCTTTAAATACTATTCTTTCTACGACGTATTGAACGGCAAGATAGTCCCCGAGGCTTTCAAGGACAAGATAGTCCTTATCGGCCTGACCGCACAGGGTGTGGGCAGCCTATATGTGACCCCGGTGGAAAAAAATCTGCCGGCGGTGGAATTCTCGGCCAATGTTATCGAGAACATCCTTCACGGCCACTTCATAATCAAGCCCGATTGGGCGCAAAATGCGGAGCTCGGGCTCATAATTTTCATAGGCATTTTCATCATCTTGCTGCTGCCGCGGCTTAAAGCCGGACTCGGCGCGGTACTTGCGGCGATAATCCTTGCGGCGCTTAGCGGCTCCGGTATCTATCTGTTCACCGCCAAAGGCCTTTGGGTTAAGACGGCCTACCCGTCTTTCCTGTTGATAGCGGGCTACATCTTTATAGTAAGCAAGCGTTTCTTTTTCACGGAAAAAAGAAAGGAGCTTATAGAGGTTTCCGCCATAGAAACCAACAAGATGCTGGGCCTGTCCTTCCAGGGACAGGGGATGCTGGACCTGTCCTTTGAAAAATTCCGGAACTGCCCTGTGGATAACACCATGAAGGAACTGCTCTACAATCTGGCCCTTGATTTTGAAAGGAAACGCCAGTTCAACAAGGCCGTAGCCGTATACGGCCATATCGCGTCCAATGATCCTAATTACAAGGACATCCAGAGCAAGATTGAAATGCTCACCAAGGCCTCCGACGGAGCCGTTTTTGGCGGATCCATCGGCAAGACTAATGATTCCACCATGCTGGTAGCGGGATCCTCAACCATCCCGACTCTCGGCCGCTACGAGATAACCAAGGAACTGGGCAAGGGCGCTATGGGCATCGTCTATCTGGGGCGCGATCCTAAGATCAACAGGATCGTGGCCATCAAGACCCTTCGCTTTGAGGAAGGAACGGATGAAAACACGCTGAAGGAGCTGAAGGAGCGCTTCTTCCGGGAAGCCCAGGCCGCGGGCAACCTGTCCCACCCCAGCATCGTCAAGATCTACGACGCGGGAGAGGAACAGGATATCGCCTACATGGCCATGGAACTTTTAAAAGGCGACGATATGAAAAAATGGACCGCAAAAGACAAACTTCTGCCGGTCGAGAAAACCCTTGATTATATGGCCACCTCGGCCGAGGCGCTTGATTACGCCCATAAGAACGGCGTCGTACACCGCGATATAAAACCGGCCAACATCATGCTGCTGGATAACGGAGAACTGCGCGTGGCCGACTTCGGTATAGCCCGCATACAGGCCTCATCAAAAACCGCCACCGGAACCGTACTGGGCACGCCTTACTACATGAGTCCGGAACAAATATCCGGCAAAAAAGTGGACGGCCGCGCGGACCTTTTCTCGCTGGGCGTCACCATGTACGAACTTCTCACTGGCGAGCGGCCCTGGAAAGGAGGCGAGGCTGTCGGCACGCTATTCTTCCAGATAAGTTCCGACCCCTACCCGGACCCGCTCCTTGTCAGACCGGACCTGCCCAAAGATATTGCGCCGATAATAGACAAAGCCCTCAAAAAAAACCCGGATGAACGATATCAAACCGGAGCCGAGATGGCGGCCGACATAAGGCGTCTTCTGGCTAAAACCTCAGCTCCGGGCACCGCCGCCCCCAAGCCGGAAGCGTCATCCGCCGCAGCGCCCGCTCCCCAGGTCCAGCCGGCAAATGCCCGCGTTCCCGTCCAGGATAACAAGCCCAAACCGGTTGAGGCCAAATCGCAACCGGCACAACCCAAGGAAACGCCTGTCCCGGGGCAGAAAGTCCCGCCGCCGGCCCCTGCCGCGGACCCTAAACCCATCCCCAAGCCCATTCCACAGGCTCAACCCGCTCCGAAGCCGGCGGCGCAGCCCGTGCTTCAAACCGCACCTCTTGCTCAGCCTAAATCACCCTCTGCCGCGCCGCTAAAAAAAGAGTCGCCGGCGCCGGCAATAGAAAAAGAACCCCAGGCCGCCCATACCCTGCAGATGTCACCGCAGCCGCTCAAAGTTCCGGAACCAATGGGGCCGAACAAGCTTGAGCTTGAACCTCAATCAGCCACGCTTTCAATCTCTCCCAAAAAGCCGGAAGAAACAAAGACCGCCGCGCCAATCCCCGCCGCGGCGCCCCTGCTAAAAGACAATATCCAGTTGCCGGTGGCCGAGACACTGGCCCAACCGCTGGAAGCCGCGCAGCCGCGGGAGGCAAAAAAAGAACAGCCGGCCCAGCCGGAGATAAAACCGACGCCTCTGGCCTCGAACAGTCCCGACTTTGAAAAAACTCTGCCGTTGATCTACCCGGAAGAGGAGAAAAAATGAGATTCAAAATTGAACTAGCTTCTTTGTCGGATACCGGCAAGATGAGAAAAAACAACGAAGACAACGTCCTTGTCGACCAGCCACTGAATCTCGCCATAGTAGCGGACGGTATGGGCGGGCACAGTTCCGGAGAAGTGGCCTCCTCAATGGCGGTAAAGGTCACCCGCGATAAATTTGAGTCCATGCAAAGCACGGGGCTCAAACCCGGCGGCTACGACAATAAATATGCCCTTGAAACCAACCAGTTGGGCTTCGCCGTCCAACTGGCGAACAGCGTCGTCTACGAAGCCGGCAACTCCACCCCGGAGAATAAGGGGATGGGAACAACGCTTAGCGCCATCCTCCTCTCCGGGAACAAGATCTCCATCGCGCATATAGGGGATTCCCGCATCTATCTTTTCCGGGACGGAGTGCTGCAGCAGGTGACCGAGGATCATTCCCTGGTCATGGAACACGTGCGTAAAGGTTTACTGACCCAGGAGCAGGCGGAAAAATCACCGTTGCAAAACATTCTCACACGCGCGCTTGGCACGCAAAAAACCCCTCAAGTGGACTTGAAAGAAATCCCGGTCATGGAGAATGACCGGTTCCTGCTCTGCACTGACGGTCTGTTCAAGGCCGTGACGCTTGATAAGATAACCGAGATAATGAAAACCGATATGGACGGACAAAAAGCCTGCGGACTCCTGGTCCGGACCGCCAACGAAAACGGGGGCCCGGATAACGTCACGGTAATAATAGGGACTCTTAAAAGGAAGACTCTTAAGGAAACCCTGGGAGACATGCTGAAAAAATAATATGCCTAAAATACTGCTTAAATTTGAAACCTCGGTAATAAAGGAAATCAAACTGGACAAGCCCGCGCACACCGTCGGCCGCAAACCCGACAACGACATTGTCCTTGATAACGCAACGGTCTCCGGACACCACTGCAAACTCTACGAGGCCGGAGGAACCTGGTTCGTGGAAGACATGAACTCCACAAACGGAACTTTTGTAAACGGAAAAAAAGTCCTGAAAGCCGGTCTGCGCAACAACGACAGCATAGGAGTGGTAAAATATTTCCTTATTTTCATAACCGACGCCGCAATACCCCCCGCGGCAGCGGAAGCTAAACCCGGAGAGAATGCCCCCGAATTGACGCTGCCGCCGCAGAAAGTCAGAGTGCAAGGCTCGCTTGAAGTCACGGAGGGGGGGGCGGACGCCAAGAAGGCGCATGAACTCACTAATCTTTCCACGTATATCGGCAAAACCGCCCAGGCCACGATACAATACAAAGGCTCCGGGATCTTCAACACCGGTCCGGATATCGCGGCGGTCATAACCATGCGTCCGGAAGGCTACTATCTGATCCCTATAAAGGAAGGATACGCCACGCACAACGGCAACCCGCTGAATGAGAAAGTGCTCCTCAATGACGACGATATGATAGCGGTGGGCGCAACCAAATTCAGATTCTTCGTTAAGAAGTAACCGCAACCCGGATCAAAATTAGCAATCGAGCACAAAGACTGCTATTGACACTCCCCGAAACTTTTTGCTAAAATTAGCAATAAGAAGGTGGAAGTGCTAACAATCATTTTCTAAATCAAAAGGAGGACGCACCAATATGGCAGAAACAGCAGCCAAAGTCAGAATACAGCCGCTTGGGGACCGGGTTATCGTAAAGCCCCTGGAAGCCAAGGAAGTAAGGAAAGGCGGGATAATCATCCCCGAAACCGTCAAAGAGAAACCCCAGGAAGGGGAGATCATCGCGGCCGGCAAAGGCAAAACCACGGAAGACGGAAAACTCGTCGCCATGGAACTGAAAGTCGGAGATAAGGTACTCTACGGAAAATATTCCGGCACGGAAATCAAGATCAACGACGAAGACTACCTCATAATGAGGGAAGAAGACGTCCTCGGCATAATTAGGTAATTAAATCAGGAGGAATATACAATGGCTAAACAGGTAATTTATTCGGAAGAAGGCAGAATGCGCCTTAAGGCCGGTGTGGACAAACTGGCCAACGCCGTAAAAGTGACTCTCGGCCCGAAAGGCAAGTCGGTCATACTCTCAAAGAAATTCGGCTCGCCTACCATCATAGATGACGGCGTAACTATCGCCAAAGAAATAGAGCTGGAAGATAATTTCGAGGATATGGGCGCCCAGCTGGTACGCGAAGCCGCGTCCAAAACCAACGATGTCGCCGGCGACGGCACAACCACCGCCACCGTACTGACCCAGGCCATCTTCACCGAAGGCCTGAAAAACGTAACGGCCGGCGCAAGCTCCATCTACCTCAAAAAAGGCATCGACAAGGCCGTGCAGGCCATGGTCGAAGAGTTAAAAAAGATGGCCAAACCGGTCAAGACCAAGGAAGAGAAGGCCCAGATAGCCACCATCTCAGCCAATGACCGCGTTATCGGAGACCTCATCGCCCAGGCGATGGAAAAAGTCGGACATGAAGGCGTCATCACCGTGGAAGAGGGCAAGGCTTCGGAAACCGAACTGGATGTAGTGGAAGGCATGCAGTTCGACCGCGGCTATGTCTCCCCGTATTTTGTCACCGATGCCGAAAGGATGGAGTGCGTGCTGGAAGACGCGCTTATCGTCATCACCGACAAAAAGATCTCCGCCATGACCGACCTGCTGCCCGTTCTTGAAAAGATCGTGCAGACCGGCAAGCAGTTCCTCATCGTCGCGGAAGACCTTGAAGGCGAAGCCATGGCAACTTTGGTGGTCAACAAACTGCGCGGGACCCTTAAAGGCTGCGCGGTAAAAGCCCCCGGCTTCGGAGACAGGCGCAAGGAAATGCTGGAAGACATCGCCATCCTCACCGGCGGCGAGGTCATAAGCGAAGATCGCGGGATGAAGCTCGACAAAGCCACCATAGAGCAGCTGGGCAAAGCCAAACGCATCGTCATAGATAAGGAAAATACCACAATCGTGGACGGCGGCGGCGATAAAAACGAGATCAAGAAGCGCACAGCCCAGATCCGCAAACAGATAGACGACACGACCTCCGACTACGACAAGGAAAAACTCGAAGAAAGGCTGGCCAAGCTCTCCGGCGGCGTCGCCGTGATCCGCGTCGGGGCGGCCACCGAAACCGAGATGAAAGCCAAGAAATCGAAAGTCGAGGACGCCAGGAACGCGACCAAGGCCGGCGTGCAGGAAGGCCTGCTCCCAGGCGGCGGAACCGCTCTTATCCGCGCCTCCAAGGCCCTGGATAAAGTGAAAGCGGCCAACGAAGATGAGCAGACCGGCATAAACATAGTCCGGAAGGCCATCTACGCGCCCCTGCGCATCATAGCCGAAAACGCCGGGATGGACGGGTCCATAGTGATCGAGAAGATCAAAAACTCCTCCGTCGAGATCGGCTTTGACGCCGATAAACTGGAATACGTGGATATGATCAAGGCCGGCATCGTGGATCCCTGCAAAGTGACCCGCACGGCGCTTGAGAACGCGGCCTCCATCGCGAGCACGCTGCTGACCACAGAAGCGCTGGTCGCGGACCTGCCCGAGAAGAAGTCGGCGATGCCAGCGGGCATGCCCGGCGGAATGGGCGGAATGGGCGGCGGCGGAGACATGTATTAACAAGTAACGCCAAAGGCCGCAAGCCTTAAGCACTAAACCCCCCCGGTCCAAAAAGCCGGGGGGGTTTTATTTATCGAAGTGGAAATCGCCGGCGGCTGCAGATTCGCGGGTCCTGTCAGGGGCCCGGAACGCGGAACCGGCGTCACGCACACCGTGCGCGCGCCTGCGTTCCTCGGCCTCCGCACTTCGGATGCTCGGCCTCCGGACGCTTCCGCTTATCCGGATCCCCTGCCACCCGCTCCATTGATACCCACCGGCAACCCCTCATTAAAATTTATAATAACATTGGCATACCCGAAGATAACCGCTAACCTTATTTATCGTAGCGTCTAATATCGCTTCTATAGGAAGGGACGCAGGAAGTTAATAGGAGTAGAAGACGCCAATTATTCAATGACTAAAAACTCGCCAATAGCTCACCATTGGCGCTATTCATAATAAAAACCGGGCAGATTCACCTCTTTCATAGGGAAAAGTGGGAAACCACTGCCGGATTCCTATTGCCGAAGTGGAATGAGGAGGGATAGATCGGATATGCGCTGGGAAGGTTCCTCTCAGCGGTTTATGCAGCCCAAAGAGGCTGTTATCTTTTGCGCCGACACGGTGAATTCACCCGGGAAACCGGAGGAAAGGGTTCCGGAAATTTTAAGTTGTTTTTGCTCCGATAAAAAAAGAGCTTTAAGCGAGTCTAACAGAGGTCTTAGTTTGAGCGCGGGCTGCGTCCCTTCCCCGGCTGCGCGTAAAGCGTCGTTCCAATCCATAGCCAGAGGTTTCACAAAACGCAGTGTAAAATCCATAAATTCATCATATGGCAGCCTCCCTCCGGCTGCCTCGGCTTTGCGGGTTAGTTCAGCAGTTTTTAACATAAACACATTCAATGCCGAAGCCGTTTCACGCAACAACTCTTCCGAAGAGAAGGAACCGGCGGCAGCCGGTTTTATCCCTGATTTTCTTTCCAGCGAACCGATAACAAAAGACTTCCGGGCTGCTAGAGCCTTATACAGGTATTGAATGGATATTTTGTGGTCCACATAACGTTCGGCCTCGCTAAACGTCCAATTCTTATCTCTAGCTATCCCGCCGGATGGGTCATAAAAACTTAGCAATTCTCCCTGTCTTGCGTAGAACACTACCGCATGACCTCCTTCACCGCCGCCGGAATATAACGGGGATGGGATGCAGGAAAATGGCAATCCGGAAACAACGCATTTCCCATCGGATAAAGCGCGTGCAAGCTCTTCTTTAAACTCCTGGAAGGAGCCGAAATGCCTATCACAGAATTCAAGACCGTATCTGGAGAGAAAAGGACGAAGCATACTACAGTCATGGTCCAGGCAGAGCGGGCCCGCAATCAGAGAATCCGTCTCAGGCAGATACTTGACTCGAAGGTTAAGTTTCAGGGCCGAGTAAAGTTGATAATCTTCAAATTCCAGGCCTTCTCCGGCCAGAAGCATGGCAATGCAGGCCACAAAACATCCGTTGTTGAACCTCTGCATTTTCCAGGAAGCGTTCATACATCCTGATTATAGTATTTTTGTTTTTGTAAAAATTATCTTTTGTGATGTTGGTCATCAGAATAACGGAGGCAAAACTAACTTAACAGAAAAAACCGACTACCGAAGTACTGTGATAAATATGGGTTAAGAGGAAAGATAACGGAATACCTTTTAAATCGTTTCCGGGGATTCTACGGAGGGGGGAGGGGTTTCGTCTACAAGACCGTTTACCTGGGGGTTCAGGCGGACGCCCAGGGACTTGAAACCTACCGCGGCGGTCAAAGCCAAACAGGCTATAATAAGCCACGGACCCTGCTGATAATGCGGACTTATAAAATTTATCGCGTTCGAACCTATCAAAATACCGATAGAACTGCCCATCTGCTGAAATAACCCCTGCACCCCAAGATAACGCCCCTTCTCTCGCTTCGGCGCCATGTTCGCCCCCAACGCCTGCAAACCCGGCGAAACCCCCAGCTCGCCTATAGTCAGCACCCCAACCCCGATAAGCGCCGAAACATAACCGCCAGCGTAACCCACCGTCAAATACCCCGCAGCGTAGAACAAAGCCCCGACCGCAAGCCCGGTGGTAATACGCGACCGCTCAAGCAAGCGGGTCATAGAATATTGCAGCCCCACCACCAGCGTCCCGTTAAGAGAAAAAAGCAAACCGATCTGCCTCTCGTCAAAACCCAGATAACGTGTCGAATAAAGCGACGTAGCGACCACAAGCTGGCTCATAACCATAGCGATGGTGAAAGTAAAAAAGCAGAAGTCACGAAAATCCGTGTTTTTAAGCGTAGCCGCGGCGGTTTTAAAATCCACCCGCTCGAAGTCCCGCTTTTCAAAGACCGGCGAATCATTGATAAAAACGGCGAGTATGACCGTACAAACCATATAAACCAACGCCGTAATCGCGAACATCCTCGGATAGGAACTTACCGCCATAAGGCCGCCTATGGCCGGCCCCAGGGCCCAGCCGGCATTGGTCCCTATCCTCAAAAAACCGTAGGCTTTCATCCTTTTGCCGGGGCCCACCGAATCCGCGACCCAGGACCTGGCTGCGGGGTTAAAAAACGAGCCTATGAACAACCCCAGCGGGTGCACAGCCATAAGCACGATAAGGCTGCCGTCCACCTTGATGATCCAGGCTATTGCCGCGATGATCAGCCCGCGCAGAAAAAGCGAGGCGACCATCACCCTCTTGCGCCCGATAACATCGGAGAACTCACCGCCGACCAATTGGGCAAAAGAAGTAATGAACAAAGACATCGCCAGAAACAGGCCCACCAAAGACATGGACAGGTGGCGGTAACCGCTTAAATAAACAGCCAGGAAGGGAAAAGACATGGAGTAGCCGGCGGTCATAATGCCCTCAGCCACTGCGAGGATCCAGAAACCGGTCGGAGTTCCCATACGCAAATAGTATCATTTTAGCCCCGCCCTATTTTAAATTTCCCTATGAAAAGCAACGATTTTTTGTTAGAATATAGTTAAAGAATGATAGTGATAGACTCCGCAAGAAAAGGAAAGCTTTTAGACAATTTCCACCTTATAACTGAAAAAATAACTGCCGCCTGCCTTAAAGGCGGCAGAAATATTTCAGGAGTGGAACTTCTGGCCGTTACCAAATACGCGCAGCCGGCCGAAGTAAAGTACCTGGTGGAAAACGGGGAAATACTTGCGGCTGGAGAGAATAAGGTACAGGACGCCGCGAAAAAGTGGGCCGAAGGGGAACTCGCGGGGGTAAGACGGAGGGTAAATCTGCGCTTTATCGGCCATCTCCAGACCAACAAAGCCGCTGACGCGGTGGCCTTGTTCGACTGGATAGACTCGGTGGACAGTTTTAAGCTGGCCGGCCATATAAATAAGCACGCGGGACTGAACGGCAAAAGAATGCCTGTCCTTATCCAACTGAAGCTTACAACCTCGGACACGCAGGGTGGAATAGACCCGTCGCAGGCCCCCGGGCTCCTGGAAGAGATGCGAAAACTTCCTTTTTTGGCTCCTTCTGGCTATATGGCTATAGCACCGGCCGGCAAAGATACGGAAGCCCTGCGACAAGGTTTCAGGGAAGTAAAGCGTATGTTCGACAGGGATTTTCCCGGCGTAAATCCTTACGGTTTTAAGAACTATCTTTCGCTCGGAATGAGCGGCGATTTTGAAACGGCATTGCAGGAAGGGGCCAACCTGCCCAGGATAGGCAGTCTGTTATTTGCATAACCAGCACCACGGGAGGGGAAATGATCGTTAAAGTCAGAGTGATACCCAATTGTGAAGACAACGAAGTGGTCTCCAGAATAGGAAGCGTCCTACGGGTCAGGATCTGCGCCTCATCGGCGGACCTGCAGATCAATAACATGCTCCGCGATTACCTGTCGGAATTCTTCGAAGTACCCATAAAGATGGTAAACATTATCAGAGGCGCTAAGGGCCGGGAAAAAACCGTAGAGATAACCGGCAAAACCGAAGAAGAATTAAAAAACCTTTTGGACTCTATACCCTGACAACACTTTCAGAGCCGGACATTTGGAAGTTTCAAAACTCCCGACTTGCAACCTGCAATATGATCCCAGCGCGACTCATTTACAAAACCCCGGTCCTGAAGATCCTGGACCAGCGTCTTCTGCCCCATAAAACGGCCTATATGATCGTGCGCAACGCCGCGCAGACGGCTAAAGCCATAAAAGACATGGTCCTGCGCGGCGCCCCGCTCATCGGCTGCGCCGCAGCCTGGGGCTTCCCGCTTGAACTCAAGGCGTGCCGCCGGCCGTCTTCCTGGAAAGAAACGCTTGCTCTGATTAACAGTACCGCCCGCGTCCTAAAAGCCGCCAGACCCACCGCCCTGGCGCTGTTTTACGCCGCCGACCGCATGCGCGGAAAAGCCGCATGTTTTATCGCGGACCAAAAGGATTTCTCTCCTAAAAAATACGCGGTACTCATCCGTTCCCTAGAGCGCGAGGCCTATAAAATAACGGAAGAAGACCGCCTGGCCTGCGCCCGCATGGGCGAGCTGGGCGCTGGCCTGCTCAAAAAAAAATCTATCGTGCTCACTCACTGCAACGCCGGCGCCCTGGCCACCATGGGAATAGGCACGGCGGTAGGCGTAATAACCGAGGCCCACTCCCGAAATAAAATAAAGCACGCCTATTCTTCGGAAACCCGGCCTTACCTGCAGGGGGCCAGGCTCACCATCTGGGAACTCCAGAGAAGCAAAGTGCCGTCCGAACTGATAACCGACAACATGGCCGGCCACCTGATGAAAACGGCCGGCATCAACGCCGTAATCGTAGGCGCGGACCGGATAGCGGCGAACGGCGACACGGCCAATAAAATAGGCACCTATTCTTTGGCGGTTCTCGCCGCCTACCATAAGATCCCTTTTTATGTCATCGCGCCCACCCCCACCATAGATATCACCCTCAAGACAGGCGATGAGATAAGGATAGAGGAACGCTCTTCCGAAGAAGTCACCTTCATAAACGGCCGCCTGGTGGCCCCTAAAGGGGTCAGGGCCAGGCATCCCGGCTTCGACGTCACCCCCGCCGGCCTTATAACCGCTATCGTGACGGAAAAGGGCGTCATCCGGCCGGTCAACAAAAAAACCGTCGCGAACAATCTCAAGCATTTCGCTTTTCTGTAATCACTTTGTAACACAGCCTTGTTATCATTACTGTGTATGACCGTCCCTATTTCACGTTATTTCGCCTTCACAAAGAGGAGCATTAAAGGCCCCTTTTACCCGAAAGAAATCGCCCAACTGCCTGACTTCGGCCGGGCCACGCTAGTATGTCCCGAGGCGGCGCTGGGACAATGGCGGGAAGCGTTTCTTGAAAGCGCCTTTCAAACTCTCCTTGAGCCGGCGGGCCAGGCCAAGCCAAAACCCCCGCTGACCCACGAAACCGCGGACGACAGAGCCGTCCGCTCGCTGCTTGAAAAAGCTATTAATAAAAATTCCCAGTTTGAGAACGAAGTCAGGGGGATGAAGCGGGAATATTCCCACGAAAAAAAACGCTTTGAAGAAGAATTAAGAAAAAAAGAAGTGGAGATAAAAAGCCTGGCGGAAAAACTCAAACGGACGGCCGCGGCCCAAGCGGCGCAAACCGAACATCCCTCTTGGGAGCATCTCTATAAGACCCTGAAAAAACGGGGCGACGAGAAACTTTTTGAAGCCACCCAGACAATCTCCGAAAAGGGCGAAGAAAATCTCCGCCTCAGGAATCAGATCCAGAATATGGTTGACACCTACGAGGACTCAAAGCGCAACCTTCTGGAGAAAGGCGTAAAAGAGCGGGCCGAGACCGAAGACAAACTCGAGGCAATATCTTCCGAACTTGAGGAAAAAGAAATGGTCATAAAGACCATGGCGGACAGCATACAGTCCATACTCGGCAAGAACGAGGAATTCCAGCGCATCATGCTGGATGAAAGAAGAGACTACGAAGAGCAGAACGCCAGATTTTGCGAAGAGATAGGCAAACTCAGGGGTGAAATTAAATGGAAGCAGCAGGAACTTGACCGAATCAAGACCGACCTTTTTGACGCCCTGAACAAGCTGCATGAATTTGAATCCGTGGGCGACCTGAAAACCCGGGAGCAGGAAGAATTATACGGAATTATACACGCCAAAGTAAAAATGCTTTCCGGTTATTTTGACAACCTGGAATCGCGTCTCAAATACGCCTTGAAAAAGGCTTAGCCAGGAATGCGCGTTAAAGCTGTTGAAACGTGCCGGTTTCCAAGTCTTAAGCCGGCGCATTTTTATTTATAAGCCGGACGGCCGTCCGGCGGCTTCCGTACATTTTTCAAATTGCTATAATAAAGCGGTTGGGCCGTCTGTTGGCCATGGCCATAATTTTTGCGCGGAGAATATCATGAATATCACATTTAAACAACTTATAGTGGCCGGCGGCCCCATCCTGTTCATTCTTGCGGCCCTGTCCATCTACTCCATCGCCCTTATCTGGGAGCGCTGGTCCACCTACAGAAAGACCTTCAGGGGCATGGAAGACCTCCTCCACAAAGTCCATCTGCTTATAAAAAACGGGGAAACCCGCCAAACAGCCGAGCTTTGTTCAAAAATTAAAAGTCCCGCCGCGGATATTATCCACAAGGTGCTGACCCATTACGGCAGCCCGCTGGAGAAACGCGAACTCGCTGAAAAAGCCATAGATTGGCATAGTTCGCACCTCAACAAGAGCCTGACCGCAATCGCGACCATAGGCAGCATCAGCCCTTTCATCGGATTGTTCGGCACGGTGGTGGGCGTTATAAGAGCGTTCAGGGACCTTTCCACGTACGCCGGCGCGGGCCCTTCCGTGGTGGCCATGGGAATAGCCGAAGCTTTGGTCAATACTGCGGCCGGCCTTTTCGTGGCCATACCGGCCATCGTCGCTTACAATTACTTTGTACATAAGTCCAACGACTTTTCCAGCGAGATGAACTGGATGACCGAGCAGCTTATAGACAAGACAGCCGCCAGGGAATTCACCGGCGTGCTCTGATTTGGAAATCGCAGGGCAAAATCTTATTTGGCTGAAAATCAATGTGTTTTATCGTTAAGCCCTGAAGCTTTCAAAACTTAACGGGTTTTGTTTGCCGACATCCACCGGGATATACTATGCGCATACACAATATAAAAAGGGGCATTATCGCCGACATCAACATGATACCGCTCATCGACGTGTCGCTGATCCTGCTTATCATCTTCATGGTCATCACGCCGTTCCTGGTCCAGTCACAGATCCAGGTCAATCTGCCAAAGTCCGCGGAAGGCTCTAAAGGCGCGGATGAAAATATTATAACCGTACAGCTGGCGGCGGACGGCGTCGTAACCGTGGAGGGCAAACTCATAAAATCCGGCCGACTGGAGCGGGAACTCACGCTAAGGCTTTCTAAATCTTACAAGAAAACCGTTCTTGTACAAGCCGACAGAACCGTCAGCATAGACCGGGTTGTAACCGCCCTGGATATCGCCAAAAAGCTTGGAGCAAGCAAGGTGGGAATCGGTGTTTCTCCTTTGGATAAATAGCGGCGGCGGCAAAGTAGCTATGCGGCATTATCTCATTTATTCATCCTCCGCGCATTTCCTGCTTCTTGCCGTTTTTTTTCTTTTCGCGCGAAATTCCTTCACAATGAAAAAGCAGGACGCCTATTTCATAGACTTCATCGGACAGTCCGGTGTCATAACCATGGAAAAAGCCAATGCCGCGCCGGGGGCTGAAACCCCCAGGGCCGCAACAGCGCCCGCTAAAGCGGCAAAGATCAAACAGGAACCCGAAGACGATTCACTATTCTCAAAGAACGATCCGGAATCTATGCCGAAGCCCAGCGTCCTGGGAAGCGGGAATTCCAAACTCTTTGAACCTCAGCCCTCCGATAAAGGCGGGGGGGAGAACGGCGCTCCGGCGCTGGCGGATTTTTCAAATTTTCCATACCCCTGGTATATCACGCAGGTGCGTGAAGCGCTCTGGAACGCCTGGACGGCCAAAATGCCGTCCAGCGGCAAGCTGCGATGCACGGTGAAATTCAATATTCAGCACGACGGCTCCGTGAAGGCCGTAGGAGTGGAGCGTTCATCCGGCAACCGGCTGTTTGATTATGCCGCGGAAACTTCGGTGGAAAACGCCGCCCCGTTCCCGCCTCTGCCGGCCGATTTTTACGAGGACAGTCTGACTGTCCACGTGGAGTTTAAAACTACGGACTGATAGTCCGTTAACCGCAATTATGCGCGGACGCCGTCTCTGGTGCGGCGAGCCTCAGACGAATAAGGTTCCACACATGTCTCTTATATTTAAAATCTTACTTGTGGCGCTGCTCCATTTCATCCTCTTTGTCTGCTATCCTGAAACCGGACCTAATGGGAACCTATATCTGTGCATCTCCATGCTGGCCTGGGCCGGTTTTCTTATAATCGCTAACGCCAATCTGGCGTTCGTCAAATTTATAAGCGGATCGCTGAGCCTGCTGTTCAATCTTACTTTCTTCGCGCTGATGCTGGCGGCAATAGCCCTCACCATGCCGCAACTGGACAAGGTCACGGTCCTGGAAAAAATACAAAACAGGCAATTCCCGGACGAAAATTCGATTAAAATGGGACTGATAAAGCTCGGCGTTAATTATGAAGGCGGGTTAAAATACGAAAATACGGTAAAAAAAGAAATAAAAAAACTGGACGTGGGAATAAACAAAGCCGTGGACAAACTAAAGGAAGATTGAGGGCTATTTATGAGAACAGTAGCTATAACGGGGGGAACCGGCTTTATAGGAAGCGCGCTCGCCAGGGCCCTGCTCGCCAAGGGCTACAGAGTAAAGATCTTCACACGCAAGCCGCCGGCCAGGCGCCTGGATAACGCGGAATATGCCGTTGTTTCATTTGACGATGCGGCAACCATCGCCGCCGCCGCCGAAGGCGCGGATTTTATAGTCCACATGGCGGCAGTCCTCTTCTCACGGACACGCGCCGGCTTTAATAAAGCAAATGTAACCGGCACCGCCAACCTTGTCAAAGCCTCAGGCAGTCTGCCAAAACCGCCGTTGAAGTTTATTTATATCTCCAGCCTGGCCGCCGGCGGCCCTTCGCCTTCCGCCGCCGTTGCGCGGGATGAAAACATGCCGGATGCCCCAGTATCCAACTACGGGGCCAGCAAACTGGGCGGGGAAAAGGAGATCGGAAAACTGCCGGCAGCCATCCGCCGCACAATCCTGCGTCCGCCCATAGTCTATGGCAAGAACGAATTCGCGGTTTCAAAGATCGCGGAATGGGTCAGAAAAGGTTTTATGGTGAACGCCGGTTCAAGCAACGGCACTTTCAGTTTTATCCACGTGGACGATCTCACCGCCGCCATCATCACCGCCATAGAAAATCCGGCCACGGACGGACAGACCTATTATGTCTGTGAAAACAGAACCTATCCCTGGCATAACTTCATAGAACTGCTGGCCGACGCCATGAAAGTCAAAATGCCGTTCATGCTGGATCTGCCCAAGGGCCTTCTCTGCGCCCTCGGTCTGGTTTATGAGGCTGTTTCATGGCTGGGCGGGGCCGAACCGGTCTTCAACCGGGACAAAGCCAAAGAAGGGGCGGCCGGAAACTGGACAGCGTCTTCCTCGAAATGGGAACGAGATACCGGCTGGAAAACATGGACCGGCCTAGAAGAAGGCATCAAAAAGACCTTCAACTGAGCGCATTTTTTATATAATAGTCCTACCCTGCAAGTGTTATGAGGGGGGTCAGAATAAGAAGATCTGATTTCATAGTATTCGGAAGATTTTCGCGGCAGTGGGTTCGGTGCGGCGACTGAGCCCTGCGACAGGTGGAGAGGTGGCCGAGTGGTTTAAGGCACCGGTTTGCTAAACCGACATACGGGGTAAACCCGTATCGAGGGTTCGAATCCCTCCCTCTCCGCCAAATTTTACTTTTTTCTTTTTCGGAAAAAAATTCCGAATTCTGCGCGCGCGAAAAATTGAAATTTGGCAGGAATTCCCACGGTTTTTTGAATTCAAACGAAAGCCTTTTCCTGCCAATCCGGAAGTTCGAACCAATCTTTTTCAATATTTCCCGGTTTTCATCAGGTTTTCCACTCTCCGCAATTTCCCCGACGTGCGCCGCCTCCCTGTAGAAGTTAATCTCCGGTTCGAACCGATTTACCCTCTGCCGTGCAAAAGCTGCAACTTTATCTTGTAAATCCATTTTCTCATTTAAAAATGAACGCTTCTTTTGGGCGTATTCAT
>MGVA01000001.1 GCA_001800245.1 Elusimicrobia bacterium RIFOXYA12_FULL_51_18 | reverse complement strand
GCGGATGGGGGGCCCCGCTTCGGGGGGAAACCACGGGAGGGTTTCCTACGCGGCGTAAGGGCAACCCCTCGGCAGGCCCCCGACTGCGCATCTCGCGGCTCAATACCCAAAACACATTAGCCGGCGTTACTTATTACAAATACGATTTTAAGCTTAGAATTCGGCGTAGCCGGGGACTCGGGGGTAGGCGGTAACGTCGCGGATATTCGAGATACCGGTTATCAGCATCATCATCCTCTCAAAACCAAGACCAAAACCCGCGTGCGGCACTGAACCGTAACGCCTCAGGTCCAGGTACCACCCGTAGGTCTCCGGCGAGATCTTCATATCCGCCATCTTCTTCTCCAGAACATCCAGGCGGTTCTCGCGCTCGCTGCCGCCTATCAACTCACCGATACGGGGAACCAGCAGATCCATCCCGCGCACCGTCTTATCGTCGTCGTTCAGCTTCATATAGAACGCCGCCGCGTTTTTGGGCTTATTGTAAAGAATGACCGGCTTCTTGAAATAGTTTTCCGTCAGAAATCTTTCGTGCTCGGAAGCCAGGTCCACGCCCCAATTCACCTTCGTCTCAAAACGCGCGTTCTCCGGCTCCAAAAGCTTAACAGCATCGGTGTAGGATAGGCGCTCGTATTTATTATCGGTGACGTTCCTCAAAGTGTCCATCAGGCCGGTATCCACGAATTTGGCGAACAAGTCCAGGTCCGTGCCGCAATGTTTCAGTATGTGCCCGGTGATGCTTTTTACAAAATCCTCGGCAAGGGCCATGTCGCCGTCAAGCTCGTAAAAAGCCATCTCCGGCTCAACCATCCAGAATTCGGCGCAATGTCGGTAAGTGTTGGAGTTCTCGGCCCGGAAAGTGGGCCCGAAGGTGTATATCTTCCCCAGGGCCAGGGCCAGCGTCTCCCCTTCCAGCTGGCCGGAAACAGTCAGGTAAGTTTTTTTGCCGAAAAGGTCCTTAGAGAAATCTATTTCGCCTTTATCGGTCCTGGGCAGGGCGGCCAGATTTCCCAGATCCAGGCTGGTAGCGCTGAACATCTGGCCCGCGCCTTCGCAGTCCGAGCCGGTGATAATGGGAGTGTGGACGTAGAAAAAACCGTTATCCTTGAAATATTTATGTATCGCGAACGACAGCTCGGAGCGCATGCGCAGCATGGCCGCGTATTTATTGGTGCGGGGACGCAGATGCGCGACCGTACGCAAAAACTCGTCGGAGGTCTGCTTTTTCTGGATGGGGAACTTTTCTGGGTCGCAATCGCCGTATATCTCCGCTTTCTTGGCGTGCAGTTCCATTTTCTGCTTGGCGCCGGCAGGGGCCTCCAGCAGGTCTCCGGTTATGGCCACCGATACTCCGGTAAGCAGCCTCGGCAGGACGGCGGAAAAATCTCCGTTCCGGGATTCAAAAATTATCTGAAGGTTCTCTCGGCAGGAGCCGTCGTTCAGCTCCGCGAAGGAAAAAGTTTTGGAATCCCGCTTGGTCTTTATCCAGCCCTTAACCATGATATCCGTGCGGGTTTCTGATTTTACAAGCAGTTCTTTAACGGTAGGTGTCGACATTCTTATTTTTTCTTTTTAGCGGGAGGCGGGGGTATCTTTCCCACTGCGACAAGCTCCAATTCGCAGATCTTATCCTCGCTGGTGTACTCTTCCAGGATGTATCCTACTCCTGGAGCGTAATACCGGACCGACTTGCCCGTGTCGCCGCCGGCAAGTCTTGTCACTACTTTCATACAGTTTTTAAACTTCCCGGCTTTAATGGAAACCTTGTCGGACATGGAGACGATCTCGTTTTCATCAGGAGACTCCTTCCATGTGACTCCTTCCTTTGATGGGAGAGGGAATTCCCTGCGGCCGCCTACGATAACACCGTCGGCCGTGGTAAGCCATTTTGCGTCCCTGGTTATAGAGTAATCGTCGGTGTGCGTGTCACGCAGTTCGAATATCATCTGGACCTGCGCCACGGTCTTGCCGGGCTTCTTAGCAACCTTGACTATGTCGATAAATATTTTGGCAACCCCCTCAAATTCGGTGCTTTTATATTTGTACTCGAACCGGGTATTTTCTTTTAGGGGAAAGTAGTCGGTGGGCATAATAACAATCTCCTTACGGCTGCTTAAATCTTGTGGACGTGCAACATCTTGATAAAACATCTAAATCTTTGGACGTGAGGGGGATCGGCCACAACTCTCGGCTCGCCGTCGCTCGCCTCGGTCGCGGCCCCGGCTCGCGGACTCGTCTGCTGACTCGCCAACGCTCCGCCTTTCGATCCCTCACGCGAGCCAAGCAGTTGGCTCGCTTCCCGTCCATTACATCTATACAACATCTAAATCTTTGGACGTGAGGGGGATCGAACCCCTGACCTCCTCGTTGCGAACGAGGCGCTCTCCCAGCTGAGCTACACGCCCGAAATCAAATCGATTCTTCGCCTTTCACGGCCTTTTCTATGCGCCTTTTGGCTTTCAGGTGCTCGCTATACTTTACATTAAAGATATGTTTCCCTTTCCTGTCGGCCACAAAGTACAGCGCGTCTATACGGGCCGGGGTCAGGACCGAAGCGATAGAATCGGCGCCCGGGTTGCAGATAGGGCCCGGCGGGAGGCCGCCGACCGCGTATGTATTATAAGCGGATTTAAATTTAAGGTCCTTGTAAGTCAGACCGTTTTTCCAGTAAGTCTGGCCTTTTTCCCAGTAACCAAGGGCGTATTGCACGGTCGGATCGGCCTCAAGCGCCATACGTTTGAAATACCGGTTCAGATAGACCGCCGCTATAAGCGGACGTTCGCTGGGTATAGCCGCCTCACGTTCCACAATAGAGGCAATTACCAACACCTTACTTTCGTCCAACCCGGCCGGGAATCCTTTAGAGAACATAGGCCTTATCTGCCTGTCAAATTCCAATTTTAGCAAATTTATTACTTCCTGCGCCGGAGTATTTTTTTTCAAATAATAGGTTGAGGGAAACAAATATCCTTCCAGGCGTTCTTTTCGCGCCAGATCTTCAAACTGTTTTTTATCCGTAACGCCGTTAGCCGCCAGGCGCTCCGCTATCTGTTCCATGCGCCAACCTTCGGGAATTACGATTTTGGCGTTGTTGATGTAGGTATTATGCAACAGGCGCCACAGAACTTCTTCCGACGACATATACTTGTGGAAAGTGTATTCGCCCGGCATGATTTTCTTTCCCGTACCGCTAAGCTTTACCAGCGTCTTAAACCATGTGGAGCTGAAAATGACGCCGTCACTTTTAAGAATGGCGGCCACCTGCCCGGCGGCGCTTCCCTCAGGTATGGCCACTATCACTTTTTCGCCCGGCCATAAGAAATAGATCGAAGCCAGCGCCACCAGCAAAGCCAGCGTGGTTGAAATTTTTATAAGCTTTTTCATAGAAGTTTTCTCGAATATATCACGCGGTATTCCGGGCCGGAGCCGGACAGTCTGCTCTCCATCAGGTCCAGGGAAGCCACCCTATCCGGGACTTTAAGTTCCCCGGCCTTAGCGGCCACCGAAGCCAGGCCGGCGGGGTCTGGACGGACTTTTACACGGGCGATAGTGACGTGTGCGGAAAATTCCCGCTCAAAGACAAAGCCTTCCGCAGACAGATCACCATAAAGCTTCAATGCCATGGCTGTAAGAGGCTCTTCGCCTTCCTCAAGCCCCAGCCACAGCACGCGCGGGCGTTCCATGGAGGGAAAAGCTCCGAACCCGCCCACCGCTACCGCTGCCTTTTGAAAGAGGCCGGCAACGACGTCCATACTGTTCCGTATGGCGGACAACTTAGAGTCTGAGGCTACTTCACCCAGAAAAGCGTAGGTTAAATGAATATTTTCCGGTTCAACCAATTTAACGCTATCTCCAAGACGGGATTTAGCAAAAATCTGCAACTCCCGTATCTTCTCAATCACGAGAGAGGAAAAACCTGAAGCGATGAAAAGCCGCATAGTTTAAATAAAAGCAGATCTCATTCGCAATTTTCCGACGACTACTACCATTAGGGCGCCGCCGCTCCGGCCTTGCGCCTGGCCCGGTTTTTAATAGTTTTCCCGGCGCGGGGCATGCTCTTGTTTTTTTTCTTAAGAGACTTCGGCTTCGGCTTCGGCTCGTCTATCTCGCGGCGTATCACATTACGCTTGAATATCTTAGACCGTATCGCCTCTCTCTTGGCGGCGGTGGACGGCTTCCAGGTCTTTTTTATTGCGACCAGGCGCAGGCGCATAGCTGCGATAGAAGACCGGTAACGGGACATGCGCGCGAGTGGAACCGGCCTGAAACGCTTTTGAACGGGGGTGAAGGTGAGCTCCGTATTTTTTTCCAGCAAATATTCGCTTATGGGCTGGTCTTTATCATCCAACGGGCTCACGGCCAATCGGCCCTCGTCAAAGACCGCGGCGCCGGTATCCTTGCCCAATTGTGAATATTCCACCGCGAACTCGGTACCGCGGACCGCGCATACGGCCGAAGGCGTACGCACCTGCATTTTCAATTTTTCGTCCAGAAAATGCCGGATCTTTGCGGCGATGTTCCCGAATTTAATACTAAATACGGACTCGCCTTTGGCAAGCGAAGACAGTTCCAACTCGGTGTTCCTGCCTACGGTTATGGAGCCTTTATCATCCAGATATACTTCCGCCACACCGTCCCCGGTTTTTATGGAATCCGCGGAATTAAGAGGCATCACTCCTTCCAGCGCGGCCCACTCCTCACTGGATGC
The DNA here is from genome assembly GCA_001800245.1 of Elusimicrobia bacterium RIFOXYA12_FULL_51_18. Lineage (GTDB taxonomy): Bacteria > Elusimicrobiota > Elusimicrobia > Elusimicrobiales > UBA9959 > YA12-FULL-51-18. The sequence continues at coordinate 18,326 of MGVA01000001.1, read as the reverse complement.
ATCTTTTACCCGCACATCCCCGGAAATTTTCTTAACCCTGGCATCCCAGTCCTCGTTCTGGTTCTGGCCGTACTTTCCGGACTTAAGCGCCTCCTCCAGCATCGTTTTATAATCTTCTCCGCCGGCGGGAGACTGTCCTCTCAACGCAGCCGGGGCCAGGACTAAAATCAACGCCACGATAACCGGGGATTTCTTCTTCATTTGCACTCTGCACCTGTCTTTAAATAGTAAATTTCCTGAACTGCCGCCTGCCCACCTGCACCACGCAGTCTTTGGGTTCAAAGACAGCGTCATCCGTGACTTTTTCTCCGTCTATGCGCACCGCGCCCTGCGCCAGCTGGCGCCGGGCTTCATTCATACCTTTGCAAAGCCCCGACGCCACCAGAATATAGGAAAGCTTGCCGGCATGCTCAACCCGGAAAGACTCGATATTGTCCGGCAGTTCTTTCTTGGAGAAAACCTGCTCAAAATGCTGGCGCGCCAATTGGGAATCATCGGAGCCGTGGTATTTTTCCACCAGCAGCATGGCCAGCCGCTTCTTGGCCTCCATCGGGTGGGCTTTTTTCACCTCGTCCATATTCTCGGAAGTAAGCAGGGCGTAATAATCGTACATAAGCTCGTCGGAAACCGACATCAGCTTGCCGAACATGTCGTGCGGGATATCGTTAAGCGCCACGTAATTGCCATAGGATTTGGACATCTTTTTGACCCCGTCGGTACCTACCAGCAGCGGCACCGTCATTACGACCTGGGGCTCCAGGGCGTAGATCTTCTGGAGATCGCGGCCCACCAGCAGGTTAAATATCTGGTCCTGGCCGCCAACCTCTATATCGGCCTTAACGGCCACGGAATCGTAGCCCTGGAAGACGGGGTAGAGGATCTCCAGCAGGCTGACCGGGGTTCCGGCGTCCATGCGGGTCTTAAAGTCTTCACGCTCAAGCAGCCGGGAGATGGTAACATTCTTGGCCACGCTGATAAAATCCGAAACGCCCTTGCTCCGGTCTCCGGTGAAAGAGTGCAGCCACTCGCTGTTGAATCGGATCTCGGTCTTTTCTTTGTCCAACACCTTAAAGGCCTGCTGGGTATAGGTCTCTGCGTTCTTGGCCACCGTTTCATGGTCTATCACGGGGCGGGTGGAGTCCCGGCCCGACGGGTCTCCCACCTGGGCGGTAAAGTCGCCTATAATAAGCACGGCGGTGTGGCCAAGGTCCTGGAACTGGCGGAGTTTGCCAAGCACGACACTGTGGCCGAGATGCAGGTCCCGGCTGGTGGGGTCCACGCCCAGCTTCACGCGTAGTTTCTTACCGGAGGCCAGCTTTTTGAGCAGTTCCTCGCGGCTGACCACATCAACTATGCCCCTTAAAAGTTCGTCAAGCAGGTGTTCGTTGTTCATTGTTTTGGGGATCCTTTATTTTCTGTTCCCATGCTCCAGTACTTCTACGGCATAGATGAGCCCACCCCTGGAATCTTTATATGAACTGCTCACATTGGTCCATTTAAATTCTTCGCTGTCAGTGACGGTCATATCCGCGTGCCGGCCCATAACCTTGGTCTTATAAACCCTGACACGGCACAGATAATTATCATTCCCCACCGGCAAATTTTTCTTTTCTTCATTTATGAGGCGGGGGGAATGCTGCGGCATAAGATACGTGCCCTCGTAAAGCTTGAAAAGATCCAGATTGTCCTTATTGGGAAGCTCCGTCTCTTTACCGTTTTCTATCCGCACCAGCTTGTCTATGATGCTGTTTTTTTGGTTAAAGGGCGTGTCGGTGACGACCTGTTTCCAGCTCCGGCCTTCCTTGCCGCTCTTCCAGTCCACCAGGATCTCCAGCTTATTGCCGGTCTTTGAAAGTATTTTTTCCGTCAATATAACCGGCTCGGGCCGGTAAGAACCGTAATATTTATAAATCACGTAATCGCCGGCTTCATATTTAGAGGTCTCAGGCACGGCTTTACACCCCCAGAACGCGGAAAGACACAAAAGCCCCAACGCCGCTCTTTTCATAATGTACTATTTTATTAATTTAAAGCCCCCAGTAACAGCCAATTAACGTTAAAAACAAGATAACACGGGGCGAATGGGCTTTGGGCTGGTAAGCCGCGAGGTGCCCAGTCGTGGCGACAACGGGGTTTCTGCGCGCTCCGAGACCGGATTTATTGGAGCACAGTCTCTGACAGCGCCATAGGTCCACGACAAGCCAGTGTCACTGCGAGGAGGAATTCCCCTACTGAGGAATTCGGGGTAAGAAACCGCTCCTGAAGATTTCCACATTCTGACTTTAAACATCCGCCAAGACCTATATGGTTTACAGGTCTAAAGCCTGGCCAAAATCCACAATACTTTTCAGAGAGTTGCTGCTATGCTATTGATGCAACAGAGCCAAAAAACATCCGGGGCCACTGATTGCAGAACAAAAATAAAAGGAGATTAATATGAAGAAAAAAGCATTACTAGCCGCCATACTGTCTTTCATGGCGCTTGGCGTTGCGGTAACAGGATATGCGAATGACAGCGCAAGCGCTGTCGTAGAAGTATTAGGGATAGATCCGCATATGAACCTGAATAGCTGGCAGGACATCAAGATCAGTTTTTCCGGAAAAGATCTCCAGCCTCTGATAAAGGTCCTCCCGGCTATCCAAAGCACCTATGGCGCAGCCTATAACAAGCATGTCCGGGAACTTTCGATAGCCAGCAAGGAATATACGATAAGGTTGTCATGCGCGGACACCGGCCATTACGGACCCACAAATCCGCCTGCATGCATATTCAGCGTCTTCTCTAATTCCGAAGACGAGGACTTGGCAGGCGATACTTTCAAATGGGAGCCGAAAAATAAATTAACAAAATCTATCACCGGCGTAAGATTTGACAAGGTGCCTGGCGGGTCCAGAGCGATTACTTTCTATGGTAAAGAAGCCGATAAATTCAGCGGCATTCTCCCGGCAGAAGGCTTCAAAATATCGGGGGGGCTTAATAAAGGCGAATCGAATATTTCGCTTAGCTTTTCATGCGATAAGGGGACCCTCTTGCGCCCGAATGGAGCTGTTTTCAAAGGCATGGTTTGCAAGGCAGACTTTCAGCTGATATGAGGATAAAATCGATTACCCGGCTAGGGGCGCTTTATTTAGCGCTCCTAGCCGTAACCGTGGTCCTGCTATCTCATTTTAGCCGCTATCTGATCATATCCGGCGCACATGTGACCTTTGATATGGCGATAGCCACCACCCCCTACGGTCTTATTGAAAACACATTATTTAATGCCCATCCGGAGTGGCGCGCTGTTTATGAACATGTCCCTGTTCGCCATGGCTTTTTTCAAAGCTATGTATTATTGCTGGGCTACTGTATTCAATTTCTCATCGCACTATTATGGCTTGAATTATGAACTGGCATTATTTATATACATTTATCCAAAGCAATTGCATGGAATTGCTGGTCGTTTATTGTCTCTGCCGTAAAACATTTTCACTCAAAAAAATAGCGCTTGTCTGCACCTGCGGCAACCTTATTACCCATCCGATAGTGTTTTTTGGGTTCCTTTCTTCCGGGTTGTCTATTTTAAACGCTGTGCTATGGGCGGAATTATTTGCGCCGGCAGCCGAAGGACTGATTTATCGGCGGTATTTGAAACAAAGACCATTGTATTATTTCATGTTCGTCTCCTTAGTTGCGAATATAGTATCGTGGCAGTTCGGCCCGGTTTTCACTTATTTGTTTTTTTGGAGGTAATCCACACTCAGGCGATTGTTTCAAGCAAGATTTTAATTCCTCTTATAATTGATCAGCTATGAACCTGTGCACCTCTATTCTGACTTCCAGAGAACAGCTAAAATCTCCGGCACACTTCCGACCTTTTATATAATCATTATAGATTCATTTAAGCTCCACAATATATGCCCAAAAATTCGAAGCGAGATATCTATAAGCCTTCCACAAAAAAACGGCCGGAATATTTTGGCTTCATGCTGACTCCGAGCGAACAGTTGAAAAATGTGGCGGCAAGTTATGTGCGCATCACCTCTTATGGCAAGCACACGAATCACACCGCTCTGCAAGTGCCGGATGAGCGAATCCAGCTGATTTTTGATTTTAAAACTTCCGACATCGAAAATGCCGTCATGGTAGAAGGGATTAGACACACCTATGGGTTTTTGCGCAGGACAGGTGTTCTGGAACAATTGAAGATAAAGATGCGACCCGGAATTTTCTACTCGCTTTTTCAGCGGCCGGCGCATTTTTTTACCGACAGGAGCATGCCGCTTAAGGCCGCGATCGGCCAAAAAGCCTCCTATTTCGACACGGTTTTTACAGCTAAAACACATACCGCCAGACTTATAATAATTGAGCGAATTTTAAAAAAGCTGGCACAGGAGAGCCCATCTATCGACTCAAAAGTTCAACAGATCGTGGAAAGCATCTATATCAGTAACGGGAACATATCCGGGAGTGAACTCTGTAAGCAGGTTGGGATGGGATATAGGCAATTTCATGACCTATTTAACAAGTGGATCGGCGCAAGCTTCAAGATTTTCTGTAATATAGTAAAGTTCCACCAAACACGTCTTGATTTACGACATCTACATGGACAGAGTATCACCGCTATCGCTTTAAAAAACGGATATCGCGATCAGGCACATTTAACAAGTGATTTTAAAAAATTTCACGGCCTTACTCCTTTACAAGTAAGAAACCGCTATGCCTCTCTTTTTACTACTGTATTGATAACTCCGACAACAAAAAAGATAACTATATATCATCCTGATTGATAGATTTCCGTTTTACTCTTTAAGTTGAGCACGGTCCCATACCCTTCAAAAGCTCAAAAATCGTCCAGGTTGGGGAGAGTCAGTGCTCCCCTTCGGGATTGGATTGGTAATAACCTTTAAAATGCTGGGCACCGTAGTGCTTAAGGCCTCCGGTTTTGTTTTGAGGATATTCGTTTACCACAGGGCGGGTAAATATAGATCCCGGAGGGGCGGCGGCGGGTTTTCTGCGCGCTCCATTTGAGGGTTTAAAACCGGAGTCTGGAGCAGTATCCCTCCGGGACGGCGAGCATGTTTGAGGGCAAAAGCTTTGTCTTTTGCCCGAGTTGCGGAGCCGGCGGAAGACTCCGGTTTTCTTCTCCATAAACCCGATCTTCGGAGCGCGCAGAAAATCCGGCGGCGCCCCGACTGAACATCTCGCGGCTCAATACTGAAAGCCAACCAGCCCGGCATTACCTTACGGGGATTATTTAAAACTGTAGGGGTCCGCGGTGATCTTGAACTTTACGGTTTTGGGGGGCTTAACCGTCCTCAACCTGCCAAGGCACCACGCCAGCGCCTTCTCATCCGCCAGCTTAACCAGATAGTATTCCCTGACAACCTTCGTCTTCTTCGGATCATTGAAAACCATAGGCCCAAGGATCTCAACGCTCGGAGCCTCCGCTTCATCTCCGGCCGGCGCGTCCAGGACCTTCAACACCGCCTCCGAAAACTCGGCTATGGCCTTTGCGTCGAAAGAAGCGAAACTTATCCGCACCAGTTCCGCGAAAGGAGGATAAAAAAAATCTCTGCGCGCCGCCAACTCGCCCTTGGCGAATTTAAGATAATCCAGTTCCGGCAACACCGAGAAAATATAATTTCCGGGCTGACGCGTCTGAACGATCAATTCCGGCTCCGGCGCCTGCGTTTCGAATAACGCCGCCCCAGCTTCCATCAAAGTCTGAAATATCTTTTCCGAAGCCCTGAAATCCGCCGCGGAAAGCCCCGCGTCCGAATCCACTACTCCTATAACGCCCAGATTCTGAAAACTGTGGCCGCGCGCCAGAAGACGCGTGCCGACCAGCACATCAATATCGCCTTTCGCAAATTCGTCGTAAATGGCTCGTGCGTCCTTAGCGGACTTCCTGACCACATCTCCGTCGCAGCGCGCCACCCTTGAGCCGGGCAAAAGTTTTTTAAGATAAGCCTCCACCTTCTGGGTACCGGCGCCGCTCTCCCGGAACACCTTCCCCGAGCAGGCCGGGCACAAATCAGGCACCGGCTCCTTCCTGCCGCAACGCCAGCAAACAAATTGGCAGGCATCCCCGCCATCACCCAGGCCGGCTGATGAAGGCGCCCCGCACGCAGCATCCGCCGTAGCCGCGCGCCCATGTTGCGGTGGTATAGTTTCGGCGATTTTCTTAACTCCCATGGGAATACGGCAGCGCCCGCAACGCTTTATCCAGCCGCAATTCGCGCAGACCAGCAGCGATGAGTATCCTTTCCGGCCGGCCAGCACCAAAGCCTGCTTGTTCCCGGCCTTTACCTTCTTAAGCTTTTCAGCAAGCTCGTCTGAAAATATCTCCCAACGGCGCTGCCCCATATCTATAATACTCACCTTAGGGCGATTATGCCCGGAACGCGGCAATTCGTTCCAGGTAAAACATCCGCCCTCAACACCGGCGCAGGCTTCCATGGACGGGGCCGCGCTGGCCAGGATAACGCAGGTCTTGTGATAACCCGCCCGCTTCAGCAACAGGTCGCGGGAGTGGAAATTAGGCTCCTGTTCTTCCTGCTTGTAAATATCGTCCTGTTCTTCATCCACAAGAGCCAGGGCCAGCCGCTTAAAAGGCAGAAAAACGGCGGAACGCGCGCCCACCACCACCTGCACTTCTCCGTTCCTTACGCCGTGCCAGGCCTCGCGGCGCTGCTTAGGCGTCAGCCGGCTGTGCCAAAGCGCCAGAGCTTCCGGCTTGAAGACGGCGCGCAGCCGCTCCTCGAACGGCGCGATCAAATTCAAATCAGGCACCAGGCACAGAACCTGCCCTCCGCCGGCTACGGCTTTACGCGCCAATTCGAGATAAACGTCATAGCGGCCGTTCTGCGGCGCGCCGAACAGCACATGCGCCTGTCCCTCCGACGCCGGATCTGCCCCCACAAAAACGGAAAGTTCGGCGGCTATATCAATAAGGGAGGAACTTAAAAGGGGGGGCTGCACGGATTCAAGAAAGGCTCCGGCGGGCGACTCAACACCCGCAGTTGGCCCGGAAGGAAAAGCGTCAGCCAGGAACTGTCCGTAAAAATTCTCCACGGCAAGTCCCACCGGGGCGTTCCAGCGATCCTGCATCCAGGCGGAAATTTCGGGGATATCGTCTTTGAACGCGGGAATTTGGTCTAAGAAAGATTCGATGCTCTTTAATTCTTTGAACCCGGACAGGTCCACGGCGGCATCGTCGTGGAGCTTCATTATAATACCGGTCATTTTCCTGGGGCCGAAGGAGGCCAAAACACGGAGGCCGGGGCGCGCGAAGGCCCGCAATTCTTCTTTGACGCGGTAATAAAAAGTCCGTCTGAGCGGTACCGGGAAAGCGATTTCAGCGATCATATAATGCGGGGGAGCGCGCAAAGGTTAAAGCGTACCGGCGTTTCAACTCAACGCGCTCACTCGTTTTGTTCCAGGAACGCTTTGAGCATCTTCATATCTTCCCAGGTATCTCGCTTTAGGTTCGGGTTCCTGAGCAGTGCCGCGGGATGATAAGTAGGCATAACTTTAATAGGATGGCCCGGGCCGAAAAGTTCCACGGGGTAATCGTGCCACCTGCCGCGCATGGAACTTATGCCCTGCGTTACGCCCAGCAACACTTTTGTGGCCACGGAACCCAGCGTTACTATACATCTGGGCTTTATCAGCAGCAACTGGCGGTCAAGGTAAGGCCGGCAGGCGGAGATCTCATCGATAGTGGGGGGGCGGTCGTTGCCATGGGCTTCAGGATTCTCCGGATTGGACATCGGATGGCATTTAACGATATTGGCGATGTACACGTCCTCGCGTTTCAAACCCAATACCGTATCCAGGATCTTGTCCAGGAGCTGCCCTGAGCGTCCCACGAAGGGCTCGCCCTTGTGATCTTCCTGAAAGCCCGGCCCCTCGCCCACGAACACCACTTTCGCATCAGGGGCGCCCACGCCTACCACCGCGTTCAGGCGGGAACTACCCAACTGGCATTTGCGGCATTTACGTATCTCTTCAGCCAGGGCGGCCATCTCGGCCCCGGCGGCTCCGGACTTCTGCCCCGCTTTCCCGGCGGGTTTGGCGGTTTTTAAAACGGATTTTTTGACCGGCATCTTCATGATTTCCTCCGGGACGGGGTTTTTATTTTTATCCGCGCTTTCTGGAGCCTGCGGCATTCCATCGTCGGGCTGGATATAAGTATCCTCATCCAGCTGTTTAATGTAGGCGGCTAGATCCGCGGCCAGATCATTTAATACTTTTACAGGTGTAGTATCAAGCACGATACGCCTCTAAACTATCGATTCCTTTTCACAAAAAAAGCCCGGCTTTTCTTGAGAAAGCCGGGCTTGGGAAACACGAAACCGGACTTAACCGCATCTTATTGCGTAATGAATTGTTTCGTTTCTCTTAACCCAGAAGCCCTGCCTTTCAAACGATCTAACAGTCCGCTGAAAAACCCGCTTTCGGGGTTTTTTGGCCGATTTTTGCCTGCGCCTTTGCGCTGCTCAACTCACAGTCCCTAGTCGAGAACGCTCGTTTCGCATCGCTTCGGCTCGGCTTCAAAATCCGATCAAAATACCTCCGAATAGGGTCTTTCAGCAGACTGCTAATCTTTCTTGGCCTTCTCTTTCTTTTCTTTTTTTTCTTTCTTCGGCTCGTCTTCCTTCTTGTCGGCCGGTTTTTTATCCTCCGCCTTCGCGGGCACAGGGGCCGGGGCGGGAGCGCCGCAAGTTGCCGCCTTGATCTGTTCGGAAGTGACCTGGCCGCTTATAACCTCAAGCATAGCCTTTTCTATCATCTCGGCCATAGGCAGCCGGCGGTATTCTTCCCGGCCTCTAAGGTGGCGGGCCCATTCCATGGCCCATACTATGTCCATGTATTTAGTAGGGCCGTAATCACAGATAAGTTTATCAAGGAGCGCGCTTTCGCGCATTTTCATTTCAACAGTATTTGTCATAAAAACCTCCCGTTATTTTAAAAACCCGAATGGAACGCGGACTATGCCCGTATTGCCGCCGCAGACAACATCATGTATCGCATCGGCCGCTACGCGTGTCAAGCGTCAAGGTCCGGTAAATTCCGAAAGCTCCCGGCTGAACCGTCTGATCTCCGCCTGTTTGCGCGGAACTTTCATGCATTCTATATCCGATATTTCCCGGATGTCTCTCACCGCTAGATCCAGCTTATCGTTAATCACCAGGTACTCGAAAAAAGCAGCTTCCTTGATCTCTTTCTTCGCGGTCTCAAGCCGTATCCTGATGTTCGCCGCGGGTTCGCGCCTTTTCTTCAAGCGCCGCACCAGGGCCTTTAACCCCGGCGGCAGAAGAAATACCGTTACCGTCTCCGGAAATATCTTTTTCACCGAACGGGCGCCCTTAACGTCTATGGTCATCACGGGGATAAGCCCCTTTTCAAGCAGCTTAACCACCGGTCCGACAGGGGTTCCATAAAGGTTGCCGTGCACGCGGGCCCACTCCAGCAGCTTGCCGCCCTTGCGCAGGCGTTCGAACTCCCCGGCCGTGACGAAATAATAATCCCTGCCGTTCACTTCCCCTGGACGCATAGGCCGGGTAGTGCAAGTTATGCTGAAGCGGAAGCGCCTGTCGCACTTCAGCAATTTTTCGCGTATGGCGGTCTTGCCGCCCCCAGAAGGGGCGGCAATCACCATCGGGAAGTATTTATAACTCTTGGCGCGCACTTATTTTTTTCTCGGGCGCCTTATCTGGGACTGGGCGGCCGACAGGATGGCTATCGGCACCCTGAAAGGCGAGCAGGACACATAGGTCAGGCCCGTCCTGTGGCAGAAATCCACGGAGGCCGGCTCGCCGCCCTGTTCGCCGCAAATGCCTATCTTCAGGTCCTTGCGGGTCTTGCGGCCGCGCTCTACCGTGATCTTTATCAGTTCACCGACTCCCTCCTGGTCTATGGTCTGGAAGGGGTCCACGGGGATGATCCCTTTCTTCACATAATCGTTCAGGAACGGTCCCGAATCGTCGCGGGAATAACCGAAGGTCATCTGCGTCAGGTCGTTAGTGCCGAAGGAGAAGAACTCCATGGTCTCGGCGAGCTTGCCGGCCATGAGGCAGGCGCGGGGGATCTCTATCATGGTGCCGACCATATATTTAAGTTTCACACCCGTCTGTTTGTAAACCTCGGCGTACACGCGGTGGATGATAGCGGACTGGTCCTTCACCTCGTTCTCAAGCGAAACCACGGGGATCATGATGTCCGGGAATACTTTCACGCCTTCTTTGTGGAGCTCGGCCGCGGCTTCAAATATCGCGCGCGCCTGCATCTCGGTGATCTCGGGGTAGGTGACGCCCAGACGGACGCCGCGGTGCCCCATCATCGGGTTGGACTCGTGCAGGCCGTTGGCGCGGGTTTCAAGTTCCTCGAAGGAAATGCCGAGGGCGTTGCCCAGCTCTTCCAGCTTCGCCTTCTGCTGCGGCACAAATTCGTGCAGCGGGGGGTCCATAAGGCGGATGGTCACGTGGAGCCCTTCCATCACCTTCAGCGTCTTTTTGATATCGTTCTTCATGTGGGGGAAGAGCTCGTTGAGGGCGGCTTTGCGCTCCTCAAGGGTCTTCGACATGATCATCTTGCGCAACTTGAACAGCGCCTCATCGGAACCCTTGCCGTAGAACATGTGTTCGATACGGAACAGGCCGGTACCCTCGGCGCCGTAGATGCGGGCCTGGGTGGAATCGGCGGGAGTATCCGCGTTGGTCCAGACTTTCAGCGCCCGGATGGAATTACAGATCTTCAGGAATTCCTGGAGCATCGCCATGGTGACTCCGCCGGGTTCGACCAGCGGGATCTTGCCGGTATAGACCAAGCCGCGGGAACCGTTCAGTGAGATCCAGTCGCCTTCCTTGAGGGCTTCGCCGCCCAGGTTGAGGGTCCTTTCTTTCAGGTCGATCTTTACGTCGGCGCAGCCCACCACGCAGCATTTGCCCCAGCCGCGGGCAACGAGGGCCGCGTGGGAGGTCATGCCGCCGCGGGCGGTTAGGATGGCCTTCGCCGCCCTCATGCCTTCCACGTCTTCGGGGTTGGTCTCTTCGCGGACCAGGATAACGTCTTTACCTTCGTTCTTCCACTTAACGGCCTCTTCGGCCGTAAAAACTATCATCCCCATTGCGCCGCCGGGGCCCGCTGGAAGGCCCTTGCCTATCGGCTTGGTGGCGAGCTCGATCTTGGGGTCGAGGATGGGGTGCAACAGTTCGTCCAGCTGGTCCGGGGAAACGCGCATCACCGCCTCTTCCTTCGTGGCGAGTTTCTCTTTATGCATGTCCAGGGCCATGCGCACCGCGGCCAGGCCGTTGCGCTTTCCGACGCGGCACTGCAGCATCCAGAGTTTGCCTTTCTCTATGGTGAACTCAATGTCGAGCATGTCGTGATAATGCTTCTCAAGCTTGGCGCGTATGGCGGCCAGTTCTTTGTAGGCCACGGGCATCAACTGCTCAAGGGACTTGAGGTTCCTGGACTGATCGTTGCGGCTGGATTCGTTGATGGGATGCGGGGTGCGGATGCCGGCCACCACGTCCTCGCCCTGGGCGTTCTCCAGGAACTCACCGAAAAAGGCGTTCTCGCCGGTACCGGGGTTGCGGGTGAAACCCACGCCGGTGGAGGAATCCTCGCCCATATTTCCGAACACCATGGCCTGCACGTTGACGGCCGTGCCCCATTCGGCGGGGAGGCCTTCGATGCGGCGGTAGGAAACGGCGCGCTTGCCCATCCAGGACGCGAACACGGCGCCTATAGAACCCCACAGCTGGTCCATGGGATTGTCGGGGAATTCTTTACCGATCACTTCTTTAACCTTGGCCTTGAACAGGACGGAGAGCTCCTTCAGGTCTTCGGCGGTGAGGTCGGTATCGGACTTGGCGCCTTTCCTGCTCTTCATGTCGTGCATGATGCGCTCAAGCTGCTTGCGTATGCCCTTGTCGTCCTCGGGTTCTATACCGGCGGCCTTTTCCATGACAACGTCGGAATACATCATGATCAGGCGGCGGTAAGAGTCATAGACGAAGCGGGGGTTCTTGGTGAGTTTTACCAGCCCGGGGATCGTGCCTTCGGTGAGACCGCAGTTAAGAATGGTCTCCATCATGCCCGGCATGGAGCTGCGGGCGCCGGAACGGACGGAAACGAGCAGAGGGTTTTCCGCGTCGCCGAATTTCTTACCGGTTATCTCTTCCACCCTGCGGAGGTTCTTGTCCACGTCCTGCCGGAGGGTCTTGGGGTAGGAGCGCCTGTTGGCCCAGTAATAGGTGCAGATCTCGGTGGTAAGCGTGAAACCGGGGGGAACGGGCAGGCGAAGATCGGGATGGCCGGCCATCTCGGCTAGGTTCGCGCCCTTGCCGCCGAGTAAATTTTTCATCGATGCTTTGCCTTCGGCTTTGCCGCCGCCGAAGAAATATACCATCTTGCCTGCTTTCACGGATTTAACGGATTTTTTTGCTTTTTTCATAGTGGCCGACTTGGACATAATTGTATAGCTCCTAGAGGTATGGAATATGGCCCCGTGCAGCGAGGCCAAGGCCTGTTGTCTATTAACTTTATTGATAGAGACCTTATTTATATGGTACTAAATAGCGGGGCGCAGGTAAATAGAACGAACCGGAACTATCATTGCCGCGCGCACTTTATAGAGCAAGCAGGAACGAACCATGAATACCGCACCAAAGCCAGTCCAAGCACTTAATATGTTACGGTGCTAGGAAAACGTTTCGCGGGGCTTTTATTTGAAGTTTCAAATATGGTTCAATTGTAGCTGTTTGCACCTATAAAATATGACTATTTTTCAAAATGGATAAAAATAATATCGGCAACGATATAGAGAAAACTGCGCCGCGTGCCGGGAAACGGCGCAAAAGCATGCTGTTATTGCTGCTGCCGCTGTTGGCCTCCCTTCTGGTGTACTCCAATTCCTTCCACAATACGTTCCTTTATGGCGATGATGAAAACATCATCACCCGCAACCGTTATCTTGACGACTGGAAATATCTGCCCGAGGTGTTCAGCGGCAATCTTATGGACGGCGCCGGAGCGACTTGCAATTTTTACCGGCCGCTCCAAACCACATTGTATATGGCGATAACCGGTATCTCGGGCCGCGGACAGGTATGGCCATACCACCTGGCAAACACCGCTCTGCACGGCCTGACTGGAACATTGTTCGCGTGGCTGCTTTACGCCTTCATCCCTCAACTGGGGATTGTGCCCGCCGCGGCCGGAGCGCTGGCGTGGACACTGCATCCGATCCACGTGGAAGAAATTACTCAACCCAGCGGGACACAAAGTCCGATGTACTCTTTTTTCGTAATAGCTGTTCTGTGCCTGTTACTGGCCGGTTTGCGCCGGCGCGAAACCGAAGGGCGTTCGGAACTGGCGCCGGCAGCGGGATGGCTGCTCTTAGCTAATTTCTGCCTCCTGCTCGGGCTTTTCTCCAAGGAAAGCGCCGTAGTCGCCGCGCCGCTGGCTCTCCTCTTACATGCGGCCTGGATGCGCTCGCGCGCTCTTCCCCTTCCCGGCTGGGGACAATTGGCTAAAACACATCTGCCGCTATGGATTATCACCTGTGTTTACATCATATTGCGCCTGACGGCGCTTAATTTCGGAGGCACGCTCAATTTCTACGGCTCCGCCAACATCTTCACCGAGCATTTTATTTACAGGGTATATACGCTGCTCAGCGTGCTGGGGGAAGGCGTTCGCATATTTTTTTATCCAGTCGGACTACACCCTGAACGGAACTGGCCGCTTTTCACCAGCTTTTTAGCGCACAAGGTTTGGATTCCCGCCGCGGCCCTGGTCCTGACTACGTTCTGGGCGCTGCGAAGCTGGCGCCTGCGCGCCACTTTGCCGGCGCTGGCATTGGGATTTTTTCTTATATCCTATGCGCCGATGAGCAATCTCGTCGCGCAAATAAACGCGCTGATGTGGGAACACTGGTTCTATTTGCCTTCCATGTCCTTTATAATGTTGATCGCTGCCGCGGTCAACGGCGGAAAAAGCCGTAAGGTGTTCGCCATAACAGCCCTGTGCGCCGCCGCGGCGCTAGCTCCGGCGACCTACAAAAGGAACCGAAACTGGCGCGATCCGGAAACCTACTCACGTTTCGTGCTGGCCAACGAACCGTCCTCCGCAAAAACCTGGAATAATCTTGCTATGTCCTTATCGCAGCGGGGCGACATTACCTCAGCCATAGAGGCCTATAAACGCGCGCTAGCCCTGAACGATTATTATCCGCAGACCCATCATAATCTGGCCAACGCGCTAGCCACCGCAGGCAGGCTTCCGGAAGCCATTGAGCAATACAAAAAAGCGCTGGCTATGGACACAAAATTTCACTATTCACATCTGGCGCTTGCAGAAATATACTACAACACCGGAAACTTCGGCATGGCGCTGGAACATTTGCTTAAAGTCAAGGAAATATTTCCAGAACTTCCGGGGCTTGACGCCATAATCACGCAAACACGATATATGTCCATACGAACGCGCCATGCGGAACCGCCGAAGCCTTCAAATCAACTTCTCCGCAAAAGCGGCTTGTGATTTTTATGTATAATTTATCCAGTCAACGGGGCTGAACAACGCTTGCAATGGAAGACCGAATAATTCGCCACCGGCAAAAAACCTGATGTGGCTGCGCCTCTTCCGGAGATACGGGGATATGAGCCGCAGGCGGACACATTGCAGCAGTTTCACCTGAATCGGACGGGCTTTCTAACCCTCCGCAGACAGTTCAAGCATATATCATGGAGGCGGCATGTTTAAGACATTTTTTTTCCTGACGTATTTTATTCTGGGACAGGCGGTTTTCGCGGACGATATCCAGACCGACGCGGTGATGAACGCCCTAACCAAGGAACTGAACCGGTCATTCAAGGAATTCAAGAACGCGGAGAAAGTGCCGCTTTATTTTCTGGGCTACGAGATAATCGAAGCAAAATCATACTACCTCGGCTCCAAAATGGGCGCCATGGACGGAGATTCCGACTACACCAACCGCAAGTTGGACATAGAGATGCGCGTGAATAACCCGGAAATGGACAACACCCACCAGGTAAAAGGAGAGTCCGCCTGGACCAATTACGCCCAGAGCCAGAACCTACCGGTGGCCGTAGATGAGAACGAGGACGCGCTGCAGGCGCGCATCTGGGAATACACCGACAAGGCCTTTAAGAAAGCGCAGGCGAATTTCACAAAGGTCCAGATGAACAAGGCCGTAACCGCACAGGAAGAGGACGCCTCTCCGGACTTCGCGCCCGCCAAGCCGGAGCAGTTCTACGAAACCGTCACCCTCCCGGCCATGGATAAGAAGGTCTGGAAAGAGAGACTGAACAAATTTTCGGCCAAGTTCAAGGACTACCCTTTCATTTACGATTCCGGCGTCAGCTTCAGCGCGAAGACGGAGAACAGGTGGATCGTTAACAGCGAAGGCACGCGGGTAAAGACCGGCAATAACTATATCACCCTGGCTTTCAGCCTGATGTCGCGGACTACCGACGGCATGGAACTGCAGCGTGGCGAGCGGTACAACGGCGCGGAGTACGCGGAAATGCCTTCCGATGAAAAGGTCCTGACCGACATCGACAAAGCCATCACCGAACTGAAGGCGCTGAGAACCGCTCCCATAGTGGAACCTTTCCACGGGCCCGCCATCCTTAAAGGACGCGCCGCCGGCGTATATTTCCATGAGATCATCGGCCACCGCCTGGAGGGCCATCGGCAGAAGCTGGAGGACGAAGGCCAGACTTTCTCCAAGAAGATCGGCCAGAAGGTGACCTCCGATATCATAACGCTCTATGACGACCCGAATCTCAAGGACTACAAGGGCCGCTCGCTCCGGGGCTATTACAAGTACGACGACGAAGGGGTAAAGGCCCAACGCGCCACTCTTATCGAGAACGGCGTCCTCAAGGGTTTCCTCATGAACCGCTCGCCCATACGCAACTTCCCAGAATCCAACGGCCACGGCCGGCGCTCGTCCGGACGCGCCACGGTATCCCGGATGGGCAACACCATGGTGGAAGCTTCAAAGACCGTTTCCTACGCGGAACTCCGCCAGATGTTGATAGACGAATGCAAAAAACAGGGCAAGCCCTTCGGCTTGGTCTTTGACGACATCTCAGGCGGCTTCACTAACATCGGCCGCGGCGGCCCGCAGGCCTTTAAAGTCCTGCCCCTGCTGGTATACCGCATTTATACCGACGGCCGCCCCGACGAAGTGGTCCGGGGAGTGGACATAGTCGGCACGCCTCTGACCAGCCTCAGCAAGGTCACGGCGGCGGCCGACGACACCGACATCTTCAACGGCACCTGCGGCGCAGAATCCGGCTGGGTTCCGGTTTCATGCGTTTCTCCCAGTCTCCTTATCACGGAAATGGAAGTGGAAAAATCCCAGAAATCCCAGGAAAAACCGCCCGTGCTGGAACCGCCGCTG
The DNA here is from genome assembly GCA_001800245.1 of Elusimicrobia bacterium RIFOXYA12_FULL_51_18. Lineage (GTDB taxonomy): Bacteria > Elusimicrobiota > Elusimicrobia > Elusimicrobiales > UBA9959 > YA12-FULL-51-18. The sequence goes on along the minus strand of MGVA01000001.1, from coordinate 1,899 downwards.
CATGATAAACAATAAGGAAAGAGAAAGGAGCTAATATATGAAAAATCACGCTGCTAAAACACTGATCGTCTCTTCTTTAGCGCTTTCTTTCGCGCTTTCCGCCGGCGCCGCAATACCTGCGGGCGACGCGGTATTCAAAGCCATGAAGGACGAGATGTCGCGGAGCATGGCGAAACTACAAATGGGCGAATTGCAGAAGCCTTACGCTCTCTCCTACGAAGTGCTGGAGGGCCAATCGCTTAACGTGTCCGCCAGTTTCGGCGCCGTTGAGTCGATGTACGTTTCTCCGTACCGCCGCCTTAAGACAGACCTGCGCGTGGGCAACCCGGCGTTCGACAACAGCAATTACGCGCCCGACAGGTGGTCCGGGTACCAAACCGAGAACGACTGGTCGCTCTCGCTAGGCGGCGACAGCTACGACAGCCTGCGTTACTCCATTTGGGCAACCACCGACAAGGCCTACAAAAAAGCCCTTGAGACGCATTCAAAGAAAAAAGCCTACAAGGAATCCAAGAACATCACGGAGCTTTTCGACGACATGACGCCCCAGGCGCCGTTCGAACTGTTTTTGGACCCCAAGACCGAGACCCTGGACGCGGATCTATGGCGCGAGAATATCCGCAAAGTATCGGCGGTCTTTCTTAAATACCCAGCCGTTAAGTACTCCAGGGTGAGCCTGAGCTTCCAGTCCGGTTCCGCCCGGTTCCTGGACAGCAACGGCTCAGCCTTCAAGAAGCCCGACTGCCTGGGCGCCATTAACATCGAGGCAAAGGCCTATGCCCCGGACGGGTTCATTATTTCCGGCGGCGGAGACGCTGCTTTCTGCCTGGCGAAAGACGCGCCGGCGCTGGAAACGCTCCTTGAAAAAGCCGAGACCATCGGTAAGAGACTTTCGGAAATGGACAAGTCCTCCCAGATCAAGGCCTATATAGGACCCGTGCTCTTCGATAAGGACGCTGCCGGAAAATTCTTCGATCATTTCCTTGTCCAGAATATTTCCAACCCGCGCGAAGTCTGGACCACTCCCAACAGCTGGTCCAGCGAATCAGTCTATCGGCGCGCCGGCGCCCTGGTGGAACGCCTGGATATGCGCGTACTCTCGCCTTTCTTGGCCGTCACGGACGACCCTTTCGCGCGCTACTATGAGGGCAAGCCTCTGATAGGCTCTTATGAGGTGGACGACGAAGGCGTGCCGGCCCAGAAGCTGAAGCTAGTGGAAAAAGGCAAGCTTCTCGACTATTACATGTCCCGCGCGGCCACCCGCGATTTCAAAAAATCCAACGGCCACGGGCGTGCCGACTTCAACGAATACGCCGCCGGCTCGCCTTCCAACATATTCATCCAGGCCGAGGGGAATCCCGCGAAAGTGGTACCCGAAGCCGATCTTAAAACCAAGCTATTGGAAGTATGCCGGGAACAGGAGCTGGATTACTGCCTCCTGGTAAAGGGATTGGACAGCCTGTCAGAACCGTTCAGCGCTTACCGGGTTTACGTGAAGGACGGCCGGGAAGAACCGGTCCACGGAGTGGAGTTTACCGGCACAAGCCTGCGCGCGCTGCGGGATATCGCGCTGGTTTCAAAAGAGCTGTATGTCTATTATCCCAACTGGAGCACCCCCGGCACTATAATCGCGCCATCAATACTGGTCGCGGAGATGGAAGTCAAAAAAACAGAAAGCAAGCCGGAGAAAAAGCCATATCTTCAACACCCTTACTTCGCTAAATAAATAATGTCGGTATTCAAAGGCCCGGAGGCGTTTAGTACGCCCCCGGGCTTTTTTAACATACCCAAGCATTGAGAACCGCATCAGACATAAGTATAATAGGCGGGAAAAACTGGACCGCTTTTTAGGCCGACCTAAGGTGTAAAAAAGCAGTAAAATACACCAGTAGGAGGCCA